>NZ_AWUO01000011.1:0-53722 GCF_000499185.1 Bifidobacterium sp. A11
CACCAACCCAAGCCTGGCCGACGACCAGAAGGCCCTCGCCGCATGGCGGCACGCCCTCGACACCAGCGAGCCCCTGACCGACAGCCAGGCGAAGCAAATCAGCCTCACCATCCAGACCAACCTGACCCAGCGCGACATGCTCGTCGACCTCGTCATCGACCCCGGCATGCCAGAAGAGGACCTCAACGCCTACCTGGCCAACCCCGACCCCGCATCCCCGCTGGGCATGCGGCTCGCGAACAGCTTCAGCAGGCCGCCCCGGCCCGTCCCCTCCGACCGGATAGACCAGGCCGCCCGCCTGCTCGACCGCATCGCCGCCGCCCGGCCGGCCCAGCAGGCCCAGCCCCACGCCATCCAGGCCACCCTCTACTGGCTTGCTGAACGCTACGCGGAAGCCGAGGAAAAGGCCCTGATGGCCCTGGACGACGACCCCAGCAACAGGCTCGCCGACCTCGTCCGCCAGCTCGTCGCTTTCGGCAGCCCCTCCCCGTGGAGCAGAATCCGCTAGCCGGCCCTGCCCCCTCCCCGGTCCGGCGCACGCCCAGCCCACCGGACCGGCCGGACAGGAGGGCGCGAAAGCCGACTGCTCCCGGCCCCCGCAGGGGGCCACTCACAGCCGGCCCGGGGCCGGAGCGTCCCGGTCCACGCCGGGCTATGCCCTTGCGGCCCACCAGCATGCCACAAGGGCTGCGCCTGCCGCGTCCCGATCCGCACGCGGACCCCGGGGTGAAGCCCAGGCCGAGCACACGCCGCGCACCGTGCAGGGCCGCACCGCCCACCGCATGCGCCGGGTCCGAAACATGTCACCGAGGAGGGGAGGGGGAGCCTCCGGGCCGCTTCCGGCAGGCCGTTCGCACACACGTCCCGCCCCCCCGAAAAACGTTGGAAATCTGCCGATTCCGGCTTGACAACTACCACAACTGTGGTATTATTATAAGTGTGGTAAGGGGAAGGGTTCCCCACCGGGCGGCCAAGGCCCGGAACACGAACAGAGGTACACGAAATGGCAACGACAATCAGCGGCATGATCAGCTTCAGCGGCTTCCTGGGGGACACCCGTTTCACCGAGCCCGCCCCCGGCAGGAAGGCCCGGCTGTCCATCAGGGTCTACGACCGGCACAGCTGGAAGGACGCCCAGGGCAACCGCCAGCAGGCCGCCAACTACGACTCCATCACCGTCGTCTACTGGGGCCGCACCGCCCAGGCCATCCACCAGCTCATCGCCGACCGGACCATCAGCCAGAAGGACCCCGTGACCGGCACCGGCTACCTCGACGACGAGCCCGACACCTGGATAGGCCGCGACGACCAGCAGCCCCACGCCCGCATCCGCGTGGACGGCCGGAGCCTGTGCCCCGACCCGCTCAGGCAGAACTTCATCGACCAGGCCAACAGCCGCAAGCAGGCTCCCGGCTATGGCCAGCGGCCGGCGGCCCAGCAGCAGGCTCCTGCCGAATCCTGGCCGAAGACCGCCCGGCCAGGCGCCCCGGCTCTCGCACAACAGCAGCCGGCCCCGGCACAACAGCAGCAGGCCCAGGCCCCGGCACAGCAGGCCCCGGCCCCGGCTCTCGCGCAGCCGGCCCCGGCACAACAGCAGCAGGCCCAGCCGGCCGCCAATGGCCCCGCCGGAGCCCAGCCCGACTGGATGAAGTGAACGGAAGACGAAAACGGCCGCGCGTGCCAGCGCGCGGCCACCGCCGGATCATATGGAAAGGCCGCCCAGCCGCATCCAACGGAGCCGACATGCCCATCATACTGCGCCAGGCAGGCGCGGGGCATGCCAGGCTCACCACACACCACACAACGGCCGCCCAGCCGCCAAGACAAAGGAGCATGACATGACCAAGAACACCACCGCACACAGAATCGTCCGCAGCGCCCCCAACGGGGCCGGCCCGCACGCCGACCTGCTCCGCAGGCCGACCCCCCGGGCGCTCATCGCCGACAGGGTGCAGAGCATCGCCCTCATCGGGCTGTGCGCCCTGCTGTGCCGCGTCTCCTACCAGATCTGAAAGGACCGGGACCCCATGCACACCATCACCGTGGAAATCAGCAAGCCGGCTGACGACCTCGACGCCCTGGGCTGGCAGCAGGTCAGCGCCTGCCGCCGGCGCACCGTGATCGAGGACGACGACCACGCGCAGATGCGCGCCCTGCGCGCCCTCTGCCAGCAGATGGACCAGCGCACGGCCGGCAACCCCGGCCGCATCGGCCGCACCGTCAACCGCTGGGGGGTCATCTACGAGTTCGGCACCTACCGCGCCCCGGACATCGCCCGCATCATGAGCCAGGCCGGCGTCGACGGGTGGGAGGCCGACTCCATCCCCGACGTGCCGGGGGCCCTGGTGCGCATAAGCCTGGCCTGAACGGGCGCAGGCATGAAAATGGGCCGGGCGGTGGCACGCCCGGCCCTCAGCATTAGAGCCACCATCATCATAGCCGCCCCGCCCGGACGGCACCTACCACAGCTGCGGTATGCTGGGCCCGGGGCACGGCAGGCAAGGAGGATCCGCAATGAGCACTCAATCAAACACCGATGGCAGCAAGCTCGCGCGCCGGCGCGCCGAGCTCGGCCTCACCCAGGAGCAGCTGGCCGAGCGCGCCGGCGTCCGGTACCAGGCCATCAGCAACTTCGAGACCGGCTGGCGGTCGATCAGCTCCAGCCGCGTGTCCACGGCCCTCAAGCTGGCCAGGGCGCTGGACTGCACCATCGAGGACCTGCTCTGAGCCCCCCCCCGCCAGGGCCCCCAGGGGGTTAAGCCGGCGGCCCTCATGCGGCCCTCATGCATAGCCCCTGCACAAATGCGCAAGGGGTGGGGGGGGGGTGGTTGGGTGGCCTGCCGGAGTTGGGTGGTGCCGGGCAGGGTCGGGTGTGCGGGGCGAGCATGCCGTTGCATCCCTCCGGCTGGGCGTGCAGGTTTCGAAGCAGGCCGAGCGAGGGAGGGTCCCCGGGTCGTGCGGGGGAGGGATCGTCGGGTGCCCGTCCGGTTCGAAGCGTGTCATCGAGGAGGAAGCTGGGTGGATGGGCCTGGCTGGTCGTTCCGTTTGCAGTCCGGCGCGGCCCCGCGGGAAAAGTCCGGCAGAAAAGTCCCGTCCGGCTTGACAACTACCACAACTGTGGTAATATAGAAGTGTGGTCAGGGAAAGGCCACCGGCCGTGGCAGGCCGAGCAACAGCACAGCATTAGGAGCCGAAATGAGCATCTTCGCCAAGCACAACAACAACCGCAGCGAGTACCTTGCCAGCCTGAGCATGGGCGACGTCGCCTACCTGGCCGACCCGACCGGCTACATCGGCATGACCAAAGAGCAGATCCGCCTGGACGCCGTCCGCGAACTGCGCAAGCGCGTCCGCGCCATGCGCAAGGCCGGCAAGACCGTCAGCAAGACCGAAGCCCGCCGCCTGGCCGGAGGCCACATCTGGCTGGCCGTGTTCGCCGGCACGGCCGACTCCGTCCGCGCCGCGCTGAACAACTCCGAAACCGCCCGCCGGCTCTTCGCCACGCACAACGTCATGGACCTGGTCTGGGGCGACGAACAGCCCGCCGCCGACAGGGACGACACAAACCCCTACCGCCCGCGCCCCGTAAACAGCCTCGCCGACATCGCGGACTGACATCCGAGCACAGGCGCCCCCGCCCCGGCCACAGCCGGAACGGGGGCGCCTTCGCATGCCCCGCCGGCAGACGCGCGGCAAAGCCCGGCGCAAAAGGCCAAGCCCGCCACTGACGGCGGGGCTCCCGCCCCACACCCCGGCGACCTGAATCAGGTCGATCATCGGCTGCCGCGCATTCTGCGGGGCGCAAACAACGCGCCCCGCAGAACGCTTGCCACAAAACCTATTCGCCCGAGCCCGCCATGCACGCGGCACACGCCTGCCGGAGCCAGCAGAAAAAGGCAAAGCCGGGCATGCGCACCGCAAGCACTGCCGCAGTCCGAAACAAGCATTCCCAGTCAGCCCCTAAAGGAACCGAAAACCAGCCCGCCACATCCATAAAGCACCAGTAACCACAGCCCACCAAACGTAACCACCCAAGCACCAGACCCACCAGCAATCACGAAACCACCATCTTCACCACCACCATCACCAACCACACCCTAAGTGCACCAACCAGCTCAGACCCACACCAACCAGCACAGACAGTAATCACATCCAGACAAGCCATAAAATGACCCAATTCAAGAGATGGACATCTTGCATTAAAATGCGGAAAATCCGGTGTTATCGTTGAAATAACGCCAAATTCTGCGCACGATGCGCAAACCTGATAAAATTCGGCTGCAGGGACAAGTGTCAAGTCGGAAATCTGTGTGGGGGCCAATGCACGAAACAAGCGAGATGGACGGCCTTTATGTGGGCCATTGCCTGTGGTGCGGCAAGCCGTACCTGCCGGCCAAGGGCAAGAAGTACATCCAGCGGTTCTGCTCGGTGCAGTGCAGGAACAGCTACTACCGGAACAAGGACAAGGATGCCCTGAACCAGGCCGCCGACAGGGACGCCGACAACAGGATCCTCCGGGACACCATCAGCCGCCAGGAGGAGACCATCGAATACGAGTCCGCCGAACGACGGCGGATGGCCCGCGAAAACTCCATGCTGAGGAGAACCATCCAGACACTGGCCGACGACCTGAGCGAACTCATGGGCGCCGGCGTCCTGGTCATCAACAGGCGCAGCCCATCCGCGAGGATGCTGAACCAGCACGACTCCTTCCTGCGGATCATGGAGGACTGGTCAAGCAAGAACCGCGGCACGATAGAACGCCAAAGCGCGGAGGTCGAGCAAGTCAAACAACGCTGGCGCGAGCAGCGGGGCAAGGCCATAGCCCAGCGCCGGTCGGCCGAATGGATCCGAGACCTCGACCAGGACTACCAGTCGCGCCTGAACAGCCTCATGAGCCAGTACACGCAGTACGCCACATACCTGGCGCTTGAGGACATGCAAAACGACCACAGGCAGCAGACCGGAACCGAACTGCCGCTGGACGGCACTGAGGCGGAGCCCCTGCGCATGGCCCTGCGAGATTTTGCCCAAAAACAAGGTAAGGAAAGGACAAAGAACCATGACATCAGCCAACAACGACCCGGTGATAGCCAGGCTGCTCCAGCAGATAGAGGAGCGCAAGGCGACAGTGAAGGCCCTGGACAAGGAGAGGGACCAGCTCGGCCAGAGGGCGAGCCAGATGATCCGTGACACGAAGGAGTACGAGCAGCTGTACCAGGAGATTCTGCAGCGGCACGGCTGGAGCAAAGGCACCGCCAGCCGCAACGGGTTCAGAGGCGTTGCCGCCGTCATCACGCAATGCCGGAAATCGGTCGAGAACCAGAGCGCCGAGGCAGGCGAGAATCCCCAGCCGGCCCAGGAGCAGTCCGCCGCTCCCGTTGCGCCCGCCCTGCCGGGGCAGTCCGCCACCCCGGAGGATGGTTTCCTCGGCCAAGCGGAGCCCGTGATCTGACATGGCCGCCAGCCTCACCAAGCTCATGGCGGGCACGAGCACCAAGTACTACACGCAGACGGTTGAGGACGTGGCCACCGACCATGGCGGCGGCATGGCCGGCTACTACAACACCCCGGGAACCCCTCCAGGCATGTGGATGGGCAAGGGCCTTGGCGTCATCCACAGGCAGGCAGGCTTCCACGCCTCCAAGGTCGACATCAGCCGCGTCTACGACAACCTCTGCGACCCGGACACCGGCCGCAGCCTCAGCAGAATCGGGCGCAAGAGCATCGAGGCCGGCGAGGCCGTGGCCGGATACGATCTGACCTTCACCCTTCCCAAAAGCGTGGACATCCTCTGGGCGGCGGGCGACCCCTACGTCCGCCGAACCATCATGCGCTGCCATAAGGAGGCCGTCAAGGAAAGCATCGACTGGTTCGAAAGCCATGAAGCCTATTCGAGGACAGGCAAGGACGGCATAGTGAAGCGTCACGCCGCAGGCATCATCGCCGTCGACTTCACCCACTGGGACAGCCGGGAAGGGGACCCGCACCTGCACGACCACGTCCTCATCTCGAACATCGTCAAGCGTGCCGACGGCAGCACCGGGGCCTTGGACGGCAAGGCGCTGTACAGCGCCGCAGTCGCCATCAGCGAACGGCACACCAACCTCTTCATGGACAAAATGACCGCGAGCCTGGGCGTGCAATGGCGGCAGCGCAAAGTGCCGGGCATGAAGAGCTGCGTATACGACCTGGTCGGCATCGACGACCAGCTGATAGACGCCTTCAGCCGGCGCAACGCCGAAATCAACCAGCGGGTCAGCAAGGAGGTGGAGAAGCTGCGCGCCGAGGGCATCGAGCCCACGCAGTCAATGCTGCGGAAGCTGCACCAGCGAGCCTGGAGGCTGTCGCGCAAAGCCAAGCCCAAGGATCCCAAATCGCTGCATGAGCTGATGGACGAATGGAACGAGGAGCTGGTCATGCTCGGCTACGATCCGCAGCGCATCGTGCAGGACACCATCGGGCGGGGCGGGCTGAACATGGACATCAAGGCCCTGCTCGAACAGCCGCACATCATAGAGCAGGCCCGCAGGATCATCGAGCAGGGGGAGGTAGCCGGCGACAAACAGGAGCCTGCGGCATGGCTGGCCGCGCTGCTGCGCGCCTCCATCGCCGACACCGCCGCATTGCAGAGCATGCATGGGGACATCAAATGGAGACAAGAGGACCTCAAGGATCCCTTCAACGCCATGCACCTGGAGACCTCCTACAACACGACCACCATCAGCGAGAACGTGATTCGGTCAGCGGCCGAACGGCTCACCAGGGGCCTCCGGCTGAAAGAAGGGCAGCGCGACCAGCTGACGGACCTTCTGGTCGAGGAGGAGAAGAAGAACCTCGTCCTGGTCGATCCGGGCAAATACGCGCTCAGCGATGATCAGCTGCGGGACGCCGGCATAGCCGTCAACGGGGAGCGGGCGGTCACCGACGATCCGGAAGGCAACGTGTATGCGACCAAGGAGCTGCTTGCTGCCGAGGGAAGATTCAAGATGCACGCTGCGGCCGGCGTCTACAAGCCGCCTCCGGAATGGAACGAGACCATGCTGGCCAGGGCAGTCCAGGAAGCCCAATCCGACAGGCGGAGGTACAAGCATCCGCTGGCCTACGATCAGAAGGCAGCCGTGGTGGGCCTGCTGTCCAGCGAGAAGACGATTGTCGCCCTCGCAGGACCGGCCGGAACCGGCAAGACCACGACCCTGCGATGCCTGGCCGATGTGGCATCACGGCCCGGCGGAAGACAGGTCGTGGCGTTCGCGCCGACGGCCGTGGCCGCGCAGGAGCTCGGAGCAAGCCTGGGCGTGCCAGCCGACACCCTGGCCAAGCTGATGTACGAGGACAGGCACGGAAGCCTGGACAAGCGGATCGAGGCAGCCGAAGCGGAATACCGCAGCCTCGACGGAATGGACTGGAAGAGCCTGCTAAGGCTCAACCCCAGGAACATGATCGGCCGGTACCGTCATCGGGAACGCGTCAGGCAGAGGCTGGCCGGCCTGCAGGCGGAGAAGAGGAACCTCACCATCCCCGAAAACGGCATCGTGATCGTCGACGAGGCAGGCATGGCCAATACGTTCGACCTGCAGCAGCTGTCCGAACTGTGCGACATCAAGCATGCGAAGATGATCCTGGTGGGCGACGACAAGCAGCTCAACACGGTTGGCGGAGGCGCCGGTGCATTCACCTGGATCGCCCACCAGAAGAGCAAGACCTACATGCTGGAAAGCATCTGGCGCTTCAAGAACGAGAACGAGGCCTCGCTCAGCAAGCTGCTGCGGTCGGGCAGACAGGACAAGGCCACCAAGGACTTCTACGCCCTGCACGCATACGACGCCGAAGGCCGCATCCATGCCGGCCAGGCCGACGCCATCGAGGAGGAGCTGATCGGGAAGGTGGCGAACGACTACGATTCAGGCGTCAGCTCGCTGCTGATCGTGGGCAGCAACGAAGGCATCTCCGACATGAACGAGCGGATCAGCCGCCGGAGGCAGGCATCGGGAAGCGTGGAAAGCGACCCACGCCGCCGCATCATCCTGTCGGACGGGTCAACGGCCGGAAGAGGCGACATCATCTGCACCAGGACCAACGACCGGCGCATCCGTACCAGCCAGGGCGGCTACGTGCGCAACAACGACCTGTGGACGGTAGACGAAACATCCGGAGGGGCGATCCGCTGCCATCCCGCCGGTCGGGAAGGCGACGGCGTGATCCTGCCGGCCAGCTACGTGGACAAGAACGTGATAGGCGGCTATGCGGTCACCCCGCACAGGAGCCAGGGCAAGACCGTCGACCGCGGCTACTACTACATCCCCCAGGGCCAGGAGGGCATATCCACCGCCAATACGCTGTATGTGGCCATGACGCGAGGCCGCGAAGGCAACGACGTGTATGTGGCCACCAAGGACATCAAGGAGATGATGGTCGGCACCGAGGACACGTACGAGCTGGCAGCCTGGAAGCTGCGCAACAAAACCCGCTACGAGAAGATCGAGCACAGGAAGCTCTGGGACGAGCAGAACGGGCCGAAGCCGGGCAAGGAATGGTACACGGCCGAGGAACTGCTGCCCACCCCGCACCAGCAGGCCATGTTCACCCTGCACAAGGTCATGGAGCATACGCAGACAGGCCGCTTCGCCTCGGAATGGGCGCGCCAGTACAGGCAGACCATATACTCCGGGGAGCGGCTGCAGCACGAATGGAACGCCTACCGGCGGATCCTCTCCGAGCGTCAGCTCAGCGACGTCCTTGACAAAGGCGACCTAGACAGGCTGAAGGAGGACCCCGGGTACGGGACCATGCTGGATGCCTACGCGCAGGCCAGAGAGGACATGGGCCCGCGCAAGGCCGACCATATAGCCAGGACCTCCGAACACGGCGAAGCCATCGACATCGCCAACATGCTCTCGCCCGGCGAGCTCGACCATAGCGAAGCACAGCCGCACCTGATACCCGACGAGGATGCGCCGCAGGATCAAGCCAGGGTCATCGAACTGATGAACCAGACCTGCAAGCTCTGCGAGAAGAGCGTGATGCTCAGCCAATCGAAGCCGGACCTGAGCGGAGCCTTCGACGGCGGCTACGGCCCCTGGCCGGAAGAGGCCCTCGGCCCCGAGCCGCCGCTCGGCTCGCCCAGAGGCCCCGACTACGCCAGAATCTCCGGCGAGATCATCTCATACAGGGCCGTACACCACATCACAGACCCGAAGCGGCCGTTCGGCGCATCCGGAGAAACCGACGGGTGGCAGCGCAACATCCGACGCAAAATAGCCGCCTACCGGCGCAGGCCCCCGGACCCGGATGCGCTGACAGCCAGGCAGGACCCCCCTCGACAGATCGCCCACGGCAGCGAGATGGCGGTGAAAGCCGGCAGAGGCATCATCCTGGACTACACCGGCGGCCAGGAGCCGTCAGGAAAGATCCGGATCCCCGTGGATGCCCGCAACGTCAATGGGACCATCCGCCGCATCAGGGACATCCGCCCGGACGCCCCGGCCAGAATCATCGTGAAAGCCAGGCCAGGCGCCGACCTGACGGGCGTGTGGAGGGCGCTGACGCCTGCGGAGCGCGGACAGATGCGCCTGCTTGGAGAGGACGGGACCATGAAGCCTCTGTGGCAGGAGATGATGGAGGGCTCCTCCGAGCCCGGCCGTGCCGGCTCCATCCTTCAGGGGCTCGACATCGAGCACCGCCGTCAGGCGGAATCCTGGCTGGAGAAGTCGTCCCCGTCAAGCCAGGGTGAATCGTATGCGCCGCCCTCCGGGCCTGCATCGCCTTCAAACCCTGGCATCGGCTCGCCGGGCATATCCTGATCCTGCCGGCCGTCGAACCCCAGATCGTCCTGGCCCCAGGCGGCCTCTGCGGCGTCCCTGGCCGGCCCTGCGGCCGGCTCGGCCTGGCCGGCCAGGTCGTTCGCGTCCCAGGGGAAGCATTCCGCGGCATCGATGCCCAGGCTCTTCTCGTTTTCGCGCCTGTCACTGGTCTTCTTCGAATACTGGCCGCTCTCGTGCTTGTCCGCGTCCGGGTTGCCCAGCGACCTGGCAGAGGCATAGTCCTTGACCATCTGCAGGATCGAGTTCTCGTCCATCCAGAACCTGGTCTGCATGTAGGAATGGCGCGGGCTTTTCGGGCTCTTGTGGGGGGTTTCAAGGTAGGCGAACACGTATTCGCTTCTGAGGGCGTCCATCAGGGCGAACAGGTACCCGTGGCGCATCCAGCAGGCCGGCAGCGCAGCATCCATCCTCTGGTCGATCTGGCACAGCATTTCGGCGAAGCCGGCCACCTGCTCGGCCGTGCGCACATGCCTCTGCCTCTGGTCGAACCGCCATGGCAGCGCTGACATATCCAGATCCTCCGCCGACTGGGCGGCCTTCCACATCCTCTCAGGACCCTGCGGGTCCTGGGGCCCTGGCGCAGGCTCATTCATCGGCGGCCTCCCTCCGTTCACTTCTGCGGCATGCGCGATGCCTGCTCCGGGCTCATGTCGGCCGCGCACCTGCTGAACGCCTCGTTGAAGGCCCTGATGGCCCCCACCTTGCGCTCGATGTCCTCCTGTGAGGATCCTCCGGTGGCGACGTTCGCCTTCGTGTATAAGGAGCAGGAGGCAGGATAGTCCCTGTGCTGCTTCAGGTAGGAGCGCCCGAGCTCGGCCGAGGCCATCATCTGATCGATCTGGCTGTCGAGGGCCGTGTTCGCCGCAGCCCAGGCCTGGCCCTGCCAGTCGCTGTAGAGCCGGTCAAGCCGGCTGCACATCCTGTCGGCCTCTGCGGCGTCCCTGGGCGGCTCGGCGCCAGCCTGTTTGACCGCATCCGTGAACGCCTGCTCGCTCTTGGAGTAGGCGGATCCGGTGTCGGACTCCTGGAAGGCCACTTCGGTGCGCAGAGTGTCGTCGTTGACGCCCAGCCGCGTGTCCATCGTGTCCGTCATACGGTCCATCAGCTCCTTGGCTTTCCTGCCGGGCCGCTCCCTCCAGTCGCCGGCCGGCTGGCCGGGCGTTGCCGACATGGTGCGGGCCTGGGCCCTGCGGGCCTTCGCTCCGCCGGCGCTTGACGCCGCAGGGGAGGGATGCGCCTGCGAGGGCGAGGACGGCCCCGGGAACTGGATGACCCCGACCAGGAACAGGAGGCCCACAAGGACGGCGGCCGCAGCCGTGTACGCCAGTGCCGCCAGAGCCCCGTGCCGCCGTTCGAATTCATGAAGCCCCGCGCCCATTTCGGAGCGGGGCGCTTTCCCTTTGCTCATCGCAACACGCTTTCCGCATGGCCGCGGCCGATGGACCGGGCATCCACGCTGCTGCATCGATGCCATCCCCTGCGCCAATAAGGCACTGTCGTCACCGCGGCAGGCCGAGCGTTCGAGGAGACAAGCAGGAACCGGCCCATGGGGATGCGCCGCACCGAGTCCACCGGGAGGGCCTTCCTGCGCTCCGTCCTGGGCAGGAAGCCGAGGCTGGAGAGCAGGCCCGCCCCGTTGAAGCCGTTGAAGGACAGATCGCTGCGGTTCTCGTCATATTCGCCCACCAGGTCGCTGATGCCCTGCAGGACTTCCGACGTGGACTGTCCGGGGCCTATCAGCTTCTGCGAATTGTCCCACATCTGCTTCTCCTCGCCGTCCCCGAAGGCGGCGCGTGCCGCGTTGCGCGCCTGAACCACGGCCACGGACCATATCCCGTCGCCCGAGCCGGCGGTGAACAGCTGGGGCAGGCCCTCCCAGGGGGTGATGTTGGCCACCTCGTCCAGCACCAGCGACAGGGGAGGCTCCAGCTTGCCGAACCCGCTCTCAGCAGCCATCTGCCTGGCCATGTCCCTGGCTTCGCTCAGGAACATGCTGGCGAACACGGCCTCGTTCGCCGCCGCCTCGCCCTGGGTGCTGCGCAGCGGGGAAAGCATGTACACAGTGCCCCGCCCGGACAGGAACCTCCTCATGTCGAACCGTTCCCTGTCGGGGTCGGGGCGCAGCCACTGCCGTATGGACTTGATTCCCAGCGCTTCGAAGGACGTGGAGACCGAGAGCATCTTGTTGCTTCGCGTGCGCTGGTCGTCATCCATCAGGGCCTGGAGGGGCGCCGCCAGCCCCCGCAGGTCGTCGTCCTGGCAGTTCTTCAGTATGTTCGCTGCGGCGATGATGCCGTCCATGCTCTGCGACCAGAAGTAGACGTCGTCAAGCCCTTTGCCGCTGACGGCCCCCGCCGCGAGCAGGCTGCGCACTATGGTGGTGGCGATATGCGCCCAGTTGGCATTGTCGCCTTTCAGATCGGCGGTGCCCACGATGGCGCTGGCCAGATTGAGCGCCCTCCGGTCGTCGATGCAGGCAGCCACCGGATCCCAGTTGATGGCGTAGGGGGCGTAGGAAGGGTCCGTGCATATGCCTGTCGGGTCGAATATCCAGACCTCCGACTGGCCATGCTGCGGGGATCCTCCCGCATAGTCCTCGCGCCCGCTGGTGCGGAACCCGTCGCGCCTCATGGCGAGGGTCGCCTCGATCACGTCCATCCTGGAGGATGTGGTGATGACCGGCCCCGGCGCCTCCATCACTATCGGGATGATGACGCTGGTGGTCTTGCCGGTCCTGGTGGATGCAAGCACATACAGCGGGGTCTCGGTGGAGATCCACGCACCCCTCCCATGGCATTCGCCGATGCGCACGCCAAGCTTTCGCGGGCTGATGCTTTCCCCCCTGGTGCGGGCATCCGCATCCAGGGCCGCCCTGGTGGCGGGAAGGGCGTTGTCGGCCTTGCGGGACAGCGACCATCCGCTCAGCCGGTATCCTGCTTCGCGCCGGTCCATGAGATGCCGGTTCGTGTCGAACGCGTCCCTGTCCTGCTGTTCGCTGCCGTTATAGGCCTGCCAGAACACGATGGACAGCAGCCCCAGGCCCGCAACCAGCAGCAGGTACACCGTGAACGCTGCTCCCGGCACGATGAAGAGCAGCAGGATCATTATGGGAGAAGGCAGGGCCACCGTCCATAAGAACAGCGCCCTGGAACCCTTCGGGGAGCCTGAGCCGAGACTGTCCACGAACTCGGTGTGCTCCTTCACCCAGCGGCCGAGCCCCGTGCCCAAAAAGCTCGTCCATACGCCGACGATTCTCGTCTTACGCTCCATCTGCTCCGGCCCGGCGTCACGCCGGCCGGACCCTTGGACAACGCCATTACCGTTCATATCCCGCTCCTATCCTGCACGGTTCGCATCCGTCCTGAATAGCTGGAACGCCTCCCGGCCCATGTCCGCCTGGACGACGTCCCTTATCTGCTTGCCGACCCTCCACAGGCCCCAGTGGGCGGGGAGCTGCTCGATGGTCAGCAGCTCCGTCTCCGACAGGTCGTCTCCCAGGATCGACCCCATGGCCTTCAGGCTGGCCGGGCTTTGGCTGTAGATGATCTGAACGCCCGACAGGGTGAGGATCGACTTGATCTGCTTGAGATGGTCGGATCCCTCCGGCGCGAACTTCTCGATGTCCTGGAGCTCGTGCATGAGCATCCAGCTTGACGTGCCCAGGTCGCCGCACAGGCGCATCCTCTTCTGCCACGCCTTCACCAGCGCGGGATCCTGCAGAAGCTCGTATCCCTCCTCGGCGACGATGATCCTGAACCGGCCGTCATGGCTGTAGCAGAGCCGGTCCACGGCCGAGTTCATGCAGGCGTTGTAGAGCCGCTTGCGCAGATCCTCGCCGCTTCCCACGCTGCCCGTGTTGAACACGATCATCGGGGCGGACGGGTCCAGGTCCACGGTGGACTCCCTTTCGAACCCGCCTTTCAGATCGCCTTCGACAAGGGTGTTGTAGATGATGGTCAGGTCGCTTGCGGTCCTCTCCACCTGGCTGCGCTGCATCCCCCGGACGGTCACACGCTGCTTCCACTCGCTGTCCAGCAGATCGGTCAGCCCGGCCACCGTCGGCACGGCCGTCCTGCGCTGCAGCTCCGCCAGGGCCGCCGAGACGACGGCCCGCTCGCCCGGGTCGAAGACGCGGCCCTTCCTGAGCACGGAGGCTATGGACTCCAAGGCCCCCACGCGCAGGCCGAAGACCGTGCTCGCCCAGTCCTCGTCCGTGACGGCGGCTGGCTTTTCCGCCACGTCCAGCGGGTTGAGGTACCGGCCGTTGCCCACCTCGACCACCTGCCCGCCGTTGGCCAGGGCCACGGCCGCCCACTCGCCCTTCGGGTCGCCTTCTATGAGCACCTGCCGGTTCCATGGCGATGTGGTCTCACGCGTGGTGAAGGCCTTCAGCAGCGTGGACTTGCCTGAGCCCATGGTGCCGATGATCCAGCCGTTGACGCTTGTGCCGTCGTACCGGTACGGGGACCAGGCGTCGAACCTCCACACGTTGCCGTTGATGACGCTGTGGCCTATGACCGGGCCTTCAAGCCTGGGCCATCCGGAGACGCCCAGGGGGCTGAGCATGCCCGACTCGGATACGCTGGCCATGTGCCAGGGGATCTTCGGGGCGTACCGCACCCAGCCCATGTTGGTTGATGTGGTCATGGGCAGCCGCTCCCTGCCTTCCGTGTCTTCGCTGGTCTTGGGGGCCTGCTGGCCGAGCTCCGAATCCCATGAGAGCCGTTCTCGCTCCGCTGCGCGCATGGCCTTCCGATGCAGGCGCCGTCCGGATCGGGTCGTGATGCCGGCGCTGCCCACGACGCCGTCGGCATCGATGGCGGCCAGGGTCCTCACCGGCAGGACGGGCCTGACGGGCACGCACCCGTAGGTTCCGCTGTTCAGCGGCTTCCTCTTCCTGCCGCGGATCATCTGCGCCCCTCCAGGCCGAGCGGCAGCGCGCCCACCCAGCGGGCCAGCTGCTGGTTGATCTGCTTGTCCAGGTGCATGGCATAGCCGCCCGTTCGTGCAAGCAGGTCCTGGCAGGCCCGGTCCAGGTCGTCCTGCGAGTTGGCAAGCACGGTGACGAACCCCTGGAATTCGACGTCGCCGTGCTCCTTCGTGTTCTCCTGCTTGCGCCGCTCCATGAGCCTGGCCTCGTCCAGAGTCTGCGTGTCTGGCTGCCGGTTCAGCATCTGGTTGAACTTGTCCATGACGCCGGTTTCGTTGCTGGCCTCTTCGAGGGCCGTCTTGGCCTCCTTCTGGTTGCGGGCGTGGAAGGCCTGCGTGAAGATCATCCTGGTGTCGGGCGAGCTGTCAAGCTGGACGAGCCAGTCCGCGATGACCGGGCTTTCGGCTTCCGGCCAGCGGTCGATCCAGTATGTCCTGGCATAGGTCGAGCCGACCCTGATGTAGTCGGCGAACTCCTCGTAGGAGGTCCAGACCGGCTGGTCGTCGTCAAGCCGCCCGTCCTTGTCGAGGAGCGTATACGCATCCGGGTCGCTGAGGCACTTCATGTCGCCGCGCACCTGCTGGGCGTCAAGCCACCTGAAGGGGCCCGCCGGGCCGACGATGGGGGAAAGCATGTCGATGAACCTGCTGGTCACATCGAACAGGGCATCGCCGGTGTCCTGAACGGTGGGCCGGCGGCCCAGCCGCTTCACGGGCGATATGGTGACCGTCACCGTGTAGTCGTGGTACATGGCCGTCCGCAGGGCGCCGGTCTCCAAAGCCCGCACATCGCGCTCCGCCTCAGAGCCGCCCCCGGCTGGGGCCGTCACATCGGTGGGCTTAATCAGGGATCTGGTCTGGAAGGTGACCCTTTCGACCTCGGGATGATCCACCAGGGAGTGCAGGGCCATGGAGAACGCGTCGGCGTGGCTGTTCTTGACCGCGTTCTTGGCCAGCTCCGAACCGGCCGAACGGAATCGGATTATGCTGGTGGCCTCGCAGCCTTCCGCATCCCATATCCAGCATGACCCGTTCATCTCGCCCGAGTTGACCAGCTCATACGGCCTGACGATTCTCCCCTCCGGGCCGGGCACGTCAAGCAGGGCCACGGTGTCACCGGCGGTGATGGGGCTTATGGTCGCCCGACTGGCCCCCGTAGCCCGCCTCAGCAGAAAGCCCGCCTGCAGGGCGGCAAGCTGCCACAGGCTCATGCGCTTGACAATGGGCAGATCCACGCCCAGCACAGCCAGGCACGCAAGATTCACCGGCGCGAACAGATCCACGTGCGCCAAGGTGAGATTGAACATGATGATCGAAATGCATACGGCCGCCACAACCACCTGGTGCTTCGACCAATGCCATAAAAGCTTCTGCCGAACCATCGGCGCGAAAGCCGCACTGTAAGGCTCGGTCCCCTTGTTTCCCTCGCTCATTTCCCCTCTTCTGATTGCAATGCTGACTCATGGTCCGCGGACGGGGCCGCAGCCCCGTCCGCCTGTCTGGCCTCGTCACGGCCAGCCCGAAACGCCGCTACCCGTCGTTGTGATTAGGGCCCGCCAGGTGGCCATTGCGTCCTCCACCGGCAGCCCCGCCTCCTGCACTGCCGGACGGCGGTCCTCCGCCGGCCGGCGGAGACGGCGCCGGCTCGGTGTCAGGAGCAGAGGCCGGCGCAGGCTGGGGAGCAGGCGCAGGCTCCGGAGACGGTGCGGAACCAGAGGACGGTGCGGAACCAGCGCCGGAGTCAGGAAGCGGGGCCAGGGCCGGTTGGGGAGCAGGCGCAGGGCTGGAACCCGTGTCAGGACCGGACACAGCAGGCGCCGTGCTCTGGCCTTTGGGTTTGGGCAGCGGAGATTCCTGGGGCTTCGGGCGCGGGGCCTGGTTTGGATCCGGTTCCTCCTCGTCGCCGCCCTCGGACGGGGCATGGTCCCTGACAGGCAGGACGCTGCCCCCGGAGGGCTTTGCGGAAGCCTTGGACGTCGCAGGACGGGCCTGCTGCTTGCCGGTTCCCTCCGCCGTCGGCCCAGATGCTCCGGATGCCGGCTCCGGCTGATGCTGCCTCTCACTGCCAGCAGCAGGCGCTGCCGAGGACGGCCCTCCGGCGCCGGCTGGGCCCTTCATCTTCGGCGCGGAGCCTGCGGCGCCTCCTGCAGCACCGCCGCCTTTGCCTGCCGCGCCAGCAGCCCCGCCGCCATGCAGCAGAGCCTGGACGGCCACCTTGACCGCTGCCTTGACGGCGTTCCCGGCCGTGCCTACGGTCTTGGCTCCTGCCGAGGCGACGCCCTTGGTCCCTTCGGACACGGGTATGCCGGCCTTGGCCACCATGGAGACCAGGACCCAGGGCATGACCGATGCCAGGATCATCCCGACAACCCCCGTGAAGAAGCTGATGGGGTTGCTCATCCCGTCCACGGACATGAGCCTGCCCGTGATATAGATGAACACCGCGCACAGCGGCTGGTACAGGATGATGCCGATGACGTACTTGAGGTACCGGCGGGCGATCCTGGCGCTGGCGTCGTTCAGGTACATGAACGCGACCCCGGCGAAGGACAGGATGATGATGAGCATGAACGTCCTGGCCGCCATGCACAGGATGATCGAGCAGGCTCCGACGATCATCAGCAGGATCATGAACACCATGAGCAGGCCCCCCATGAGCGTCATCAGGGAGGACAGGTTGGGCTTGTCGAACGCCGGCAGCGAGAACGCCCCGCTGCCTCCGGTCATGTCGACGTTCAGTATCTTGCCGGTCATCGACGTGGCAAGGTTGGACGCCATCACCGCAAGCCAGATGGAGAACAGGGTGAGCGGCCAGGCCAGGATGGAGCGGAAGAAGACAATCCACACATTGCCGACGTTGCCGGCTATCAGCTCCCTGATCATGGCAATCGCCGCGAAGATCACCGTAAGCAGCAGCATCGGCATGGACACCTTGCCCACGGTGTCGGACACGACCTGCCACTGGTTGTCGTTCATGGAGCCCGCCTGCAGGGCGAACTTGCAGGCCGTCTCCCAGGCCTTCACCGCCCCGTCGATCATCCAGTCGAGCAGGGCGTTGATGGCCATGGAGATTAACGGACCCAATGCTTGCCTCCTTCCTCGCTCATGTTCTCAGCCGCTTAAGCCGGCCCTCACAGCAGGCCGGGCACCAGCATGGAACCCATGGACGTGGTCGCTCCCAGGACATCCTGGTATCCGGCCCATTCGATGATCCTGGGTGCATTCGCGACCAGCATGGCCAGAACCACAATCGCAATCAGCAGGCCGACACCGATGTTGCGCATCACGGCTGAATGGACTGTGAACTTGCCTACCATGGCAAGCGCGGCTGCGAGGACGAAAAGGATGGCCAGAACAATCAGTGCCGTGCCCTGGATGTTGGCCAGCCATACCAGCAGGGTTTTGATGAACGGGAAGTCGTACTTGGGTTTGACGTCGTGCAGCGGGCTGTCGCTGTCGGCCAGCTTCAGCAGGCTGGCTGAGGAGGACAGGGGCAGGGCCCCGGCCGTTATGATGAATGGAACACGCATTTGTTGCTACTCCTTGATTGATTGGTTGATTGTTTTGCTGTAGGTCGGCTCTTCGGCCGCCCTGACGGGCAGGCCGGAAACTGTCACGGGTACTTCACCGGCGCCCCCTATCCCTGAACCATGAGGCGATCGAGGATCCGACCTGTCCGGCCTTGTTCCACAGGATTTTCCATCCGTCTGACACGGTCTGCGCGATGCCCTTGTGCTTGACGCTGGAGACCACCACATGGGCCCCGTTGACGAGGCCGGAGATCACGGAGCCTCCCGCGGAGGCCGCCGAGCCTATGGCCCCGGGCACATTGCCCTTGGAAAGGTTCCTGCCGGCATCGCCGAGCTTCCTGCCGGCCTGGCGGAAGTCGTTCCCGGTGTTGGCTATCGCCGTGGCGCCGTCGAGGCCGTATTGCTTGACCAGGCTCGGATCGAGCTTCACGGCATCCCAGTTGCTGGACGAGGCGTTCACCCCCCCGGGGAACGGATCCACGTTGTGGTTCGCCCAGTAGATGCCGGGCCCTAAGCCCACCGTCAGAACGGCCACCAGGACGACCCCGAAGATCCGGTAGAGCCCGTCCGCCGACCAGGAGGAGCGCATCGACGGGAAGACCTTGTTGGCGGCGAATACCAGGATGAACACGATGAACAGGATCGCCAGCACGATCATGACCGCCCCAAGGACGGAGGAGACCACACCCGGGAGCCCGTCCGGCATCCATGAGTCGTCGAGCTTCGGATTGATCGTGGCATCCGCTAACGCAATCATCAGTACCATCCCTTCGCCTGCCAGCGGGACCAGGCGCCGCACGGCGTCGAATACCGGCCTTTGATGTACTGCAGGCCCCATTTGACCTGCGTTGTGGCGTTGTCCCTCCAGTCGGGGCCGACGGACGCCATCTTGCTGGCCGGAAGCGCCTGGGGGATCCCGTACGCCCCCGACGAGGCGTTCTCCGCATGGATGTTCCATCCGGACTCCCTGGTCCACATGCTCACCAGGCACCCGTATTCCTTCTCCGTGTCCGCCCCCGGGAAGTAGTCGGGGATCATCCGCTTGGCGATGGCCTTGGCCTGCTCGGCGGAGGCATTGACCCCATCGCCTGCATCCCCCGCGTCGGGCTGGTCCGCCGGACGGCAGACGGCGGGCGTCGCCGCCCCCGGGGTCGTGGCATCGCCGGAGGCCGTCACCTGGGCGGACGGGTCATGCCGGTACACGTCGGTCAGACCGGGGTCCAGGTAGCCGCTGATGATGATCTCCTGGTCGTCGCCTTTGCCCTGGTCGCCCGGATGCCCGTCGTCGACGCCGGAAGGGTATGCGTGCCGCGCCGCTGCGAACAGGCCTCCGCCGACGTAGACCTCCGTATGCTCCTGCGGGTTCACCACCACGTCGCCCCGCTTCAGCGTGGCCTTCGCATCGTGGTAGTTCCCGCTCCAGGTGAAATGCTTGAACCCGACGGACTGGAGGGCCGCGCCCTCGTTCCAGGTGGTGAACGGGTATCCGGACAGGGGCAGGCCCGCCGCCTGGCCGCTGCGGAACACAGCCGAACTGCAGTCGAAGTCGGGGTTGCCCATGCGGCGCGGCTGCGAGTACCCGTGGGAGTCGTCCAAGGCGATGCCCTCCATGAACGAGGCCATCTTCTCCGCCACGGGGTCGTCGGAATGCTCAGGCGGCTTGTACGAGGCATTGTCCACGGACACGGTCGTGGAGGAGGGCGCGCCCTCCCCGTCCCCTTCGCCGTTCTCGCAGGCTGCGGCAGTGAACGCCACGCCGCCAAGGAGCAGCATCAGAAAGACCCCCAGCACAGCCAGGACGGACACGATGACCTTCATCACCGTGCGACCCGAATCAGCATCGCCCATGTCCGCCACACCCCCTCCCGGGCCGCCGCGCCCCGCTCACAGCCGCACGCCCCTGCTGCGCCTGGAGGGCAGGCACCCCCCGAAAACCAGAGGAAGGCCGAGGTACAGGTAGGAGGTCAGGCTGGTGAAGGCGGCTGCGGCCGTGTCGGACGGGTGCCCGTCCAGGCACACCAGCGGCACCAGCAGGCACAGGAACGCCGACACCGCCAAAGGCGCCAGCAGAACCGCCATGATGATCCGGCTGAGCCCCGCATCCTTGGCACGTCGAAGGGCCGCCACGGCCAGCAGGCCCCCCGCGGCCAGCGTCCATGCGCCAAGCACCCACTCGCCCGCCATGGAACCGCAGAACATGCACGCAAGGTTGACCGGCAGGCCCGCCAGGGCCAGCACAGCCACCACAGGCCAGAACCTGCGCCTGGCCATCAGGATCCTCGACCCGCGCACCGGGGACCACGCCCGCACGGTCATGCCGAGCCATCCCGGCACATGCGGACGGGCCGCCGGACGCCGGCCAGAGGCAAGTCCTCTACGCATCGAACCACCCCTCCTCCGTGTGCGCCTGCTCGGCGAACCGGCGCAGCTCCTCCCTGCTGAACGGAACCGCCCCGCGCAGCCGGCGGCTCACGGATGATCCGGAGATGCCCATGATGTCGCCCAGATCCTGCTCGGTCAGGTTCAGCGCCCTTCGCAAAGAGTTGACCTTGCCAACGCTGACAGTCCTTTTTATATCCTTATTTCCTACTGATTGAGCCATTTTATACCTATTTTCATATATTTTTTCATACATTCGTTGATATAATTGGTATATAATCGTTTTTTTCATTCTCTTTTGGCCGGGACTGTAGAATCTACAGCGATGGCTGCCAAAGGAAAGAAACAAACGGATCCGAGATTCTCCCGTCTCGAGAACCTGGATGCGACCCTGCAGGATGCCTTCGTGGCCGGGCGCATAAACCTTCCGGCTGCCAACACGCTCGTCGGCCTCTCGCCAGGCACGCAGCGGCGGGTAGCGCGGTGGCTGGACCAGAATCCGGACCGGAAAATCGGCTCGCGCAACGCGCGCAGGCTCATCAAGGCCCAGCTGGAGGGAGTCAGACTTGACCGAAAAGGCATCGAGCATGTCCTGGACCGTCCGCAGGCCAAGGGCAATGAACGCGAATATGTGCGCATCCCCATGTCCTCCCTGCCGGAAGGGCTCACTCCGGAACAGGCGCAGGCCTGGGTCGAGCAGGCCATCGAGGCATACCGCGGGCACTGAGACGGGAGCCGGGCTATGAGCGCGGCGGAAGGCTGGGACGACAGCTGGAAGCAGTACCCGCAGCTGCCCGACAAGCAGGAGGCCCTGCGCCGCATACAGGCGGCCATCCTCGGCAGGAACCCTCCCGCGCCCATTCCGCAGAAGGCTGCGCCCGCCGGACCCAGGGACCCGAAGACCCCGATCCAGACGGCCCGCCGGCAGCCGCCGGACCTGGACGACGCGCCCACGCTCTCCCTGCCGAAGACGGTCAAGCAGGACCAAGCCGCAGAGCCCGATGTGCAGGCCGGCACGGACGCCGAAAGCGCCCGGAAGCGGAGCACCGCCAAACCAATCCTCATAGCCTGCTGCGCCCTCCTCGCAGCCGTCGCCATCGCAGGCGCGGTGAACGGCGGCCGCGCCTACATGGGCCGCAGAGCCTATGACTCCGCCATGGAATCCTGCACCCAGGCCAGGCATGACATCGAAGCCGCATACCGGACCCCGTACGCCAGGGCCTACCGGGCCGCGCTGTCCGTAAACCCCGGACAGGTGAAGGACCCGAAGACCGTGCAACGCCTGCACGCCCTGGCCGGCAGGGACAAAGGCCCGGCCCCCCTGCTCGCCTGCAAGGCCGGCGCTGGGAAAGACGCTCTCAATGCCAGTGCCGGCAGAATGCACGAGGCCGCCAGCCGCCAGGCCAGCCTCAACGGCAAGGTCAAAGCCGGCGCCCAGGCGGTTTTGGCTTCCCGGGATGCGAAGATCCTGGATGATGCGAAGGCGGCTTTGGACGGGAAGAAGGGCGAGGCGTCCAGGCTGCTGGCCGATTCGGACGGGAAGGTGGCCGACAACGCCACCCGTGACGGCCTGCAGAAGGCCATCGACCAGGCCGGCCAGGTCAAGTCCGGCAAGGCGAAGGCCTACCAGGATGCGGTTAACGCCCTGCAGGCGGCCATCGACCAGGTGAACGCCTCCGTGCAGGCCAAGAGCCAGGCCGACCAGCAGGCCGCAGCACAAGCAGCTCAGGCCCAGGCCGCCCAGCAGCAGCCGGCGCAACAGCAGACGGCTCCCTCTTATAGGGGAGGCGGCGGGTACACGCCCTCCTACCGGCCCTCCGTCAACAGGGGAGGCGGTGGCGGCGGCTACACGCCAGCACCCGCGCCGGCAGCTCCATCCGCACCACAAGGCGGATGGAGCGTGCCGCCGGCTTCCGGCGACGACAACTCGCTGCCCGACCATCTGTAACGCCATGACGATCAACCGCCTCAGAAAGTATGTGCCGGGGCGGCAAGGGGAAGTCCGCCCCGGCTCTGCCGCCACGAAGATGCGCGACGGCGAATCGGCCGAGGAATCGAGAAGAGGGGACCAGTCGGTTCCTCAACCGGCCATCCCGTCCGCGCATCAGCCAAAGCACAGGCGGGAAGATCATCAGAGGCCCGCCGGCGCCTGACAGCGCGCGGGCCGTGGCAGCCGGGCCGGCAGCAGGAGGATCGGGAGGCAGGCCGCGCCCTCCCGGCCGCGCAGGGCCGAGTACCGGAGGACAAGGCGACGGAACGACGCCCCAATCCGGGCCCGCTGCTGGACCGGACGATTAGCGGCGGAGCGGCGACGGGAGGCAGAACCCGCCAGCCGCTTCGCCCGGAGCGCCCCTATAGGGGCGAAGGCCCCGCCGGACCGAGAAAACAGAGGCAACCAGAAAAGGCAGAAGGCAGCCTAAGAAATCCGGAGGGGAAGCATTGCAAGGAAGGGGCCGCACCCCTTTGCATGGGTGCGGCTCGTAGACCGTCAGCGGGGCTGCTCGTCCCGCGGTTCGTCAGGCTCCGGCGCTCCGGCCTGGGCCATGACCTGCTCGCTGAACGCCAGGGCGGCCTCATGGTTCTCCGCATGCCGGCGGCGCATCCACCGCCCGCCCTGGAAGGACACGAAGCCCCCCAGGAGCAGCAGCCCGGCAGCCAGAAGCGCCACGGCGACCTGGGAGCCGGTCACAGGCAGGGCCGGAGGCTTCACGCCGTTCCAGTCGTCCGTGTTGGACTCCACCGTGGTGTCCCCGCACAGGGCCACCCCGTCGACCATGACCGCATCCTTGGGCGTCTCCCGGCCGGGCTTGGCATCGGGATCCTTGGGGTCGAAGGGCTTGTCGTCGCCGGGGACCACGCAGGGCGCCAGCGGCCGGCCGGTGACCTTGGCCCGGTTGGTGTGGTGCTCCGTGACGCCCTTGAGGGTGCCATGCACATCCACATGCTTGCCGGGCTTGAGCTGGTAGTCGGCCCAGCCGTCCGGATACTTCCAGTCCACGACCTGGCCGTCGCCGGCCACGGTCCTGTCCTCCAGCTTCAGGTCCCGGCCCAGGAACACGTAGCCCCGGCCCGTGTCCGGATCGGTGCCCGAATCGTTGTAGATGCGCACCGTGATATCGGTGTCGCCGTCCACCGTCAGGGCCTCCTTGGGGTCGTTGCGGTCCCCCTGGGGCAGTCCGCTCCTGGTGTCGAACTTGACGATCCTCAGCCTGGGGGTCATGTCCGGGGTGCGGGTCCACACCACGTTCGAGGGGTTCACCTTGTCGTTGTAGTACTCGGTGAAACGGTTCTCGTGGCGCTTGGTGACGGCCAGACGCTTGCACTGGATGTAGGCGCGCCAGCCGGCCTCACGGTCGCCGGACGCGGACACCAGAGCCAGGTAGGCGGGCGTGGCCTGGATGGTCACCTTGCCCGACTGGTCCTGCTCCAGGGTGAACAGCTTGCCCAGCTTCGAGGAATCGAAGCCGGAGCCGGCGATCCGCTCGCCCTTGCCGGCCAGCACCTTCCCGTCCTTGTACAGGTCGCGGGTGGCGTACACGGCCCACTGGCCCGTGTACTGGTCCACCTTGGGGTCCAGCTGGTCCTCGATCAGCCACCGGTCGGCCTGGGCGTATGCCCGGTTGGCCGGCAGAATGCTGCTGTCAAGCTGGTAGAGGAAGAGCCGGTCCTTGTACACGCTCTTGCCGTTCGTGCTCTCCCCGTTGACCTTGACCACCACATCCTTGCTCGGGTTGAGCGGCTTGAGCGGGTTGCTCACCTGGTTGGTGTCCTTGCGCAGGTCGTTGATGATCTGCGTGGCCTTGTTCTTCACCACGTAGCCGTCCTTGACCTTGATGACCTTGTAGGGCAGCACCAGGTCATAGGTGCGGCCCAGCAGGCCCTGGTCGATGGCGGGCTCGCGCAGCGGGTTGTGGCCCTTGGCGGCGGCGTAGGCGGCCAGGTCGGCAGGCTGCGGGTCGCCCTTGAGGGTCTCCCCGGTCGCCGGCACCCTGGTGTCCACGGTCCTGGCGAACGCGTAGACCACGCCGTCCCTGACCTGGATGTTGAACGCCTTGGTGTAGTCCTTGCCGTCCGAACCCTGCACCTCGATCCGCGAGGGGTCGATGGACAGGTACTCGTCGTCGAAGTCGTCCACCAGGCCCAGCCGCCACACGGCGTACGCCTGGTTGGTCTGCCTGGCGTCCAGGGTGACCCGGTAGTAGCCGGTGTCGCCCAGCAGGAGGGTCTTCCCGTCGATGCTGATGCTCTGGTCCTTGGAGCTGACGTCCTTCTTGAGGGGGTTGAAGTCAGGCGGGGTGTTGAACACCTCGTTGGACGGGGTCAGGCTGTTGTTCAGGGTCAGCATCCACTGGTTGTTGACCTTGTGCCCGGCAGGGGCCTTCCCGTCGACGGTGCCCTCGAACCGCAGCTGGATGCGCGGGTTCTGGGCCGCCCGCCACTGGCCGATCAGGTTGGCGTCGGTGAAGACGACCTGCACCAGGTGGTGAGCGTCGTCCCACTTCGTGCTGTACCGGCTCTTGGGGATCACCCGGCCCGTGTTCAGATCCATCAGCTCCAGGGTCTGCTTGTCCACGTTCAGCCACTGGTCGTAGGTGTCGGTGATGATCACCCGCTCCCCCTGGTAGGCCAGCAGGTCAGGCAGCTTGGGCTGGGTGGTCAGCTGGTATTCGACCTTCTGGCCGGGGTAGACGACCTTGCCGTCCACGCTGTCCTGGTCGCCTCCCTGGCTGGCCTCGGACACCACGTCCTTCTTGACCGGCGGCACGTACCCGCAGATCTTCGGCTGGTTGGTGGCCACGGTCTGCCCGTTGACCTGCTCGGAGCCCTTGTTCGTGAACTGGGGGGCGGAGCCGTCCGGGCTGCAGAAGGTCAGCTCGTCGCCGGGCTTCCTGTTGTGGTCCTTGCGCGCCTGGGCGGCGCCCTTCCCGTTGGCGAAGTTCACCGTGAACGGCACCAGCATGGTCACCTGCAGGCCCTGGCCCATGTTCTTGAGCTTGGCCAGGTAGGCGGGCTTGGCCTTGGCCACGGCCCGGCTGCCCGAAACCGTGATCTCGAACTGGTCGGTCACGTCCTTGCCCTTGGCGGCGATGTCGTTGACGCTGGTCTGCCGGTAATGCCCGTCCGCGCCTGGCGCGGCCTGGGCCTCGTACACGCGGATCCGGTCCCTGCCGTCCTGGTCCACCAGATACTCGGCAGCCGACCAGTCGTCCGTCAGGGCGAACGAATTCGGCGCATCGATCAGATGCGGGTCCACGGTGCCGTTGACCACGCCGGCCACCTTGTCCCCGTCCAGGAACACATGCTCGTCGGCGCCGGTCGTGTTCGACTTGGACGGATCCACCACCGCCTGCCACTTGCCGGCCGTCTTGTCCCACAGCACCCAGGACTTGTCGGGGTTCGGCTTCCAGGTCGGGAACTCATGATCCGGGGTCTTCTGGTCAGCCTCCTTCGAGGAGCCCTTCCAATACACCGAGCCCGTATCCTTGATCAGGCTCGTATCCGGATTATGCGGAATCACATCCAGCTCATACTGCCAGTTGTGATTGCTGGGGATATCCCCGCCCTTCCACGTCGCCGTGGCCACATTCCCCGCCGGCGTGCCACCGTTCGCGGTATTGAAATTGAAGGATCCGCTGATGTCCTGGCCGGTGCTGGTGTCCACGACCTTCTGATGGTCGATCACATACCCCTGGCCCTGCGGGTCGAACGTATCACGGAAGACGAACTGCTTGCCGCCAACACCGGTGCCCGAACCGATGACCGTGTGATTGCCCATCGAATCAGCGCTCGTCCCCGGCTGCACCGTCTTGGACGGCGGAGCCGGCGGCACCTCAGCAGGCTTCGGCTCATACTGGTTCAAAGCAATCACAACAATACTGGTCGAATCACGAGTGTACTGATCAACAAGAGTATTAATCGACGTATTTGCCTGATCGTAGAACAAATCGTTTGTCTGGTACTGGCTTCCGTGATTGCTATAAGTCTTGCCCATAACCTCAGCAGCCCACGCATTTATCCAGTCACTTTTTAGGTGGTGAACCTCGCCGCTGAACGACTTGTTGGGTCCGGTCATGACGCCAACGCCGGTCACGCGGCATTGGGCCTGGCCGTACTGGTCGGGATGCGCCTCGTTGAAACGGGCCACGCAGTTGCCGTTGGCCTCGTTCAAGGCTTTCTGCGCATGGCCTACGCCTTCGGGCTGCATGGACACCCCCATGGCCGAGAAAGCACGATAGATGCTGTTGAAATCGGTCGAGGAGCCGTACGCGCCATCATTGGCATCCTTATAGGTCCAGCTCACCTGGGAGGCCACGGCTCCGCCGCCGCCACCGTCCGAACTGCCGGCGCCGCCGCCGGCGAACGCCGGCTCGACGCCGATCATCAGCGTGGCCCCGGCGGCTGCCACGGCCACCGCCCTGGCGGGCCATCCGGATCCCAGGCGCAGGAGCCGTCCGGCCCATCGTCCGATCTTTCCTGGTGTCATCATTGATGTTTCCCTTCCGGTACTATGAAGGGGACGGCCTCATGACCGCCCACAAGTAACGCCAGCGGGATAGGAGACCTACCAAGCAACCGGTCCCGCTGGCAAATTCTTAATAAATAAATCACCCAATGCCACAGGCTTGGCCTTGTTGACAGACAGGATGCCCAGTACTGTTCATCCAATCTTCGACACCAGGGTTATACCCTCCTCCGTTCGGTGTTGAGGGTGCAGATTGCTGGGCCGGCGCGGGGACTGACCAGCCGCCACCGCCTCCCCTGTTGATGGAGGGCCGGTAGGAGGGCGTGTACCCACCGCCTCCCCTATAAGAGGGAGCCGTCTGCTGTTGCGCCGGCTGCTGCTGGGCGGCTTGGGCTTGTGCTGCCTGGGCCGCTTGGACCGCGGCCTGCTGGTCGGCCTGGCTCTTGGCCTGCACGGAGGCGTTCACCTGGTCGATGGCCGCCTGCAGGGCGTTAACCGCATCCTGGTAGGCCTTCGCCTTGCCGGACTTGACCTGGCCGGCCTGGTCGATGGCCTTCTGCAGGCCGTCACGGGTGGCGTTGTCGGCCACCTTCCCGTCCGAATCGGCCAGCAGCCTGGACGCCTCGCCCTTCTTCCCGTCCAAAGCCGCCTTCGCATCATCCAGGACCTTCGCATCCCGGGAAGCCAAAACCGCCTTAGCCGCCTTCGCCACAACAGCGAATCTGCCGTCGATCCGCCGGGCCTTGCCGGCCTCCGCATTCAGATCAGCAGCGGACATGGAGGCCTTGCACTGCACGGTCTGCCGTTTGAGGCCCTCAGCGTTTTTCACGCTGCGAGCCATGGCCAGCACGGTCTTCGCATCCTTGACCTGGTCGGCCTTGATGCCGGCCGCCTCGCGGTATTGCGCCATATGGCCCGAACTGGTCTTCCCCTGCAAAGTCTTCACCGCCTGGGTGCAGGAGTCCAGCGCCGCATCATGCCGGCGGGACTCAAACACGCGCCAGCCCACAAGACCAGCCACAGCCACAACGACCACCACGACAGCGGCAATCACCGGGACCAACCACTTCGGACGCGGCTTCCCGTCCGAAGGGTCTCCCCCGTCCTCCGGCACAATCGCCGGAGGGGCCGAAGCCTCGTCCTCCACGGGATCGGACACGCTCTGCAGGTCCATGGTCCCCTCGTCTTCCTGGTCCTCCATGACAAATCCCCTCTTCTCGCTTATGCGGGTTACTGCCTTCCTCCAGCGTAACCGGCCGCACAGTGCTAAAGTATTCTCCTGTACATAAGCCAGTCATCCTTACCTCAAGAACCCTGTCGGCGTAAACCAAAGATAAATCTTGGCTGATAAGTCTTCGGCTCGCCCAGGGGCTGGATATGTACCCCCCGGCCAAGCCGGGGGTCTTCTTTTTTTCTGCCATCCTCCCCAAGAACGGGGAATCGGCGGCACGTCCTTGGCCGACGTGCCCCGCCGGCAGCCCAAACTGCCGACGCATCAACAACACGGTTTGCCTTCGCAGGACACCATCAGCCGCCAACACCAACGACCGGAGCCTGCACTGCGCCCCCTCTCCTCACGCCGGCGCGAAACATGCCGGCTTACCTTCGCATCCACAAAACCCCGTGGATCCCCACACCATTGACGGCTGCAATCCATGATTCGACCGCAGCCGCTCCTCCTTCATCGGACACAGTACACCAAATTTCTTATTTTTCACAAATTCCGCTACTTTTTATGCTGTAATTTTGGTATTTCAGAAGATAACCAGGGAATTTCCCCAGCTTGTTGAAGAAGGGCCCGAGACGTGATCTCCATTGTCCGAAAAAGGCTTGCCTGTGCCGTAAACTGGCTCCTGATGAAATCTAGCAGATGGCGTCAAGCCGATAAGGAGTCGGTGGTTCTGATCAAGAGCTGGCTCCAAGAAACGGGTTCCGTCACCTCGATCACCGACCTGGCGGAACTCTTAGGCTTTTCTGCCGCAAAAATGTACAGCGTCATGCACCTGACCGGTGTTCCGCTGACCATCGCGGAATTCGCCATGGTCTGTGAGCACTTCGGCAAGGATCCGACCGAGCAGTGCATGAAGATCTTCGAAAAATGCGGCTACGACCTGAAGCAGTCGCATGCACCCCTGCTGAGGGAGGCCGCCGGCGGCAGGCGCCTCGGCGAACGCATACAGGAAGCCCTGAACGCCTACCTGCAGGAAACGGGTCGTCAACGGGAAGAGACCCCCCCCCCGCGATGGAGCGGGCAGGCGGAAAAGGGAACGGCGCGCCTGAACAAGCAGGGAACGAACAATCAGCGGGAAAAGACCCCCCCCCCCGCCGATGGAGCGGGCAGGGCGGCATAACCGCCGGGGATGACCCCCTCTGCCGGCCGCACGCACCGCGGCGGCAGGACAGCGACGTTTCTGGCGTATACTTGCAACCAGGTAAGGATTACCCCCGTCCGACAATCTTCGGACGGGGGCCCAGACTTGAAAAGCTTCACGGCGCAAAAGTACCCAAAACCCGAGCGTCAAAGCTTTACAACACAGCGGCACAGGCTTCGGCAACCGGCGACAAATGGATGTGGCTTGTTGCAAAAGCAGATACCAAGGGAAAGTATACATCGTAATGGAAAACGACGCGACTGACCGGCCCACCGGCGAACAATGGCAGCAGCTCAATGCACAGAGCCGGGTCTACATCATGCCCGACTTCTGCCGGTTCTCGCTCCCCTACCGGGAGCCGAAGACGGCCGAACCCTGGATACGGGTCAACGGCACACTCACCTACCAGGTCACCCCGCAGCAATACGCATTGGACGGGAAACTGCTCACGCTGTGGCCGTACGGCAAATACGCCCGCCTGCTGCTGATCTACATCACCACCCAGGTCAAACGCGATCCGGACAACCCGACCAGGACCATCTGGCTGCCCGACAACCTGGGCGACCTCATGAAGCAGCTGCACATCATGCGCAGTCCCACCGGGACCGACTACAAGGCGTTCAGACGCCAGCTCGATGCCGTCAGCGCCATGCAAATCAAAATCACCGAGGACCTGAGCACCAGGGACCAGTTCGCGCGCCGCACGGACTCGCTGACCATCTCGAAGGAAAGCTACATCTCCTGGAGCAGGAAACCCGGCGACGAGTCGCACGCCAACGGCTACCTCCAGCTGACCGGCGAAACGTGGGAGCAGATGCGGCACGGCATCCCCCTGGACGACGACATGCTCGAAGTCCTGGTCCAGATGAACCCGGGAAGCCGCGGCCAGATCATCGACATCTACATGTGGCTGTCCAGGCGCCTCTACGCGCTCAACCACTCAAACGCCATGCAGACGGGCATCATCACCTGGGACAGCCTCAGCAGGCAGTTCGGCGGCACCTACAAGAACCCCAAGGAATTCACCAGATACTTCAAGAACAGCCTCAAGAAAATCTCCCAGCCATGGCCCGGAGGCCTGCACTACAAGGTCATCAAAGGCGAAGGCATCATCCTGCAAAGATCCAGTCTCAGCGTCAAACCCAAACCGCGCAAGACCGGCAACTGATCCGACCAGGGCCAGGACCCAAGGCCCATCTCCTACAGCCACGGCAGGCAGCCGCCGCCATCCTTTAGCCGAAGGCGCTTGGAGGATGCGGACCACCCAAAATGCATCGAAGTTATCCACATTCACCGATGCAAAAGCCCTCCTGCAACGTAATTGTTCTACACCCGAAGAACGTAATTGTTCTACACCGGCAACGTAATTGTTCTACACCGGCAACGTAATTGTTCTACACCGGCAACGTAATTGTTCTACACCACAAAACCTGAAAACCCTTGCGGCAGTAGGGCTGGGCAAAACACCTAGTAGCTATAGTGGCTATAGACTCTAGATAACTCCTATATCGCAAATACAGCATGAAAGTTATCCACAATCCGAAAGACACAGCCATTCCACAGTCTGCGGCGAACGGCCACAAAGCACCTGCGCCACGAGGATCATCGACGAGGCCGCCAGAGGACTTTCATGTCAAAAGCCGCCAGCGGCCCTCATGGGCCGGAGGATCCATTCCTCACAGACTTGCCCATCCCCCGTCTGGACCATCCGGGTATGTTTCCTGGAAAGCCATAAAATGTATAATTTATAATGTAAACTGTAAACCTTGGTGGTTGCGGTTCACCAGGCAGTCAGAAGGCGGATCCCTTGGGCAATGTAAACATTTTGATAGCATACTGTAATAAATGAAAACATTATAAATTAAACATTATATAGTGAAGCTGTAAACATTAAACAGGCATACTGTCCGCAAGGACTGGGAAGGAGCGATGATGGCAAACGTCATAGCCTGGGCCAACACCAAGGGAGGCGTCGGCAAGACCACCAGCGTCATGCTCACCGCCGGCATCCTCGCCAGGCGGGGCGAGAAGGTGGAGGTCAGGGACATGGACCCGTCCGCAGGCGCGACCAAATGGAAGAAGATGGCGGCGGAGTCAGGGAACCCGCTCCCCTTCCCCGTGGTAAGCGCCAACGTCGAGAACGTATCGGACCCCTCCGAGACCGGGGCCGACTGGGTGCTCATCGACACCCCCCCGCTGGAGTCGGCCGTCATCCAGGCCGGCATCAACGCCGCCGACCTGGTGATCATCACCACGCAGCCCTCCAGCCTCGACGTGAACCGGGCCCTGGCCACGGCGGAGACGGTCAACGGGCCCATGGCCGTCCTGGTGACCCGCGTCAACCCGAATACCGTGGCATGGAGGGACTGCAAGGAGCTGCTCAAGGAGAAGAAGCTGCCCGTCCTCGAATCGACGATCAAGGCCAGGGAATCCATCAGGAAGGCATCCGGGACGGCGGACATCCCGCATGGATCCGGATACGAGGAGGAGGTCGACGAAATCACGTCGTTCTTCGACCAGGCCGAGGCGGAATAACAGTAAAACAGTAAACATTATAAAGTAAACAGATATACTGTAAACTGTATGCAAATAAACCATTAAACATTCGACAGGCCGGCACGAAGGCACACTCAGGGCCGGCGGGCGGAAGGAGCGCACAGCATGGCAATCGGCACACACGCCGGCAAGGCGAAGAAGGTCAGCGACATCCTCGAAGAGGAGGGCGCCAGGAAGGAACGCAAGAAGCCGGTCACCGTCTACCTGCCCATCAGCCTCTACAGGAAGCTCCGGCTGTACTGCTTCGACCACGAGACCTCGATGTCCACCCTCCTGAGCGACATGTGCAAGGAGCGCATGGACAAGGAAGGCCCCCAGGCCGGCCGCTGAGCCGGCCAGGCAATGAAGGCACAACCGCCGGCCCGCCCTCCGGCCAAGGGAGAGGCGCACCGGCAAGTAAGGATGACAAAATGGAACACCGACAAGGAAGCATGCACCAGCGGGGCCTCGGCAAGTCAAGGCTGCGCATGATCAAGGACGCCAAGCAGGACGGCAGCGAGGACCTCTGGCTCTCCACCCAGCTGGGCCTGCCGCAGAGGACCGTCGAGCGGCTGCGCACCAGCCTGCAATCGGAAAGCGACCGCAGCAACCCGAAGATGAAGCAGCCACGGCAGGACAACGACGTCTGCCAGCTCGAATTCATCCAATACCAGAACCCGGCCGGGCAGGGGAGGTGACGCCATGAACAGGCCAATACTCATCTGGATAGCCATCGAATACAGCGCCAGCCCCAAGGACGGGGGAGGGGTGCTCGAATGCGAGCTCAGGGCCACCGACATGCAGGCCCGCCAGGGCTTCGGAGGCATCCACCTCCTGGCCGACCCGTCCAAGGACGACAAACACACCCAGCCCAACCAGAAGACCGCACGCCGCCACCGAGACGACGGGCTCCTGGAGGACTGCTACGAACAAGGCATCGACTTCAAGACCACCGGCATCATACGGATTACGCAGTGGATCGACGCGCAGGCAAGACTGGGGGAGCTGCACCCCATAGGCAGCGGCATCCTCGACAGCATAAGGACCCTGGGACAGTACCTGGCCAAGCCGGTCACGCAGCTCAGGCACGGATGCCTGGACATGAGATCCATTACGGCGGCGATGGAGGAGGCCAACATGGAACTGCTCTACGAGGTGCAGCGCGGCATCCCCTACCCAGGGACGCGGACCATGACCCGGCTCAACGCCGAAATAGACACCTTCAGGCGCATCATGGACGAGATCAGCGGCCTCGCCTGAACAGCGGTGAACCGGCAAAGCACACCATGAAGGATAAACAGTATAATGTAAACTTTATATTGTATATACATATAATGTATACTTTATATAGTTATACATTATAACGGTCTGCATTATACTTTTTACATTATCATGGTATAATGTTCATATGGGGCTGCAGAGCCCCTTAGAATAACCACGACAGCCCAGCCAGGGCGGGCCAAGCGCCCCGGCAAGGCAATCAAAGAGGCAAGAATGAGAAAATGTCATCGCCGCCGAAAGGCCTTCAAATCCAACGGGTACATGCTGCCCAGCGAAGGGCTGCACCACCTGGCAAGCTCCACATGCGTGCTGCTGTTCCTGGTGATCGTCCTGGTCATAGGGCCAGCCATCAACCACAAAACCGGCAGCAGGCAGACCGGGCCGCAAGAAAGGGTTGCCCAGCAGTTCAGGTCGCCCGCCGGTCACCGGATGGCCGCCCGGGACTTCCAGGACCCGTACACGGGCACGCCCACGCGCTTCGACAAGGGACCGGAGGCCAGCCATGCGTGACATGCGCATCATCATCGCCGCCGGACGCCGTCGGCAAACCAAAGCCGACCAGGCACTGCTGGGCGAAAGACTGGACGACATCCACGAAGTATGCCGCGGGAGGAACACCATACTCATCCCAGCCATCCTCCCGGACGGCGTCGTCGCCATGACCCACCGCCTGGCGGACAAGCGAGGATGCATGATGGAGTTCTTCCCCTTCGACTACCTGAAACATCCCGAAAACGGTGTTGAGCTGAGCAACCAGAAAGTCATCGACCACGGAGCGGACCTGCTCCTGGCACTGCCAGATGTGCCCGCAGACGGGCCAAGCCATGAAACCTGGGACATGGTCCGGCGTGCTCTGGGTGCGGGCATCGAGACCAGGATCTATCCGGAGGCGTGCCATGAGTGAGCGTTATTACCAGGATCGGTCGGTATTCCTGTGGCTGGGGAACGTGGAGCTCAGCAAACGCCAGGCCGAGCCGAAGCGTTATCGCAGACATGTGAGGGCCTGATATGAGTACTCGTAGCGAAACGACAGTGATGCTTGGTCGGCTGGTCGAACGCCAACTCACATACAGGCATTACTACTGGGCTTCCGAGGTGAGCTTCGACAAGGGGACCCCGCAGGAGCGGCGCATCGACTACGTGGGCTTCAAGCCTTTCACGCCGAACTATGCGGTGGAGCCGGCCAGCGTCGAGCTGGGGACCTTCGTCTGCTACGAGGTCAAAAGCTGCATGGCGGACTTCACGTCGGGCAACGGCTTGACCTTCTATGGCGACCGCAACTACCTGGTCTGCCCCCTCAGCCTGTACGAGCAGCTGAAAGAGCAGAAGATCATGCTCGAAGCGGTCAATGCGGTCCTGTGCCCGTCACGCTCCGGCCTCAGCCTCATCCCGCGCCCGGCCATGGGGTACAGCCCCGAGAAGCAGTCGTACCGGCGGCGCGTGGCCAGCGAGATGCTCTGGCAGATCGTGCAGGCCAACCACGAAAGGGAGCAGCCATGAGCCGTGTTCATAGGAGCGCCAACGCCGAAAACGTATACGACCCGGGCATGGGATTATGACCAACAGGAACTGACAACCGCGATACATGGAATGAGCCAAGCATTCCCCGTATCGCAAAACGAGGTAGGGATGATGAGGAAACATACCCGTAGGCATTCAATCTGGCAACTGGTCTTTATGTGGTGTTTGTCGATCGCCCTGGCCTACTTGACGCTCCTGAATCCCCCACGGTGGCCGGATGCCGGCCGGCAGGAGACTGAACAGGGGTCCTTCTCCAAGGAGTTCAGGGCGCCCGTCGACTATGCGACAGCCGCACGGTACGCGCAGGACGGCCCTGTGGAGGACCGGCCTCACACCGGCGGCTATCACAGGGACAGCCAGTTCGGGGACTGGCGCAAGCAGGGCGGCGCCTGCCCCTACGCCACCACCCGGGACCGCATCCTTAAGCGTGACCTTACCGGCGTGAGGCTGGCTCCCGGGTGCAAGGTCATCGCCGGGGACTTCCAGGACCCGTACACAGGCAGGCCCATGCACTTCACCAAAGGGCCGGAAACCAGCCAGCAGGTGCAGATCGACCACATCGTATCAGTCCACGACGCCTGGGCCTCCGGACTGTGGAGACCGGAACGGGCAGGGGAGAGGGCCGACTACTACAACGACCCCGACGTCCTGCAGGCCTCGGACGGGCAAAGCAACCAGGACAAAGGCGACGGCATCGACTGGCAGGCCGCAAGCGACCCCGTATGGATGCCCCGCAACAAGGCCTGGCACTGCGACTACATGGCCAAACGCGCCTACATCAAGCACAAGTACCGACTCACCATGAGCCCGGCCGAGCAGGCTCAGACGGTCAGCGTCCTGAACTCCTGCACCGCCGGGGCCGGCGCAGGCCGCAAGCCGACCCCAAGCAACTGACAAGGGCATCCGGGGTGCTTGCGCCCGGAAAGCAACGAACAACACAAAGAAGGGGAAAGCCATGAACGACGAAAAATACCGGCGGATGATCGGCAGGGCCAAGGCCCTGCTGGCCATCGCCGAAGACCCGGCGGCCAGCGAGAACGAGGCCGCCACAGCCTGGGCCCAGGCGCAGAAGCTCATGAGCAGGTACGCCATCGAGGACTGGCAGCTCCACCAGCAGGAGCGCAGGAACGACCCCATCGTCAAGCACGGGATCGACCTGGGCAAAGACCCCATGAACTTCCAGAAAGCAGTCCTGGCATCCTGCGTCGCCCAGGGCAACAGGGCCAGGACCTACTTCGAAGAGTACATGTCCGGCAACGGAAGAAGGATGGTCCGCCGGATCATCTTCTACGGGACCGAACAGGACTGCCGGCAGGCCGAGATGATCTGGACCAGCATGGAAACCTACCGTGCCTCGCACTGGCGGCCGGCAGCCCGCCTGCGCCATGGCAAGGCCAACGCCAGATGGCGCAACGGCTACTACATGGGCTTCCAGGACCGGATACAGGCCCGATACGCGCAGCTGAGGCACGAACCGGCTCCTGCCGGCCCAGCCTCCCACGCCGGCACCGAACTCGTAAAAGCCCGTGACGCCCAATTGGAGGAATTCGCACGAACCCTGAACCTCATGCCTGCCAGCAGGCCTAGGATCCGCTTCTCCCCGGCAGCGCAGGAGGAGGGGAGCCGGGCGGCGGACAGCATGCCCTTGGGACTGGACGAACTGCACGACCCCCAACGCATCCAAGGCAGAAGGGAGCAGCCATGAGCGACCGCCTGCTGACCTACCACCGCCTGGCCTGCGACTGGCCGGACTGCAAGGAGACCGCCCAGAACGACGAGTACAACGGCAACGCCACCTACAAGGAGGCCGTCCGCCAATGGGCCTACCTGCCCGACGAGCCGGAAAACTGGTGTCTGGACAAGGACTGGATGCATGACCCCGACACAGGCAAGGACTACTGCGCGGACCACTGGCACTGGATCGGCCGACGCCGGGTCCCTGGGCCTGACCCGAGGTGGCAGTCATGAGCCGGCATGAGCTGCCCATCAAGTGGGACGGCTGTCCAATCACCTGGGACCAATGGGAGCCCATGGACGGGCTGCTCATCTGCGGCAAAGGATTGGGCGGACCCTACCGGTGCCCAGGATGCGGGACGAAAGCCATGCCCCGGTCCATCAACGGCAAGGCGATACGCATCCCGCCCGACGGCCGGCCCTCGCTGATCAGCCTGGTCCTGTACCGGTGCATGACCTGCGGGTACACCACTGTCTCCAGCCTCGATGCGCACAGCCCGGCCCGATGGCAGGACCGGGTGCTCGACGAGGACGACTACTCGGACGCCGGCAGCTACAACACCAAGGAGACGAGACGATGAGCGACATGACCTTCCAGGCGCACACGCTGGTCTGTGACTGGCCGGACTGCGACCAGACCGCCGACCCAGACAGCTTCAACGAAGACTGGCTGCACACCGACGACGGACGCGACTACTGCCCCGAGCACTGGCACATCGACGACCAACTGGACGAGCGGATCCCAGGCCCCGATCCCACGCCGCCGATGACAGCCCAGGAACGGGAAAGATTCATACGAGTTTTCAGGAAGTGCCAAAGGACGGAGAACTTCGTTTTCGTATAAAGACCCTGCCGGTCTTGGCTGAATACAAACAAGGCATCAGGCCTACAAGACAAAGGAACAGAAAAATGAAAATGTATTTCGATGTACAGGCTTACCAGAATTTCGTTGACCACGTGAACGCGACGTATGGCGGCATTTACTGGTTTTTCCAAACAGCATGGGAACTAGCGCCTTTATTCCTCTTCTTCCTGGCGATAGCGGTGCTCGTTGCTGAAACGGCAAAATGGACACGTGTAATTGTGCTCTCGTTCGCTCTGGTTGTGGTGATTGTGCCCATCGTGGGGATGGCCATGTATCCGGGCGAGATGAGCAAACCCCTGGAACTTGAAGGAGGGCCTGGGTTCGTATTCTTATATTTTGCGATGGCCTTCGGCTCTTTCATAATCTTTGTCTCCGCAGTATTCGTGAGTATGGTCGATGCCGCCGTGATCGCAGATGAGAAGGAGGACCTAGACACCAAAGAATGCTGAAGACCAGCGTAGGCCGTTCTTCTTAAGGTAACGGCAAGGCGGCGGGCCTCGCCATAGCGGCTCAGCCAGGCTTCGGCAAATGGGGCGCAGGCGGGTATATCCGCTGGCGGAGTAATTAAGCGGTATAGATTAGAGGAGCCATTAGACTTGGTTAATGGAATTGAACTGGCGTGGATAGGAGGCAACATGGCAAACAAAAAATTTATTAACAGGAGATGTAATGAAATCTCACAAATTGGTCAAGGTTGACAATTCTGCGCGTAAGCATGGCCTGAAGGATAGTGAGATAAGATACGCCGTCCACCATCCTTTCGGCTATCAAAATACTCAGGGCAATCCCGAAGAGACGACAATCGCGTTCGTCGGCCCCAGGCATGAAGGAGGCTCACGCCATAACGCCATCGAGGTGATCGTGGCCATGCGTGCGGACGGCTTTCCGCATGCATTCCACGCCATGCCCGTCACCGACAGGTGGATGCATTTGCTGCAAAATTGAAGATGACGGCGGTTTCTAATGAACCCGCCACCCCGGACCTTTCGGTTTGGGATGGCGGCTTCGCGATATGATATATGAAAGAAAGGAAAACGCAGGTGAGCTATACAAGCGAAGAGCTTGATGCAATGGCTGACCGGGGCGAGCTGAAGCCCGCGCCGGGGACTGCGGTGTACAGGGATCCGGGTGCTCCGGCCCTGACTGATAAGGATTTGATGAATATCTTCGCCGGCCGACCCCGCGAAGAGGAGCGCCGACCCGTCAACGTGGAACTGCGCGTGAAAGTCACGCCAACCATGAAGGAAGCCCTGAAGCACATCGCCCAGGAGGAGAACCTACATACCTCCTCGGCGCTGGTTCGCTCCGTCCTGGCGGACTTCATCCAGGAACGGACAGGAAAGGGCAGAAGATTAGCAGATTCCCGATGAAGGGACTGACCTGCTTCCGGATGCCATTGTCCTAAAGCATAAGAAACCGGCCGCGACCCGTAAAAGGGCCGCGGCCTTTTCCTGATCAACGGCGGGGGAACGGTCGGGTCCGCAAGCGTGGTCCATGCTCCGGCCACGCTGGCAGCCGGGCCCGGGATTGCAAGTGGCGACGCCTGTCTAGGGGATCAGGCCGATGTACGTGACCTTGGCGGTGCCGTCGTCCATCTCCCTCCAGACTATGCCGTACGACTTCTTGTCTGCTCCGGGCAGATCGACCCGTACCCAGTGTGCGAGTCCTTTCTCGGTCTGCTGCTCATGGGCCCATTTGATGGGCCCTTCATCGAGGAGCTCCAGTATGCGGTACATCTCCTGGGCGAGGTAATAGTCGTTGGCGTAGTAGTACTCGTACTGTTTCTGCGCTCTTTGGGTGGCGCGCACCCTCGTTAATGTGATCATACTGTACATTATACCACTTTGTCACACTAGAGCACTTGTAACATCAACATATTGTAACATCTAATTAAGTGTAACCATAATGAATATATTGCTTGTGTGTCATTGAGCAAGTTGTTACAATGAGTAATAGCACGATGCCGACACATGGCAACACCGTGCAGAGTGAATGATGAAAACAACACGAGGAGACTGTGATGACTGCGACTATGCAAGAGCCGGTTCTGGTGAGTACGGATGCACGCAACCGGATTTCTCTTGGGAAGCACGGGAAGGGCCTGTACCGGGTGATGGAAACCAACTACGGATACACCGTGGAGAGGGTGGAGGTAGTCAGCGAACGAGATAAACGGCTGGCAAACAACAAAGAGTTCTGGGAAAACGCCACCGAGGACTGGGATGCCGAGGCCGAGCCCATGCAGCTCAAGCATTAGGCAGAAAGCATCACGCATCAACAATCTGTATATTCCTCAGAACAAACAAGGACTGAAACCATAAGACAGAGGCGACACAGCACAAAAGCAGGATCAAATTCCGGCAGTCGCCAGCAATGGATGGAATTTGAAGACCCCGACCTTGACCATAAGGCCGGGGTCGTTTCGTAAACGACCGTTTTCAATACATTGGGTCCGGAGATGGCAATGCAGGCTGATATAAGCCATAAATATGCGTAAACTCATGTTTTAATCTATGTAATATAAACATATGGATTAAGAGACAAGGTCCCAGACAGGCCCGTCCAGCCGCAACTGTAGGACAGGGCACATCCACGCGAGAGAGAAGGCAATCGGAGTGGACAATCGAATAGCTGCGAAGAGGCGCACGGACCCCTGGTCGGTGGCGCTGCTGATCGTCTTCCTGGCGTCATTCTGGCTGGTGCTTTTCCTCCTGCTGAAGGGCAGGGAGCGGCTGTACGCCACGCTGCATACGCGCGCCGTCGATTGGATCACCATCCTTGCCGTGATCGTCTACCTGGTCTACGGGACATGCAACGGGCTGATAGTGCCGTTCTGCGACGGCTGGCGCAACCGGCTGACGGCACTGGCGCACTACCTGTACCTGATGGCTGCAGCGGTCTTCATGGCGACGGCGGCATACCCGATTGCAGTGAGCACGGGCACGGACCTCCCGGGGCAGTCCGGGCCCCTTGTGGCCGCGCCGCTGATAAGCATGGCGGTCGAAGGCCTGGTCGAACTGCTGGCCCTGGCCGTATACGGCTACGATGTCCATCACGGCATGGGCGGAAGGTTCTGCGACAGGTGGTGGATCCGCACCGCCGCCTGGCCGGTCATGGGGACGGTCCTTCTTGGACTGCTCTGGCTGACAGGAGGCTCGGCCGGCGCAAGCATCTGCTGCTCGATGGCCGCCTGCGTGCTGACATTCTTCTATCTGATGCAAATCATCGATGATCGCATCGCCCCCAAATACGGCCCGTACAAGGAGACCCATCCGGCGGCTCCTGCCGGAGGGCGGAATGCAGGGGAGGGCGCATGCTGATTGGCTATGCGAGGGTGAGCACGCTTGAGCAGAACGAGGATCTGCAGACCGACGCCTTGAGGAAGGCGGGGTGCGAGAGGATCTACGTCGATCACTCCTCCGGTGCCAAGGCCAGCCGCCCCCAGCTGGACCGGATGCTGGAGGCGCTGCGCGAGGGCGACACGGTGGTTGTGTGGAAGCTGGACAGGCTGGGCCGCAGCGTGCAGAACCTGGCCGGCCTGATGGACCGGTTCCGGAAGCAGGGGGTGGGGTTCCGCAGCCTGACCGAGAACATGGACACCAGCACGTCCGGCGGGGTGATGGTCTTCAACATGTTCGCCGTCATGGCGCAGTTCGAGCGGGACCTGATCCGGGAACGCACCATGGCCGGCCTGAAAGCGGCCAGGGCGCGCGGCAGGAACGGCGGCCGGCCCTACAAGCTCTCCGACAAGGACGTCGCCATGGTGCGCCAGCTGTACGATTCCAGGACCGTGACCGTCAATGAGATAGCCGCCAGGTTCAACGTCAGCCGAAGCACCATCTACAAGGCGGTCGAACGGGCGGAAGAGAAGGAGCAGCGCCAGGCAAGCCTCTGAAAGGGAAAGCCGCGCCTGCCTGGCCTTGCCTCTGACAGGACGGTGCCACTTGTCCGGGCCAGAAAGGCCTATTCCGCTTTTTCAGAGAACTACAGCAATGAGAAAAGGGCCGTACGTTCCAACTTATATACATCAAATGGTTGTCTTGGCTTCCTCCAGGATGCCGGTCCTGCCTGCAGAATATGCAAGGCATGTTTAAACTGCTTCCACTGATTGGGATTATCGCAGACGAGAGTACATCCTATGCTCTCATAATCCAGATCTTCGTTGAAAGCCTTCAGAACCGACAGCGTTCTCCCCAGGTCTTTGCAGATGTCTTCTAATTGCTCGCTGTCGGTTATATCGCCATTAAGTTGTTTGGCATATGTGTACAGGTCATCCTGAGCAGTGGACAGGAACCTCGTCAATTTTGGAGAACATTGCTGATACAGGATATCAATGATGAGATTGCTGGAAGTATCGGCTCTAGGAAGACGTTGCCGTTGTATTTCTGCGAATTTGTCTATTTTCTTTTTTGTTGTAGATTCCATATGACAATCATAAGGCCAAGGGACAAATGGGACAAAGGATTCCTGCCATCAGACGCTTCCTTTGACCAGGAGCTGCCGTCTCAGATCGGTTCAAGGCCAATCGCACGAGGAAGGTGCAAGCGTCTGGCTGCTTTGAGCATGGACCATTCACTTTCTCCAACTTCCATATTGGAGCGTTCTATTTGCCGGGTCCACTCCGTCCACAGATTGCGTCTGGGGCTGTTCCGTACTGTCATGCTGCGGCGCCTGGGGTTCCTGACCGTCGGCGGTGTTTTTTGCGAGGCTGAACCTATCATAGATGAACACCACAAAGTCAACCACTGCAATGCCCAATATTGCGATGATGCAGCAGGCTTGTATTGCAGTGATCAGCCGGGAAGGCTTCGCTAAGGCGCAGAGGGCGGCGATAAGTGCGAAAAGCCCTTCCAGGAGCGGCACACGGAGGTCACGGATCAATGGCATCAGGCGCAATTCATCGGGTTCGTCGTACCTCTGCCGGGCCTGTCCAAGGGTTCGTTGAGAGGGCTGCCGTAGATTGTCGTCAGTGGCATTGTTCGATGTTTCGCCGCTTGGATCGCCGCCGGTCTGCTGATCCGTCATGGATGCCTCTTTCCCGTCGCCACTGACAACATTATCCCACGACCTCTGGCCAGAATTCATAATATAAGTACCATATAGTTTCATTATTATGGTATAATGATATTGTAATCAGTTGGGCAAGGGATAGGAGTCGATGATGACAGCAGGCAGGACGATAGAGCAGGTGGCCGAGGACCTGGCGGACAGGCATGATCTGGCGCCGGCCTCGGCATTGCGCCTGGCCAGGGTCTTCCAGAAGCAGGCGGCCTGGGCCGACGGCGTGGAGGCGGACGAAGCGCATGTGACAGCCAGCCAGGAGCAGGCCATCGAACACATGGCGGACGATCCGGACATCATCGCCCTCGACGCCGACGAGCACGCCATCAACAGCGAGCTCAGGCCCCTGCGCAGGATCCAGGCCGGCAAGGAGGAGATCATCGCCGACGGGGAGCTGAGGACGGCCATGACTCACGCCGCCGACGACGGCATGAGCGTGGGCCGGCTGGCCGAACTGGCCGGCCTGGACCACAGCGACGTGCTGGCCATGCTGGGGGAGGGGCAGGCACGGTGACCGGCGGATACAATCTGATCGACCAGCCCTGGATAGGGGTCGCCGACGCCGGCGGGACGCATCATGAGTGGGGGATCCGCCAGGTGCTCCATGAAGCCGGCGGCATCCGGGGACTGGACGAGGGCGAGGCAGCCTACCGGGCGCCCGTCCTGCGCCTGCTCACGGCCATCGCCTACCGCATCCTTCCAGGCCCGGAAACCGGCCAGGACCCCATGGAACAGTGGCGCAGGCTGTATGACCGGGACGGCTTCGACCCTGCCCTGGTGGACGCCTACCTGGACCGGTGGCACGACCGCTTCGACCTGTTCGGCCCGGACCGGCCGTTCATGCAGTATCCGGGGCTGGCCACCAGGAAGGGCCCCCGGCCCCTGGGCGTGGCCGACCCGGTGGCGCGGGGCATCGGACCGGGGCAGGCCTACATCCCCGAGGAAGGCGTGGACCCCGCCAGGGCGGCGCTCATGCTCCTGTCGATCCAGGCCTGGGACACGGCCGGCATCAAGCCCGCAGCCGACGGCTCGCCCAGCGCCAGAAACGGACACGAATACCCGCCCCACGGCCTGCCGGGCCAGGGAATATGCGGCCTGCTGGACATGGCCTGGCTGGAGGGCCCCGACCTGTACCACACGCTCCTGCTGGGATGGGCGTCCACATGCCGACGGAAAGGCGACCGGGCAGCCTGGGAACGTCCCCTGCCCCCGTCGCCGGGACCCGTCCTGGGCCGCAGGCCCGAAGGGCCGGCCGACTGCCTGACCTGGACCGGACGGCGCATACTCCTCCAAGGCGGCCCCAACGGGGTGGACGGCGCCATCGTCGCCTACGGGGACATCGTCGACCCGACCACCCTGCACGGCATCGAGCCCATGGCCCGATGGGCGGCCCGCACACGCAAAGGATCCGCGCCCAGGCCCGCCGGCATCCCCTCCGGGCCGAAACCGACCCTGGCCCGCGCCATCACTGGCATCATCCCCTCCAGCGCCGAAAACCCCGACGTATGCCCGGCCGGCATCACATGGGACGCGCAGGCCCTGGACACGGCCGGCGCCGGCCTGGGGCTCTCCCTGCACACGATGGCCGTCTCCTACGGCCGCCAGGCCAGCGGCATCACGGACATCGCAGCACGCACGACACCCATCATCCCCGACTGGCTGACCCCCCTGGGCGGCAGGATCCTGGCCCGCACGGCCCGCGCTCTCACGGACATGGACGACGCATGGGTCGATTACCGGATCCGCATGATGCGCGCCGCCGGAGGCCGACCGGAAGGAGGAGGCCCGGACCGCCTGAACGCCGTAAGGGCCGCCGCCCGCGACGAAAACGCCCTGGACATGCGGAACGCCATGAGCATGCTGCTCCAGGGCCGCGCCGACCCCGTGGGCATCCTGGAGGACATGGCCAGGCGCATCAAGGGCCGCCCGGTCCCCGACCAGCCCAGGAATTTCCTGCATCGAAACGGGCAGGACCCGATCCAGGCCCTGGGCGTCCTGCACGGAAGGCTGTCACAGGCCATCCTGGGGGAGGGGCTGTCCCGGCTCACGGACGTCGCCCAGGCCATCGAAGCCGGCAACCAGAAGCTGGCCGACACGGCCAAGGAAGCCATGAACCACGGATGGACCCCCGCAAGCCTGGCCCGCGCCTACGGCATGAGCGAGGCCACCCTCAACCGGCTCCGGGACGGCGCCAAGACTGCCGACGAGCCCGAAACGGCCGACCCCAGGCCGGCCATGCTCGATGCCAGGGCCTGCATCCAGACCCTGTCCGGGCTGCTGATCAGCCTGTGCCGGGCAGGCGAGCACGAAGGGGCATCCAGGGAGCGTCTCGAATCCGCCTCCGGGCTCAGCCACATGACCCTGCACCGCCGCCTGGCCCGGCCAGCCGAAGGAGCCGGCGACCCCGACGACGCATGGCGGGTCTGGATGCCCGAAGACCAGGGAGTCGAGGGTCTTGCACCGCACGCCGCCGCCCTGGCCTCTCTGGCCATGGCCGCGGGCGGGGCGGGCGAGCAGCGCCTGCAGCGCATGCTGAGGACATGGGAACGCCAGCCCAGGATCCTCCGGGACGTCGTCAGCGGCCTGCGCATCCTGCCCCAGACCGAATGGCGCCTGCAGCCCAGGACGGGAGGCCTGAAACGCGACCAGGGGCAGCCCCTGCACCGCCGGCGGGGCCGCGCCAAACGGCTCGATGCCGACGACGACAAAAGGGTCGCCCGCCTCTACAACCAGGGCAAGGCCACCGTCAACGAGCTCGCCGTCCGGTACCACGTGTCAGCCGGCACCATCTACAACAGCATCAAACGGACCAAAGGCAAGCGGGCATGAGCCGCGGGAGAAGCAACCCGATGCCCGTGCCCCTCCGGCGGCGACCCAGGGGCGGGGCCCGCAAGGGCCGGCCGGCCGGCACGCCGTATCAGACGGGCCTGCGGGACATGACATCCGGCCGAAACAATGCAACACGCCCGGAGAATCACAAAGTTGCACAGTGCCCATCCTGCGCTATACTGGAACTGTCAGCAGGAAGCAGAGGCTTCCGGCGAATAGCAAGAAAGGCTACGGCAATGGCTTATACAACTTATACAGAAAACTTCGCCTCCATCATCTCCCCCGGCGAGGCCAGCTTCTACACCCTCCTGAGCGATGCGGCTGGGGACTTCGTCAACGACTACGACATGGACCAGGCCGTCTCCGACTATGTGGATGCGATCAACGAGGTCATCAGGCCCCTTGGCGTGGTGACCACGGTCAGCGGGGTCTCCTACTGCGAGTTTGGCGCGGACATCGACGACGATGCGGTCGCTGCAGCCGCCAGCAGCGTGGACGGGTACGACATCCTGCAGAAGAACGACATCTCCGGCAAATGACCCCTGCAGAGTTCAAGAGCACACGCGAGTCGCTCCACCTGACGGTGAAGTGGCTCGCCTCGCATATGCGCGTACGCCGACAGAGCATCCAGCGCTGGGAGAACGGCCGCTTCCCCATCCCCGACACGGTGGAGGCCGCCATGCACGACCTGGAGGTCCTCACCCAGACCAGCATCGACAAGGGGGTGCAGGCCCGAAAGAAGGTGCTGCATGTGCCCATGCAGGACCTGGGTCCAGAGGACGACATGCCCCCGGCCTGGCATCGGATGGTCGCCAAGCAGATCGCCGACCAGACCGGCGCGAGCATCGAGTACGAGGAGCATCATGAGCAGGCGTAAGAGCAGGCCGAAACTGTCCCCCATCTGGCTGCCCTACATCAGGGATCGGCTGGCCGACTGGAAGGACGACCTGGGCCGAAGGACAGCCATCGCCGAAGGCCTGCCCCTGGACGACTCATGGCGGATAGGGGAGTCCTTGCGGTCCTCGCCCATCTGGTGGGTGAGCAGGGACATGACGACCCTGGCAGCCGACACCGCCGAGGCCGGCGACCTGCCCGACGTGCAGCCGCCCAGCGACACCGGTTTCATGGTCTTCCAGGACGGCCTGCCCTTCCGGTTGCAGGACTACCCGGACGGCCGCTCATGCAGCGTCGACGCCATCTCCTGGGGCAAATACGCCATCGGCCAGGGCGCCACTCTGATCACCGAGGCGTTCAGCGGGGAGCCGGCCTATGTCAAGGAGTGCGATCCGCGCCTGCCCATCGGCTATGTGACCTTCGCCCATGGCAGCAGGCCGGGCATCCTGGAGGACGTGCTCAAAGCCGCCTGGGCGCTCAGCCGGCAGCCCACGATCAGCGAGACCCGCGCCCCCAGGGTCAACCCGCTGGACCGGGTGCCTGCCCGGTACGAACAGACGGAGATCCCCAGGGTGAAGATGCTGACCCTCCGCGAGAACCTGCACAGGCCGGGAGAGCAGGCCGAGCCTGGCGAGAAGACCCGCGAGTACACGCACCGGTGGATCGTGCGCGGCTTCTGGCGCGAGCAGCCCTACGGCAAAGGCCGCTCCTTGCGCCGCCGGCAGTGGATCCCGCCCTTTGTCAAAGGCCCCGCCGACAAGCCGCTCATCCGCAAGGAGACCGTGCGCATATGGCGGCGCTAGAGGCGTGCAGGCCCTGATGGCCCAAGCGCAGGAGTGGGCTCCTGCCCTCCTTGCATTACTACGATATCGTAGTATAATGGGTGGTGCAAGGACGGACGGAAGGAGATCGTCATGGCAGAGATAGCGCTGGCGCAGTATGCAGAGCGGCACGGGCGCACGCCCGACAGCGCCCGGCAGATGGCCAACCGGGGAGGGTTCCGCACCGCGCGCAAGTTGGGCCGCAACTGGGTGATCGACGAGGCCGAGCCCTACCCCGACAGGCGCAAGAGCATGAAGGAGGCCTTGACCAAGGTGGCCAGGGACGACCTGGACGACGAGACCCTGGAGCACGAGCTCAAGATCGCGCAGGCCAAGCAGTACAGCAGGATCGGCGGGTTCGGCACCAGCTTCTCCCGCAACCTGGAGCGGGTCCCCCGGGGGCTGTCGGACACGCTCACGCCGGAGCAGCTGGGCTGGGTGATCGACCTGCTGTTCGACGCCTACCACGACGGCCAGGAGCATCCGGAGGCATAGGCGCCTCGCCGGAAGAAAGGCCGGGTGCGCCTTGCTTTACTACGATATCGTAGTATAATAAATCATGTAAGAGGAATCCACAGGCAGGAGGCTTCGGGATGGACGAGATGACCTACATGCAGATCAGCTGCTACGCGACCCCCAACAGCACGGACCGCAAGCATGTTGACGAGATCGCCCGGTCCATCCTCCAGAAGGGGTGGGACGGGGCCCCCATCCTGGTCGACAGCGTCCAGGGCATCTGCCTGACCGGCAGCCACCGGATGGCCGCCCTGCAGCATCTCGCCGACGACACCGACATGGACGTCGACGACATGACCGTGGCCCTCGACGTGCACGACATCCTCGAGGACTGGTACGACAGCCAGGATCCGGACGACGTCGACGAGCTGCCCCTCGACAACCTGCGCGCCATCTTCGAGGGCACCGAGGTCGAGGAGTACAAGGACCAGCTGCCCGAGTGGTAGGCCCGGACGGACGAACTTCAATAAAGACAAGGGGAATCATCATGTTGGAACAATTGGCATCATTGCACGAGAACCTGGGCAGGCGCGGCCTGCTGGCGACGGACGGCTACGAGTCCGCAAGGATCCAATGGGGGCTGGACCTGGGGCCGGACGGCACGGCCGAAGGCCTGGTCAGGCTCGATGCTCCGGACGGCAAGGGGGCGCGCCTGCTGGAGATCCCGGCCCACGGGCTGCGCACCCGCAACATCAAGCCCATGTACCTGTGCGACAGCGCCCCCTATCTGCTGGGCGGCGACGGGGCCAGGGGCCGGCGGTGCTTCCAGGCGTCCGCGAAACTGCATCATGAGCTGCTGGACGGGTCCGAAGACCGGGACGCCAGGCTGGTGCTCGCCTTCTTCGACCGGGGGCCCCAGGGCTCCGTCCTGCAGGAGGCGACCGATCCGGCCGTCTGGCGGTCGGCCATGATCGGCAGCATCGTCCTGTGCAGGGGCGGCCAGCCCCTCACCGACTCGCCGGCGCTGCGACGGGCCTGGGACCAGGCCATGGCCGGGTCCCGGGAGGAGGGCCCCGACTCAGGCAAGGCGCAGAGCCTCGCATCCGGACGCATCGTCTCCCCGGTCCGCTCCCACCCCAAGATCAAGGGCCTGCCAGGCGGCGAGGGCATGGGGGCCTCCCTGGTGTCCGCCGCCCCGGAATCCTCATGGTCATACGGCAAGCAGCGTGGCCTGGTGTCCCCGGTCGGCGACCAGGAGGCGACAGCCTATGCGGATGCGCTCAACTACATGTTGGCGACCCCGGGATGGCATGCGCCCATCGGCAAGGCCGCCGTGGTGGTCTGCTGGTCCGACGACGCCGACCCCAGGTACCCCGACGCCCTCCTGCATCAGGCCGGCCTGCGGCAGACCCCGCCGCCCGATGACGCCGACGGCCTGGACGAGGGCATGCCCTGCCATGTGATGGCCCTGAGCTCGGCCAAAGGGCGGGCCATCGTCCTCATGCACGAGGACGCCTCCTACGGCCGGATGCGCAGCCGACTGCGCCGGACGGCATCCGACATGACCGGCGACGAGGACGGCCCCGCCCCAGATATGGAACGCATCCTGTCCAGCCTCGGCGACTCCGGCCAGGGCCTGGCCGTGGCCATGCTCCGCACCATGTTCTCCGGAGACCCCTACCCGGCCGGACTGCCCCGCCTGGTGGAGGAGGACATCCGCAGGGCCGGCGATGTGAGCGGCACGGATGCCATGCTCCTGCGCGCCTACTACGCCGGGAGGCCCGACAAGGCCTGCCCCCCTGAAATCCTCGGGCCGGGCACGCACGAGGACTCCGACTGCCTGGGCTACCGGCTGGGCAGGGTCTACTACATGTACGCGGCGCAGATCCGCCGGCTCAACGGCCGCGGTACGTTCAAACCCCTCCTCCGGCAGACGCTGTGCAGCACAGCCTCACGCCCGTCCCACGGCATCCCCATGCTTGACCGCCGCCTGCGCACCAGCCCCTCCAAGGCCGACAGGAGATGGTATCTGCATCTGGCCCGGGCCGTCACCCCGGTGGGCGACCATTACCCGGACCATCTGGGCGCCCCGGCCCGCAGCGCCTTCTACCTGGGCTACAAGGCGCAGGCCCAGGCCACCATCGAGGCCGCCGGCCGACGCCAGGGCAAGGGAAGGAAGCAGGCCCCGGCCGATTGAGAAACGCCGTGCCGTCCGCATTGATCGGGGGAGTGGGACGGTACGGCAAGGCCCAGCCTACAGCCTGGAGGCAAGGCGGCAGGGTCTGAATCGAAGAATGTGGATAACCCGGCATGCGGGCATCCGGTCACCAGCGGCGGACCCTGGACTGGAGTCTGGCGTAGATGGCCCGCCGGCTGGCGTACCACTCGCTGATCTGCTCGGCCTGCTCGCGGGTGACCCAGGCCAGGTGCCCCATGGACCGGCCTATGTCGATCAGGTGCTCCTGCCGGCGCCGCTCGATCAGGGCATGCAGGTAGCGGCCCCTGGGGGAGTCCTCATCGATCAGGGTCATTCGCTGGCCTGCCAGCAGCTGGCCGATGACGCTGTCGGCCACCTGCTCCGCCCTGGCCCTGTCCTCCGGAGACACATCCTCGCCTGCCATGGCCCTCATGGTAAAGGCACATAGGGGTGTATGCCCATGGGAAAAGAGCCAGGCGTACGGCAGAGTCGGGCGTGAAAGGCGGGGCAGGGCGTGACGGCGGGGCTCCCGCCCCGAGCCCCGGCGACCTGGATCAGGTCGATCATCGGCTGCCGCGCATCCTATGGGGCGCAAAAGACGCGCCCCCTAGGAAGCTTGCCAAATAACGGCTTGACAGCTTTGGGCGTGCATAAGGCGGGGGCCTGCCAGAGCAGGGAGGGAAATGCGGGGCCGGGCGAGCGCGAGGACAGGCTGCCGGAGCTGCGAAAGGGCATATCAGGGTTTTCCGCTAAAGGATCCGAAGCCGAAGAATCATCGAGGAGGATGACCGCCACAGCAGGGCCGCGGCTGGAAGATCCAGGGAAAGGCCAGAAAAAAGAGTGTAGCCCTTGACTGTGGGTCGTCAGTGTGGTACCATATAGACAGGAGATGGGAGAGGGAAGGATATCGAATGCTCAAGATGACCAGAAGCGCCGGCAAGCACGGTGTGACCTATCAGGAAATCGCCTATGCTGTCCTGCATCATGCAGGCAAGGAGGGGATTCAGGATCGGAATGGGCTGGATGCCGTGGTGTTCGTCGGACCCAGGCATCTCGGGGCGCTCGAAGAGGACTACATCGAGGTCATGGTCAAGGAAGCAGAACCCGGCGAATTCGTCGCCTTCCATGCCATGACCGTCACCGATGAATGGCGCTATCTGATCGAGCAGCACAAGCGCGACCGGTAGATTGCCAAGCAAATAATATAAATAATAAAAACGGAGAATCTAGGGGAATCATGCAGGCATATGAATACGAGCCGAAGACGGAGGAAGAGCGTCGGCAGATGGAAGAGGTGGCTGCCAAAGCCGAACGCGGGGAGCATCTGGATGTCGTACCGGGCTCCGTACGGCACATGGACCCGAACCGCGAGGTGGACGAGGACCAGTTCTTCAGGGACCTTCATGCGGAATTCGAGCAGATGCGCCTGCGCCGTGCCGAGGCCACCCAGACGGCCCGGAAGACGTGGAAGATCCGCGTGCCCAAGGACCTGGACGACAAGGCCAGCCAGCTGGCCAAGCAGGAGGGCACGAACAAATCCGCCATCATCCGCAAGGCCGTCGCCTGGTACCTCCAGGGCACGGATAGGCAGCAGGCAGTAGCCTGACGGCCGGCGCAGAAGGACGCAAGGGCGCCCCAGGAATCCATGAAGACTGGAATTCCTGGGGCGCCCTTTTTCATGCGTCGGGCAGGGGCTGCGCGTAGGTGATCCCGCAGGGCATGCCCAGGACGGCCAGCCGGTCCTGGGCCATCCTGGTGGACAGGTTCTCCACCTCCATGCACCCGTCACGGCCGGAGCGCAGATAGTCCGCCTTGTTGCGCCAGTAGGGGAGCAGGAGCATGGCCGGGCTGCGGCCCTCCTCCTCGGCCGCCTTCGCGGCCTCGCCGGCGACGCCGACCAGCCTGTCGGCCATCTCGTCGGCCTGGCGCCACATGCCCTCCAGCAGATCCCAGGCCTTCCTGGAGGGGAGGGCGAACTCATGCGGATCCTCCCAAGTGAGGACCGTCAGCTTGGTCACGCCCACCTGGCCGGCCACCCACTGCTGGCTGACCTCCAACTTGTCCCTGAGCATCCTGAAATCGGCTCCCGTGCGGCTCTCCATCGGCTTTCTAACGGTCATGATCCCTCCCTGGACTATATCAATGGTATGCCCATGACTATACCACTGGTATACCCCTATCCGGAAGGATCAGCTGCCGGCCGATCAGAGGCGCCGGAAGACGGACGCCGGCCTACGGCCGGCCGGCGGGAAGCCTGGCGGCCGTGTCCGGACGGACACAGCCGCAACCTGCTCGCCTGACCCCAACATCCTGCCACCGCTCGGGCTGCGCGCCATCCGGAGCGTCCCGGTCACCGCCGGGCCTGCGGGCCGCATGGCCGAACAGCATGCCATGCCCCCTGCGGCCTGCCGGGTCCCGATCCGCACGCGGAACGGCGCTCCGCCCTCCCGGCGGCCTGATGCCGGTGTCAGGCGGGAGAGGCCCGCCGGACAGACAAGGAGCCAACATCATGAGCACCGCAACCGCAACCCCCACCGCGACCAAGACACAAGGGGCCACCATGCCCGCGGAAGGCCAGCCCGTCCTCCTGCAGGTCAAGGCCGCCAACCTCGACCCCAACCCCGACAACCCCCGCAAGGACCTCGGCGACCTGACCGAACTGTCGGCCTCCATCGCCGCCCAGGGGGTGCAACAGCCGCTGGTGGTCACCCCCGCCGACAAGCAGGGCCGGCACACGATAATCATGGGCCACCGGCGCTACGCCGCCGCCATCAAGGCCGGCCTGGACACCCTGCCCTGCATCGTGCGCAAGGCCGGCCAGCAGGAGCAGGCCGAGCTCATGCTGGTAGAGAACACCCAGCGCGCAGGCCTGACACCCATCGAGGAGGCCAAGGGATACGCCCACCTGCTCGACCTCGGGGAGAGCGAGGACCAGATGGCCAAGGCCACCGGCCGGAGCCGCACCACCGTGCGCAGGCGGCTCAAGGCCGCCAGCATCGACCCCAGCATCCTGCCCGACCGGCAGGTCAGCTTCGAACAGCTCGACCGCATAGCCGAATTCGACGGGCGGCCCGACCTGCAGAAACAGCTCATGAAGGCCGCCGGCACCAACAACTGGTCAGCCCAGCTGGCCAAGTGCAGGAAGAGCGTAAAGGACGAGCAGTGGCTAGAGAAGGCCCGCGCCACCGTCGAATCCCTGGGACTGGACACCATCGACGACATGGACGACATCTACGACCACCCGGACGGATACCACCGGGTCATAACCATCCGTTCCGGCGTCGACATCGCCCACGTCCTGGCCGACATGGAGCTGGCCGAACGCCAGACCCTGACCACCGCCGACATCATCACCGACGCGGCCGAATGGGGACGCGGCCTGGCCCTCCTGCACCGGTACACCCAGGCCGAACTGGACGAACAGGAGCATGAGCGGGAGCGGACAGGCATGCAGGAAGCCCTCCGGCAGGCCCAGCAGGAGGAAGCCGAGCAGGCCGAATGGGAACGGCAGGCCAAGCTCTATGCCTTCGCGGAAATGACCGAAAAGCTGGTGCTCGACCACATCGAGCACATCACCAAGCGCGCCACGCCCCTGAAAAACTCCGCCGCAGTCCTGGCCGACGCGCTCATGCACGACCGGGCCTGCAAAGCCGACCTCACGAGCGTGAAGCCCGGGCCCGCCTACGAGGATGTCTGGGGGGCCGGCACCGACGTGCTCAGCCCCGACGACAAGCACTGCCAGCAGACCGCCATCTGGCTGCTCCTGAGCGCCGGCCAGCTCGCCCAGAAGCCCTCCGACTGGGCCGACCCCGACCATGGCCTGCCCCTGCTCCGGCAGTACTACGGCATCCTCGCCCAGACCGGCTACAAGCCCAGCGACGACGAGAAAGCCGCCCTGGATGGCGCCTACCTGCCCAAGGACGGGCAGAAGGAGCCCGACCAAGAGCAGAAGCAGGACTAAAAGCCCTGCGCGCCCCCGGCACGGCTCCAGCCGGGGGCGCACACCCCAACCAAGAGGAGCCTGCCCTTAT
>NZ_AWUO01000012.1:0-51409 GCF_000499185.1 Bifidobacterium sp. A11
GGGGGCGCGTCGGCCGCTGATCAATGCCAAGGTGGTCTCCTCGGTCATGGATGTGGCCGCCGTCCGCTATGACAAGAAGGGCGACGATCACTACGACGTGGCTTCGGCCTTCATCAAGTCCATGCGGGGTTCTGACGTGGATGCGGCCCTGCACTATCTGGCTCGGATGATCCGGGCAGGCGAGGATCCGCGCTTCATCGCCCGACGGATCATGATCGCCTCTGCCGAGGAGGTGGGCATGGCCTCTCCGGAGGTGCTGGAGATCACGGTCGCGGCAGCCCAGGCCGTGGCCATGGTGGGCATGCCAGAGGCCCGGCTGATCCTGGCCGAGGCAGTCATCGCCGTGGCCACTGCACCCAAGTCCAACGCCTCCTACCTGGCCATCAACCAAGCCTTGGAGGACGTGGACGCCGGGCATATCGGCCAGGTGCCCCTTCATTTGCGCAACGCTCCCACCAAACTGATGAAGGCCTGGGGCAACCATGAAGGCTATCAGTATGCGCACGATGCGCCGGATGCAGTAGCACCGCAGCAGTACATGCCGGACGAACTGGTCGGGCGACGCTACTATCACCCCAATGATCGGGGCTATGAGCGTCAGCTGGGTCCACGTCTGGAGGCCATCAGGGCCATCCTGGACAGGGCCGCCGGGCCGGAGGGAAACGCCGGGTCTGGGCAATGACCGTCCAGACTCCTATACTGGTCACCCAATAGACGTTGAGCAGCCACACAATGACCGAAACGCCGCAGGGTTCAGGCCTTCCATATTGACGGTCGCCATGCTCCCACAAGGAGCCTGTCGCTGTCGGCAGGTCTGGCATGGACGCATGGGGCATGCCTCATGCACGGGCGCGAGGGTGACGATGTCGACAGCGGTCATTGACAATGCAGACATATCCGAACAATCCAAAGGTCTCGGCGTGGCCGAGGACGACCTGGCGGTCCGCGAGATTACCCGGCGAGTAGACAATGCTCGTGAATCGGCTACTTTTTACAAGATCGTGGCCCTGGTGGCCGCGGGAATGCTCATGGACAGCATCGATGTCTATGTGGGCAGCGCTGTAGCCAGTTCAGCCTTGAGCACCGGATGGTCCACGGTCGCCCAGAACTCGCTCTTCCTGTCGGCTGGCTTCCTGGGGCTCCTGGTGGGCTCGTTGCTGGCCGGATTCATCGGAGACCTGCGGGGGCGCAAGACCGCCTATCAGATCAACCTGCTGCTCTTCGGCGGCTTTACCCTGCTGGGCGCTCTGGCCCCGAACATGGCCATCCTCTCGGTCTGCCGGCTGGGGGCTGGCCTGGGGCTGGGCGCCGAAATCGTCACCGGATTCTCCATGGTCAACGAATTCGCTCCCATCAAGCATCGCGGCCGTTGGAGCGCCATCGTCTCACTGGTGGCCAACACCGGAGTGCCTCTGGCCATGCTTCTGTGCGCCTGGATCATTCCGCGCTGGTCCTGGCGGCCGCTCTTCGTGGGCATTGGTCTGGCAGCGGCGTTGATCTGGTACCTGCGGCGTGACATCCCTGAGTCCCCTCGCTGGCTGGCCCTGCATGGGCGGATGGACGAGGCTGTCCAGGTGGTCGAGCTTCTGGAGGCCGATAATGGCCGGGGAGGATCAAGCTCCGGTTCTGCCAGCGGTTCCGCACTTGATGGAAGGAACGAGGGTGGCGAGCCATCCGCCAAGGCCTCGGGTAGCGTTGTTCGCGGCCTGATTGTGGCCACCGTGGCGGTCTCGGCCACCAACGTCTGCTCCTACGCCTTCACCTCCTGGGTGCCCACCATCCTGCTCAAGCGGGGCATAAATCTGAGCGGATCCCTGTGGATCAGCACCCTGATGATGCTGGGCGCCCCCTTGGGCTGCCTGATCGGATCCCTGCTTCTGGACCGGATCGGCCGCAAGCGGATCATCGTCACGGCCTTCCTGCTGACGGCGGTCTTTGGACTGCTCTACGCTGCGCAGACCAGCCAGGTCACGGCCATTCTGGTGGGCATCATGCTCATGGCCAGCCTCTACGTTCTCATGTCTTCGGTGGTGGCCGTCTATGCGCCTGAGCTCTTCCCGACCACGGTCCGCTTCCGTTGTGTGGGCATTGCCAATGCCGTTGCCAAGCTCTGCAATGTGCTCATGCCCGTGCTGATCGGTGCCATGCTCAGCGTATGGGGAAGCACCTCAATCTTCGTCACCATCAGCCTGGTGGCCCTGGCCTCCATGCTGGTCGTGGGCCTGATGGGTTGGGAGACCTCAGGCCGTTCGGTGGGCTGATTCTCAGTATCCGGGATCAGAGCTGATTGGCCAGCAGCCGGTTGTAGACGCAGCGCAGCTCAGTCTGAAAGGTCTCGGGGTCGATATCGGGATTCTGCTTGAACAGGTCGGTCCACCAGTTGTTGACCGACCTGATCCGTTTGCGCGCTATCTCTGCGCCCGACCTGGTCAGGGCGATGATATTGACCCGGTGATCGGCGGGGTTCTGTTCGCGACTGACCAGGCCCTGAGCTTTCAAAGCCTTGAGATCCCTGGCCAGCAAGCTGGGGTCTACGCATAGATCCCGGGCGATCTGACGCTGGCTGAGGCCTGGATGATCATAGAGATATACGATCAAATCACCTTGGGTGCCCCGTAAGGTGGAGTCGCCTGTATACCGGCTGGTGTCGTTGCGTGCATGCCGGTAGATTCCGGCTATGCAGCTACTCAGGTTGTGGTAGTGGCTCTTCTTCAACATCGCTGCTGCCCCCTAGCTGATAAGGAAGATCACAGAGTTCGGCGGACATGGTTGTCCGCATGGACCCCTTCGGCGCCGTTCCCCTTCCAGGCCTATTTTCGACAAGTCCCTAGCCTTGGCCCTATATGAACAACGCATTTTTCATCATATCAATACCGTCGACACCATGGGGATGATCCACGATCAGGACAGGGACTGCCCATTCGCGAGGCTGTTCGGGTCAGCATCTGGCGCAACAGGATCCATGGAAGTCGGGGACTATCACCGTCATTGCTCCACGGTATGCTAAGATGTTCGCTTTTTAGTGCTGAGATCTGGAAAGGACTGGCATGCGGGTACTGGACTTCGACGGCACCATCTACGATGGCGAGAGCCTGCTTGACTTCTACCTGTTCACTGCCCGCAAGGATCCGCGGGTGCTGCACTACCTGCCGATTGCCCTCTTCTACGCCGTCCGCTATCGTCTGGGCCGGGTCACCCTGGAGCAGCTGGACTCGGCCATGCGTCGGGTGGGATCGCGCTACCTGCGTCGGCTGACCTCGCGTCCCGGCTTTGACATGGACCGGCTGGTCAACCAATTCTGGGATGCCAACATGCACAAGATCATGGATTGGTACACGCCCCAGGCTGACGACGTGGTGGTGACCGCCTCCTTCGATCTGGTGGCCGGGGAGGCCTGCCGCCGACTGGGCATCACCCGCTGCATCGGCTCCACCCTGGATCTGGAATCCCTGACCGTGGGCTACCTCAACTTTGGGCCTGACAAGCCTCGGCACTTTCAGCAGATTCTGGGTCAGAAGACGGCCATCGACGCCTTTTACACCGATTCCGCCTTCGACCTGCCCATGATCGATCTGGCGCGGCGAGCCTACATGGTGGAACATGGCCGGGTTCGCCGCATCAAATAGGTCAACCCTGCCAATTGCCGCCTAGATCCGTCGGCGGGTTCAGCCCCGACCAACCCTGCTATCGTTCTGCATAGAAGCAAGTGAGCATAATGGCATGCTGAGAACGAGGGAGGGCTTCTTGTGAAAGAGCCGGCCACGATACTGATTGTCGATGATGACAAGGATCTGGGCGAGATGTTGTCGATAGTGTTGCAGACAAAGTCCTACAGGCCAGTGACCTGCACGGATGGGTCCAGGGCAGTGGAGATATTCCCTACGGTGGAACCTGATCTGGTGCTGCTGGACATCATGTTGCCCGGCATGGATGGGATTGGCATCGCCCGTTGGATCAGATCCAGATCCAATGTCCCCATCATCATGCTGACGGCCAAGTCTGATACCAAGAACATCGTCGAGGGTCTGGAGGCCGGAGCCGATGATTATGTGGTCAAGCCCTTCAGCACTGACGAGCTCCTGGCCAGGATCCATGCCCGCCTGCGCCCGGTCTCGGTCCGCACTACACAAAACGGGCAGGGATTGCCGGCCATCATTCACGGCCTGATAGAGATCAATCGGCAGAAACACACTGCGGTCAAGCGAGGCATTCAGCTTTCCCTGACCCCGACCGAGTTCGAGCTGCTCTATGTGCTGGCATCACACCCAGGTGAGGTGCTTAGTCGGGCAGAGCTGTTGCGAAAGGTCTGGGACTATCAGGACATGGGCGATACCCGCCTGGTCAACGTCCACGTGCAGCGTCTCAGGCAGAAAATCGAAGACGATCCCGAAAACCCAAGAATCATCGAGACTGTTCGTGGAATCGGTTACAAGTATGCGGCTGAGCAGCCAGGATCATGAGCACCCGCACCAGGCCCAAGGGCGCGTCCACAGTCGGGAAGTCTCTGCGCAGGCTCCGCAGAGCGGTCGGGAGCTCTTTGCAGGTACGTATGGTCCTTCTGGCGACGGTTTCGGCGCTTTTGATCGGCATCGTCTTTATGACAGCATCCCTGTATTCGGTCAGGACCTCCCTCTTGAACCAGGTTCTGCGACAGGCACAGGCCGACTTTGCTGCCGAGCTGAACAGGGCTCAGGGGGGACTTGACTCAGCAGACATCTCCGACGACGAGGGGAGCTATCAAAAGCTGGTGGTCAATATGGCAGCAAATGTTCAGAATGAGGGGGCCCCTAACATGGTTGGGGTCTTCATTTGGCCAGATGACTCCACAGCCCGCAGATTCGTCCCCGTATCGACGGCCCCGGGGGACAGCGACCTGATCACTCCGGAAATCAGGAATGCCGTCGTCTCCAATGGCAGCCACTCATACTCGCAGATGATCAATACGGCCGACAAGGGCCAGTACCCGGTCCCGGGCATCGTCATGGGGTCCATGTTGAGGCCGGCCACCACCGGAGGGATCGAGTTCTACGCCATCTACTCCTTTGCGGACCAGCAGCGCTCCGTTCTCTCCGTGCAGATGGCCCTTCTCGCGGTCAGCGTGGTGACCAGCGTGGTGATGGGGATCATCGTGTTCCTGGCCCTTCACTCGGTCATCCGTCCGGTGACCAAGGTGGCAGGTGCCGCCAAGGGATTGGCCCAAGGGGAGTCGGACGTCCGGGTCACCGAGGACCGAACCGATGAGCTGGGCACCCTGCAGCGTTCCTTCAACGTGATGGCTGATTCCATCAATGAAAAGATCGGTCAGCTGGAGGAGGCCGAAGCCTACCAACGCAGGTTCGTTTCGGACGTCAGCCATGAGCTGCGAACCCCGGTCACCACCATCCGCATGGCCACGGACCTGCTTTTCCAGAGTCGGGACGACCTGGATCCAAACAAGCGCAGGACTGTGGAATTGCTGGATAAACAGGTGTCGCGCTTCGCCAGCATGCTTGAGGATCTTCTCGAAATATCCAGGTACGAGGCTGGTCAGACATCGCTGAATCCGGACCTGTGCGATGCCTGCGATCTGGTTCGCAAGGTGGTGCAGCAGGTCGCCCAGATAGCCGGAACCAAGGGGGTTGCAGTGAATGCGCTCCTTCCCGACCACAAGGTGATGATCACCGTCGATGCCAACCGTTGTACTTCGATTCTGCGCAACCTGGTCAACAATGCCATCGATTTCGCTGAGGACGGGCCGGTGCAGCTGCGGCTGGCCGTCTCGGAGCAGGCCGTGGTATTCAGTGTGCGCGACTGGGGAACCGGCATTGCGCCCGAAGACCTGACTCATATATTCGAACGGTTCTGGCGAGCCGATCCCTCACGGTCTCGATTGACGGGCGGTACAGGTCTGGGGCTGTCGATAGCTCTGGACAATACCAATCTCATGCATGGGCTGCTCCAGGTGCGCTCGCAGATCGGGCAGGGGACCTGGTTCCTGCTGACCCTGCCCAGGGATGTCTCCGAGCAACTGGATCAGGGCAGTGCGCCGGTTCGATTCCAGCCTGGCCAGGGTCTGGATGTGGAAGGCTCCTTTGAAGAGGCTGCATCATGAGTGTTTTCAGATCCTTCCGTTGGCCAAGAGCCCTTCGCTCTGTGCGGATGCTGGGTCTGTGTGCCGCCATGGTGGTTGCCCTGGTCGCCGGAGGTTGCTCCATTCCATTCGGACTGCCTACTTCCGGGTCGGTTCGTCAGCTCAGTCCCGTCGAGAATCAGCCCCATCGGGTCTTTTCCTCCCCGGAGGGTCCTGTGGACGGAGCCGGACCTGAGAGCATCGTCAAGGGCTTCCTGGCGGCTCTGCCTACCGGCATTCAAAGCGATGGCTTTGCTGTCGCCAAGTCCTACATGACCAAGCGGGCCTTTGCGGGATGGGACTTCAATGCATCCGTCTCGATCTACAAGGGTTCCCCTGTCTATGACCGCGTGGATGACGAGGGCAGCGGGAAGAGGACCGCCCTGGACCTGACGACCGAGTGCATCGGCTCCTTGGACGCCCATGGCATATTCTCCGTCACCGAGCAGGACTGCGGCTCAGGGTACAGGACCGAACGGTTTGAGCTTGCTAAGGTTCGCGGTCAATGGCGGATCAGCAAGGCCCCGGCGGGGATAGTGATCTCTTCGGATGATTTCATGCAGGTCTACCGTCAGGTCGTCATCTATCAGTTCCCCCTGGCCAAGGGTGTGCCTGTTCCTGACAACCGTTGGTTCGGCTGGCGCAACTGGAGGACCCTGGCCCTGAAGGAACTGCTGAAGGGCCCTCCGGCTTGGCTACGGGATTCCGTGACGAACTTCAATACCGCCAAGGTCTCCCTGGCGGTCGACGCGGTGCAGCAGGTCAAGGGAAGCATGGAAATCAAAGTCAGCAGCTCCTTCGCCACCCTGAGCAGCGAAAACAAGGCCATGCTGGTTCATCAGATGCGGATGCTCTTGGGCGACGGCAACGGCGAGTTTGATCTGCGCGTGATCGATGCGTCAGGGATTGATTACTCCCACGCGGATGATGATCTGACCCTGGCCTCAGGGCAGACTTCCAACCGCATCTACAGTCTGGGCAGCAGCGGGGTGGTAGGTTTCAACTCCTCGAACCTGATCAGGGTCGGACAACCCCCCGTCTTTCATGAGCCCAAGGGGCTGGTCTTTTCCTCCAATGGCGGAGCGCTGCTGTCCGATCATGGCCAGGTGACCTGTCTGAAGCCTGATGCTTCATCCTGCGGGAAACTGTTTGCCGACACGCCCATTGCCGCCATAACCGGCAGTCTGACCGATGAGATCTGGGCGGTCAGGCAGAGCGATTCCGCCATCCTGGTCGATACAGGCAAGCCGGACGCCCTGGAATTCACCCTGCCTTGGCTGCATGGGCGGCGTGTGGTTGCCCTGGCTCTGGCGCCTGAGGGGCAGCGTCTGTGCCTGGTGCTCGACGACGGCTCGCAGGGTATGAACACCCTGGTCATGCTGGGTATTGTCCGAGGCGAGAATCAGCGGCCCAAGGGCTTGAGCGACCAGATCCAGGTCATCGCCCGACATCGGGACATCAGGGCCTTAACCTTCTACAACGACAACACCCTGGTATACAAGGATGGCGACATGGATGCGGGCGGCCATTCCCAGATCGCCCCCGGCCCGGAGACGGTCCAGCATCTACCGGCCGGAACCACAGGCTTGGCTGCAGGGCAGGTCAATCAGATGCAGAGTCTGATCGCCCTGGACCGTTCGGGCATTGTCCATTGCTTGTCCGGAGCCTTGGAGGGCATGTGGTACATCATTGATTCCCAGGTGGATACGGTTACCAGCGGCAGGTAACAAACACAAGGATGCGCGGTATCGACTGCGGATCGACTGTGGCCTATTGGTCAATGTGATTGAACTGTTATCGATTTGTTATCGCAGCGCCTTGAGCTCGGTGAGCGGAAAAACCATACTGAAAATCGTGGATGTCATCATCGATGATCATAATGCTGTGGCTTCGATGCTGACTACTCAAGGAGGAGAACAATGAATACAGTACTGAAGAAGGCGCTGACCATCGCCACGGCCTCGGCTGCGGTCTTGGCCATGGGAGCTTGCGGGTCTTCCGGATCCAGCTCCAGCAAGGGCGGCGACAAGCAGAAGACCATCGGGTTTGTGGCTGTAGGTCCCGAGGGCGGCTTCCGTACGGCTAACGAGAACGATCTGAAGAAGGCCTTCAAGAACGCCGGATTCAACATGATCTATTCGCCGACCCAAAACAACGATCAGCAGAAGCAGATCCAGGCCTTCAACAAGTTCGTCAATGACGAGGTGGATGCCATCGTCCTGTCCTCCACTGAGGACAGCGGCTGGGACGAGTCCCTGAAGAAGGCCAAGGAGGCCGAGATCCCGGTCTTCCTGGTCGACCGCAACGTGCAGACCAAGGATGAGAGCCTGGTTGCCTCCCACATTGGGCCTTCCAACGAGTGGGCAGGACAGCAGGCTGCGGAGTTCGTCAACAAGAACTTCCCTGATGGAGCCAATGGCCTGATCCTGGAGGGCCCTGCCGGCCTGTCGGTGGTCAAGGACCGCCAGAAGGGTTGGGATTCCAAGGTCGGTGGCAACATCAAGGTTCTGGAGAGCCAGTCGGCCAACTGGTCCACTGACGAGGCCAAGACCGTGACCGCCGGACTGCTGGATAAGTACAAGAGCCAGAATGTCCAGTTCATCTTCGCGCAGAACGACGAGATGGGCCTGGGTGCTGCACAGGCTGTCGATGCCGCAGGTCTCAAGGGCAAGGTCAAGATCATCACCATCGATGGCACCAAGCCTGCTCTGAAGGCCCTGATCGACGGCGACCTGTCGCTGGTGATCGAGTACAACCCGCTCTTCGGCGAAACGACCGCCAAGACCGTCAAGGATTACCTGGACGGCAAGAAGGTCAAGAAGAACATCGTCATTGATTCGAAGGTCTTCACCGCCGATGAGGCCAAGAAGGTCATCGATTCCAGAGCGTACTGATCTATCGCTGATCGCATAGGAAACAGGACGGCGCACCCGGGAAGGTTGCGGTACGCCGTTTTTCATGGGCGGGAAAGGGTCTTGGGACCTCGGTACCGCCCCTCGATCAGCATTCAGTTTGATGAGGCAAGACAATGACAAAAGAAGAACCCTTGGTCTCCATGAAGGGAATCAGCATTGAATTCCCTGGTGTCAAGGCGCTCGACAATGTCGATCTGCGTCTGTTCCCCGGTGAGGTCCATGCCCTCATGGGGGAGAACGGTGCAGGCAAATCGACCATGATCAAGGCGCTCACCGGGGTATACAAAATCAACGCGGGAACCATCACCGTCAACGGCCAGAACAGGATTTTCAACGGCACAGCCGATGCGCAGAACGCCGGCATCGCCACGGTCTACCAGGAAGTCAACCTGTGCACCAACCTGAGCGTGGGCGAGAACGTTATGCTCGGGCACGAGGTGAGGGGGCACCTGGGCATTAACTGGCGCAAGACCCATGAGGCAGCCAAAACCTATCTGGCCCAGATGGGACTGACGGATCTGGATCCCCACACTCCGCTCAATGAGATATCCATAGCCATGCAGCAACTGGTGGCCATCGCCAGGGCCATGGTCATCGATGCCAAGGTCCTGATCCTGGATGAGCCGACATCTTCGCTGGATGCCAATGAGGTTCAGGATCTGTTCCAGATCATGCGCAAGGTCAGGGACAGGGGCATCGCCATACTTTTCGTTTCCCACTTCCTGGACCAGGTCTACGAGATCGCCGACAGAATGACCATTCTGCGCAACGGCAAATTCGTCGAGGAGACCATGGTCAAGGACATGCCGCGCGATGTCCTTATTACCAAGATGATCGGCAAGAACGCCGACGAGCTCTCGCTGATCGGTACCAAGTCGAGGAAGGAAATACCCCAGGCTACAACGGACCGGCCCCTGGCCAGCGTCCGCGGCTTCGGCAGAAAGGGCAGCATCTACCCCTTCGACATGGATCTCTTCAAGGGCAAGATCATGGGACTGGCCGGCCTGCTGGGTTCCGGCAGAACCGAAATCGGCCGTCTGCTCTTCGGCGCAGACAAGCCCGACAAGGGCACCTACACCTTTGATGGGAAGAAGATCTCCATCGACAGCCCGGCCACCGCCCTGAAGAACCGAATCGCCTACTCCACGGAGAACAGAAGGGATGAGGGCATCATCGGCGATCTGACGGTCAGGGAGAACATCATCCTGGCCCTCCAGGCCACCCGGGGCATGTTCAGGCCTATCCCCAAGAAGGAAGCCGATCGGATAGTCGACAAGTACATCAAGGAGCTCAACGTTCGCCCGGCCGATCCCGATAGGTTGATCAAGAACCTGTCAGGCGGAAACCAACAGAAGGTCCTACTGGCCAGGTGGCTGGCTACGGATCCGGAGCTGCTGATCCTGGATGAACCGACCAGGGGAATCGACATCGGCGCCAAGGCGGAGATTCAGCAGACGGTGCTGGATCTGGCCGCCCAGGGCATGAGCGTGGTCTTCATCTCCTCCGAGCTCGATGAGGTCGTCCGCTTGTCCGATCAGATAACCGTCCTCAAGGACCGTCACAAGATCGACCTGATGGACAACGACGATACGGTTTCCCAGCAGACCATCGTGGAAGACATAGCCAACACCTCGGTCTCTGGACAATCTCAAGGAAAGGAGGAAAGATGAGCAAGCCCGCCAAGCAGCAATCGGAGGATGAAGGTCCATCCTTCCTGCGCCGTATATTCGGCAATCAGCTGATTTGGAGCGTGGTCGCCTTCCTCGCGCTGATTCTGGTCTGCACGCTGGTTGATCACTCCTTCCTCAGCCTGTCATACAATCCGCGTACAGGTGGCCTGGCAGGACCCCTGATCACCATGATCCAGGAGTCTGCACGATACCTGATGATCGCCACCGGCATGACCCTGGTCATCTCGACCTCGGGCATCGATCTCTCGGTCGGCTCGGTCATGGCCGTGGCCGGAGCTGCAGCCATGCAGATGCTGATCAACGGGGTGAACGTCTGGATGGCCATTCTGATCTCCCTGGCCGTGGGTCTGGTCCTGGGCTGCATCAACGGCGCCCTGGTCTCCATCCTGGGACTCCAGCCCTTCATCACCACGCTGATCATGATGCTGGCAGGCAGGGGACTGGCCAAGGTCATCACCAATGGCCAGAATGCCGACGCTTCAGGTGTGGCCGGCAGCGGACCATTGCGCTGGATGGCCAACGGTTTCATTCTGGGAATCCCGGCCAATTTCGTCATAGCAGTGATCATTGTCTGCCTGGTCGGTCTTCTGATGAGGAAGACGGCGGCCGGCATGATGATCGAGTCGGTGGGCATCAACCAGGAGGCCAGCCGAATGACCGGCATCAAGCCTCGGCGGATCCTCTTCCTGGTCTATGCCATCTCCGGTCTGCTGGCCGCTGTGGCAGGGCTCTTCGCCACTGCATCAGTGATGAGGGTCGACGTAGTCAAGACCGGTCAGGACCTGGAGATGTACGCCATTCTGGCTGTGGTCATTGGAGGCACCTCCCTGCTGGGCGGCAAGTTCTCGCTGCTGGGGAGCGCTTTCGGCGCCGTGATTATTGCGATGATCCGCAAGACCATCATCACCCTGGGCATTGATTCAGCCGCCACGCCAGCCTTCTTCGCTGTGGTGGTCATCATCATCTGCGTCATGCAGGCGCCCAAGGTGCACAACGCGGTCGCTGAGTTCAAACGCAGGCGTGCCATGAGGCAGTCTGCAAAGGTGGTGGCATGATGAAGAAGAGTGCAAGCAGACAAACAGGTTTCCGGCTGAGCCCTAGGGCCATTCCGACAGTTGCTGCCGTGGTCATCTTCCTGCTCATGCTGATCATGGGCCAGGCGCTCTTCGGCACCTATATCCGGCTAGGATTCATGTCCTCCCTGTTCATGGATCACGCCTACCTGGTGATCCTGGCAGTAGCCATGACCTTCCCTATCCTCACCGGCGGCATCGATCTGAGCGTGGGGGCCATAGTGGCCATCACCGGCGTGGTCGGTGTCAAGCTCATGATTGCCGGTGTGCCGGCGTCACTGGTCATCGTCATCATGATCGCCATCGGTGCGATCTTTGGACTCCTGGCCGGTGTGCTCATTGAAGAGTTCAACATGCAGCCCTTCATCGCCACACTGTCCACCATGTTCCTGGCCAGGGGCATAGCCTCCATCATCTCGACCGATTCGCTCAATATGCCGCAGAACAACAACTTCAGCTGGATCGGCGGCGAGGGACTGAAGATCATCGACAACCCGAAGATTTCCAACGACCTTTCGTTGAACTTCGGTGTGATCGTCGCCCTGGTTGTCGTGGCGGTCAGCTACGTCATCCTCCACAAGACCAGGACGGGCCGTACCATCTACGCCATCGGTGGTTCACGGTCTTCGGCTGAGCTGATGGGCCTTCCGGTCAAGCGGACGCAGTATGTCATTTACCTGACCTCGGCCGTCCTGGCCTCCATCGCCTCCATCGTCTATGTGGCTGGCATCGGTTCAGCCAAGAACACCATGGGCGTCGGATGGGAGCTGGACGCTGTGGCTGCGGTCGTCATCGGCGGCACCCTGATCACCGGCGGTTACGGCTACGTGCTGGGTTCTGTCATAGGTGCGTTGGTCCGCTCGATCATCGATCCTCTGACCTCGGACTTCGGCGTTCCTGCCGAGGCCGTCACCATCGTGGTTGGTCTGATGATCCTGGTCTTCGTCATCCTCCAGCGTCTGGTGACCTTCGTCAGAAAGGAATGAAGCAGAGTTTTCCTGGATGATCTGAATGGGGGCTGATGCCGTGGCGATTGCGGCATCAGCCCCCATTTGCGCTGCTGGTTCATGATTCGAAGGGGAAGACCAATCCCCACTGACGGCGCAGAGAGTCCATGAGCTCCATGATGCGCAGGGTGTCCTTGTGGGGCATCTGGGCGCACTCGGTCTTGCCATCCAGGATGGCCTGTGCCGCGCTGGACACCTCATACTCATAACCGGTCAGCTGGTCGGGAATGGGGTAGTGCTTCTTCAATTGGTGATCCGCGTCGTACAGGTCGATGGACTCCACGTTGTTGATGTTGGCGCACTGCAGGTAACCCTGGTCTCCCCAGATGCTGCCGATCCGGTCACTGGCCGAGACCATGGAGCTGGTCGCCGCGCCCATGGATCCATCCTGGTAGAAAATGGTTGTGGAGTTCTGGCTGTCGACGCCCTCCGGGCTGCGGACCCAATCCGTGCAGACCCGCTCAATAGGCTTGGGTCCCATGACCATGTCAATGAAGTTGAGTGGGTAGACACCTACGTCGAGCAGAGCGCCACCGGCCAGGGCCGGGTCGGTCATTCTGGCCTTGCCCACGGTCACATATCCCAGGTTGGCGGTGACCGTTCTGATGGTGCCGATTTCCCCTGAGGAGACGATGTCGTCGATGATGGAACGCGAGGGCATGTACCTGGTCCAGATGGCCTCGGTGCAGAGCAGGCCGGTGCTCTCGGATGTATCAATGACTTGCCTGGCCTGATCGGCGTTGGCGGTGAAGGACTTCTCGACCAGCACGTTCTTTCCCGCCTTCATGCAGGCGATGGCCTGTTCGGCGTGGAGGCTGTGAGGCGTAGCGATGTAGACCAGATCCACATTAGGATCGTCCATGAGCTCCTGGTAGGACCCATAAGAATGCTCGAATCCATATTTTTTGGCGAAGGCGGCTGCGCGATCCCCGTCCCTGGAAGCCACGGCGTAGGGGGAGATCAGATGACTGTACTGCGAGTCCTGAGCCATCATGACCACCGTCTTGGCCAGGGCATTGGCTATCCGTCCGGCGCCGAGAATGGCAAAGTTGACCCGCATGCCCTTCTGCTCAGCCTCTTGTCGTTTGCCGTTCAATCTACTCATCCTTGACTCCTTCGTTTGGATGGTCATCTGCTGTGATGGCCTCATACAATTTCTGCAGGGTTTCCTGGGCATGGCGGGCATCCAACTGGCACTCCCAAACGGTGAATACCCGCCAGCCCATGGCTTTCAGTTTTTTGCCCTGCTCCTGATCCCGCAGACGGTTCCTTGTCAGCTTGGTAGTCCAAAATTCCACATTGGATTTGGGAAGCGAGAATTTGGCACAGCCCTGATGCATGTGCCAGAAACAGCCATTGACGAATACCATGGCCCGCCACTTGGGCAGTACCACATCAGGATGGCCCGGATACCTCTTGTCGTTTTTGCGAAACCGCAGACCGCGTGAGAAGAGATAGGACCGGACCTGGCGCTCTATTGATGTTTCCGTGCCCCTGATGCGGGACATGGTGTAGCTGCGTGTGCCGGGCTGGAATCTACTGGCTGTTTTTCTTGAAACCATCCCCGGCCCGGCTCAGAGGATTTCGACGCTGTTGATGAAGACCGGCTCAAGGGGACGGTCACCCGAGTCGGTGGCCACGGCGTCCAGCTTGTCGACCACCTTCCGGGAATCATCATCGGCCACCTGGCCGAAGATGGTGTGATGACCGTTCAGCCAGGGGGTTGGCACGGTGGTGATGAAGAACTGTGATCCGTTGGTGCCGTGGGTCTTCCCGGTGGCGGGGTCCCGGCGCAGCCCTGCATTGGCCATGGCCAGCTTATAGGGTTCGTCAAAGGTCAGGGAGGGGTCGATCTCGTCATCGAACTCGTAGCCGGGGCCGCCTGTGCCCGTACCCAGCGGGCAGCCGCCCTGGATCATGAAGTCCTTGATGATCCGGTGGAAGGTAAGCCCGTCGTAGAAAGGATCCTGACGCTTCTGGCCCGTCTCGGGGTCGGTCCAGTCCCTGCGGCCGGCGGCCAAATCGAGGAAGTTGGTTACGGTTTCAGGGGCCTGATCGTCAAAGAGGTCCAGGCGAATATCGCCCTCTGAGGTATGCATAATGACTGTGCTCATGTCCCAATCCTTTCATAAGACGGCGACGCGCACCGAGGATCCGAAGGGCATCAGGGCCAGGCGGGCCATCTTGAAGGCCTGCAGGCCGAAGGGTATGCCCACCACGGTCAGCATGGTGACCAGCCCGGCCGCCAGATAGGCCAGAGCCAGCCACCAGCCGCCCAGGATGATCCAGAGCAGGTTGGCCAGCCAGGATCCCAGTCCGCCGCCATAGATGACCTGTCGGCCAAAGGGGGTCAGGGTCAGTCTGGCCATCTTGAAAGCCTGGATGCCCAGGGGGATGCCCACTACGGTCAGGCAGAGCACGATGCCCACCAGGGCCCATGCCAGGGCGATGGCCAGTCCTCCCAGCACTAGCCAGCAGATGTTGCCGATCAGGCGCATGTTGGTCCTTCCGTCAGAGTGGCGGTGACGGCCTTGGCACAGGCGGTCACTTTCTCGATGATGCAAGTCAGTCGTTTCTCCCGCTGCTCGGGCGCAAGCTCCTGGTCCAGGGCATCAATCAGTCGCATGCCGGATTGAACGATCCCTCGCGTCACCTCCACGCCCATGGCCGGGTCTGTTGGGCGCAGGGCTGTCCATGCCTGGATCAGCGGCTGGTTGACCTGCCCGTGGAAGTCCAGCAGGGCTTGGATCTGCCGGTCTGTGGACCGATCGTTCCTTGGTGCGGGCTCATGAGGATTCGATGGGCTGCCGTAGATCAGAGCCTGGCGTAACTGCTCGTCATGCTGCTCGGCGTAGAGGTTCATCAGCCAGCCGTGTCCGTGTAGCCCCGCCTGTTCAAGATTGGTGCGGGTCCAGACCTCGATCGTCCGGCGCGGGTCCTCAGTCGTGCCCAGAGCCTGGTCCAGGGCGCGACCCCAGTCCGGCAGATGCCGTTCCATGACCATGTCGCAGAGCTGGTCGGCATCCCGGGCGTAGCGGTAGAGGGAGTTGCGGGCCAGATTGGTGCGTCGGGCCACCTCGGCCATGGTCAGCTGGCCGCGTCCGCCGGTGCGCAGGATAGCCTCGGCGGCGGCGATGATCTGATCCAGGGTTTTGGCACGGTGCTCCTGGAGCGTGGATTCGCGAATCCTGGGCATGATCCTCCTCGGTCCGGCCTGCTGGGTGCAGCGATCGTGAATCGGGCTGGGCCGGTCATGGGGCATATGATATGGCCTATTTGCAGTAGAGCCAAGTTGCCAGGACCGGTTCAGCGTGCGGCTTGTCCGCGCTGAGAGAACTTGCCAGACAAGTTTTCGCGACGTATAGTCGCAAAAAATCGCAGAACAGGGTGAGGGGAGATCTGATGACCGGATCGGCCAGTATGGACTTGAAGAAGGGCAGCCAGAAGAATCGTCAAGAGTCTCAGGAGGCGGCACCGCCCTGGCGCGCCCTCTGGGTGTTGGCTCTGGGTCTGGCCATGATCGTGCTGGATTCGTCCATCGTCAACGTCTCCATACCTTCCATCATCGCTGCCATCCACATCAACCTGGCTCAAGCCCAGTGGGTGACCGCCCTCTACAGCATCGTGCTGGCGGCCCTGCTTCTGCCTTCCGGCCGACTGGGGGACATGATTGGACGCAAGCGCATCCTGCAGGTGGGCACGGTCATCTTTGTACTGGGTTCCGTCTTCGCCGCATCGGCTTCCTCCGGCACATTGCTGCTTTTGGCCAGGTTTGTTCAGGGAATCGGCGGCTCCCTGGTTATGCCTTCCACCCTGTCTACCGTGTCCGCTACTTTCCGGGGTCGGCACCGGGCCACTGCATTCGGCATCTGGGGGGCCGTCATGTCGTCCGCAGCGGCGGTCGGCCCCTTCCTGGGCGGGGTCTTCACCAGCACCATCGGATGGCGGTGGATCTTCCTGGTCAATCTGCCCCTGGGACTGATCGTCTTCCTGGCCAGCGCAGTCTTTGTGCCAGAGACCAAGTCAGCACCCAGGCAGGCCGGCGACCGGTGGGGGATGCTTGCCGACTGGAAGGGCATACTCCTTTCGGCCCTGGGGTCGGCCCTGGTGGTCTTTGCGCTGATCGAGGGGCAGACCTACGGCTGGTGGCGTCCCCGCGCCGCACTTGAGCTGGGCCCACTGCACTGGTCTGCATCGGCGCCCCTGTCGCCGGTTCTGGTCAGTCTGCTCCTGGGGCTGGCCCTGCTGGCCGCCTTTGCGCTGACCGAGTTGGCCAGGGCGCGCAGGGGCAAGATGGTCATCCTGGATGTATCCATGTTCGCCATCGGCACCTTCGGCTGGGGCAACCTCACGGCCGCCATCGTCAACGCCGGTCAGTTCGCGGTCATGTTCATCCTGCCCCTCTATCTGATCAACGCCAGAGGCCTGAGTCCATTGGGAGCCGGATCCATCCTGGGTGTCATGGCTCTGGGGTCGGTTGTTTCGGGCGGCCTGGCCCGGGTGGTCTCGGCCCGTCTGGGAGCCGGCGGCACGGTCCAGACGGGCCTGCTGATGGAGATCGTCGGCGTGGCCCTGTCCATTCTGCTCATGCGTGGGTCGGTACCTGTTTGGCCCATGACCCTGACTCTGATTATTTACGGTGCCGGCCTGGGCTTTGCCTCGGCACAGCTGACCAGCCTGGTGCTCTCGGGAGTTCCGGTGGCTCAGTCCGGCCAGGCTTCGGCTACCCAGTCCACCATCCGCCAGTGGGGAACCGCCTTGGGCGCCGCAGTCTCTGGTTCCGCCCTCTCCCTGGCTCTGAGCCTGGTGCTGCCGAGGCATCTGACGGCCCTCAAAGGTATCTCGGCGCAAATGGCTGATGGTCTGGTCAGATCGGTTCAGTCTTCTGCCGGAAACGCCATTGTCGGCATGCGAGCTCAGGGCACCCGGGGCCGACTGGGAGCCTTGGGTCCCCAGGTGACCAATGCCTTGACCGAGGGATTCACCCAAGGCGCCCAGTGGGCCATGTGCTTCGCAGTCCTGCTGCTTCTTCTGGGACTGGTCGCCTCGGTGCTGGTGCGTCGTGCCGCCCGTAAGGCTGGCGCCGATAAGATCTGAGGCATCCGCGACCCTGCCTTCTTCGGGTTCGGCACCGCATGGGGTTGTCTGCCCGTCGGCCGGCCCTGGCACGGTTTAGAATCATGGATATGGGCATACAAGAGGAACAGCCGCGGCGGGATGGCGATCTGCTGGTGGCTCTGGCTCAGATCGACACCTGTGTGGGCGATCTTGACGGCAACGCTGACATTATTATGGACTACTCCCGAAAGGCGGCTGGGCAGGGGGCGACCCTGGTGGTCTTTCCCGAGATGAGCCTGACCGGTTACCCAATCGAGGACCTGGCATTCCGCGCCAGCTTTCGTCGGGCCGCCTGGTCTCGGGCTGACCGTCTGGCCAGGCAGCTGGAGGAGAAGGGTCTGGGCAATCTGTATGTGATTGTGGGGACCGTGGGCACCGATACGGATCAGGACCGGCCCCGCAACCGGCTGGTGGTCCTGCACCAGGGTCGGGTCGAGGCCGGCTACGACAAGCACTTCCTGCCCAACTACGGGGTCTTTGACGAGTACAGGATTTTCACCCCGGGGGATAGGACCGTGGTCCTGGAGGTGCAAGGGCACCGGATAGGGCTGGCCATCTGCGAGGACATCTGGCAGGAGGGCGACCCCATCAGTGACCTGGCTGGCCGGGACATCGACCTATTGGTGACCATCAATGGCTCCCCCTTCGAGGAGGGCAAGGGGCATGTCCGCTACGAGCTGGCGACTCGTCGGGCCAAACAGGTCGGCGCGCCTTTGCTCTACCTGAACCAGGTGGGCGGGCAGGACGACCTGGTCTTTGACGGCGGCAGTTTCGTGGTGGATCAGGATGGCACCCTGCTGGAGCGCTCGCCCAGATTCGTTCAGGATCTGTCCACATGGACCCTGCCTGCATCAGGGGAGCGCCCCCTGCCCAGCAAGTCCTGCATGGTCGAAGAGATGCCTGGGGACGAGGAGGTCTATCGGGCCTGTGTGCTGGGTCTAAAAGACTATATGGCCAAGAACCACTTCACGGGTGTCTGCCTGGGTCTGTCGGGCGGGATCGACTCGGCCCTGGTGGCCACCATGGCCGCCGATGCCTGCGGAGGGGAGCATGTGCGTGGCATCTCCATGCCCAGCCGTTACTCCTCGGAAGGTTCCCGGGATGATGCCGCCGACCTGGCCCAGCGTCTGGGCGTGCGTTACGTGGTTCAAGCCATAGGCCCGGAATTCGACGCCTTCCAAGGGCAGTTGCACCTGGAAGGAGTTGCTGAAGAGAACCTCCAGGCCCGGATACGCGGCGTCATCGTCATGGCCTACGCCAATGCCGAGGGGCTTCTGGCCCTTGCCACGGGCAACAAGTCCGAGCTGGCCTGCGGTTACTCAACTATCTATGGCGATGCAGTAGGCGGCTACGCGCCCATCAAGGATCTGCTCAAGACCCGGGTCTGGCAGCTGGCCCGCTGGCGCAACGCCCAGGCTCAGGCAAGAGGCGAACGTGAGCCCATCCCGGTCAATTCCATCGTCAAGCCGCCCTCGGCCGAGCTGCGACAAGGGCAGAAGGACTCTGATTCCCTGCCTGACTATAGCCTGCTCGATAAGGTCCTCGAGGCATACATCGAGCATGCCCACGGTCGGGCTGATCTTCTGGCCGATGGTTTCGATCCCGATACGGTCGACACGGTCATGCGGCTGGTGGATCGAGCCGAGTGGAAGCGGCGCCAGTATCCGCTGGGACCCAAGGTCACCTCCCTGGCCTTCGGTCGTGATCGTCGGCTGCCCGTCACCAACGCCTTCAGGGAGTGATCGCCATGGGTTCCGAACAGGAGAGGACGGCATGGTACTTCAACACCGTCACCGGCATACCCGAGCAGGGCAAGCTGTCTCCCGAGGACAGGCGGATGGGCCCCTACCGCAGTAGGCAGGAGGCCCTCGATGCCTGGAAGATCGCCAAGCGCCGGAACAAGGAATGGGATGAGGAGGACCGTCGTTGGCGCCAGGCCTGGGAGGGAGAACCTGAGCAGGGACAGTCATCAGCTGACAGATGAAGCTCCAGCCGGATCGGCAACCTGTCTTGGCGACCAGTTGGCTGAGCAATCAGAACGGATGGGGACTCAGGCCGTGTGCCGGGCGAGTTTGCTAGATATGGGCGTGGCGGCCATTGCGAGTCCGCCTTCAGTGTGATATAGCTCACGTCGCGATTCGGTTTCCCGTGGTATTGCGCCCCCTATACTTGAAAGTGACAGTGGTGTGAGGAAGCGCCATTGACCATATCAACAAGGAGTTGACTATGACAGCAGTTGAGACCAACACCGTCTCTCCCGCAGAGCTGCAAGCCAAGGCTTGGAAGGGCTTCAAGGGCGAGGACTGGAAGAAAGACATCGACGTTCGCGACTTCATTCAAAAGAACTACACGCCGTACACCGGTGACGAATCCTTCCTGGCACCGGCCACGGAGAAGACCAAGTTCCTGTGGAATTACCTGGACGATAACTTCCTTGCCGTGGAGCGCAAGCAGCGCGTCTACGACGTGGACACCCACACTCCGGCGGGCATTGACGCCTTCCCGGCCGGATACATCGACGGCAAGCCTGCCGGCGAGACTCAAGACGACGTGATTGTCGGCATGCAGACCGACGTTCCCTGCAAGCGTGCGATGATGCCCTACGGCGGCTGGCGCATGGTTGAGCAGGCCCTCAAGGAGGCCGGCAAGGAGCCCGACCCCGAGGTCAAGAAGATCTTCACCCGGTATCGCAAGACCCACAACGATGGTGTCTTCGACGTCTACACCAAGAGGATCAAGCTGGCCCGCCACAACAAGATTCTGACTGGTCTGCCCGATGCTTACGGCCGCGGCCGTATCATTGGCGACTACCGTCGTGTGGCCCTGTACGGCATTGACGAGCTGATTGCTCGCAAGAAGGCCGACAAGGATTCGATTCCTTACCGCAACGACTTCACCGAGGAAGAGATCGAGCACTGGATCCGCTTCCGCGAGGAGCACGCTGAGCAGATCAAGGCTCTGAAGCAGCTGCTGACTCTGGGCAAGGAGTACGGCCTGGATCTGAGCCGTCCTGCCATGAACGCCAAGGAAGCTGTCCAGTGGACCTACATGGCCTACCTGGCCTCGGTCAAGAGCCAGGACGGCGCCGCCATGTCCATCGGCCGTCTGTCCGCCTTCTTCGACGTTTACTTCGAGCGTGATCTGGCCGCTGGTCTGATCGACGAGACCGATGCTCAGGAGATCATCGACAACATCGTGATGAAGCTGCGCATCGTGCGCTTCCTGCGGACCAAGGACTACGACAACATCTTCTCCGGCGACCCCTACTGGGCCACCTGGTCCGACGCTGGCTTCGGCGACGACGGCAGGCCCATGGTCACCAAGACCTCCTTCCGTCTGCTGGCCACCCTGACCCTGGAGCACCTTGGACCCGGCCCTGAGCCCAACATCACCATCTTCTGGGATCCGAAGCTGCCCGAGGGCTACAAGCGCTTCTGCGCCCGTATCTCCATCGACACCTCCGCCATCCAGTACGAGTCCGACAAGGACATTCGCGCCCACTGGGGCGATGACGCTGCCATCGCCTGCTGCGTGTCTCCTATGAGGGTCGGCAAGCAGATGCAGTTCTTCGGCGCCCGTGTCAACTCCGCCAAGGCTCTGCTCTACGCCATGAACGGCGGCCGTGACGAGATGACCGGCATGCAGGTCATCGACAAGGACGTAATCAAGCCTGTCACCCCCAAGGAAGACGGTTCTCTGGACTTCCAGGAGGTCAAGGACAATTACGAGAAGGCCCTGGAGTGGCTGAGCGAGACCTACGTCGAGGCCCTGAACATCATCCACTACATGCACGATAAGTACGACTACGAGTCCATTGAGATGGCCCTGCACGACAAGGAGGTTTACCGCACCCTGGGTTGTGGCATGTCCGGCCTGTCCATCGCCGCTGACTCCCTGTCGGCTATCAAGTACGCCAAGGTCTACCCGATCTACAACAAGGATGCCAAGGGCACTCCTGAGTATGTCGAGGGCGCTGACGACGACCTGATCGTCAACTACAAGACTGTTGGCGAGTTCCCGATCTACGGCAACGATGACGATCGCGCCGACGACCTGGCCAAGTGGACTGTGTCCACCGTTATGGGCCAGATCAAGCGCCTGCCCGTCTACCGTGGCGCTGTGCCGACCCAGTCCATTCTGACCATCACCTCCAACGTGGAGTATGGCAAGAACACCGGGTCCTTCCCCTCCGGCCACAAGAAGGGCACCCCGTATGCTCCCGGCGCCAACCCCGAGAACGGCATGGATTCGCACGGTATGCTGCCCTCCATGTTCTCCGTCGGCAAGATCGACTATGACGATGCCCTGGACGGCATCTCGCTGACCAACACGATCACCCCTGACGGTCTGGGCCGCGACGAGGATGAGCGCATTAACAACCTGGTGGGCATCCTGGACGCCGGCAACGGCCACGGGCTCTACCACGCCAACATCAACGTCCTGCGCAAGGAGCAGCTGGAGGATGCCGTCGAGCACCCCGAGAAGTACCCGCACCTGACCGTGCGCGTCTCGGGCTACGCCGTCAACTTTGTCAAGCTGACCCGCGAGCAGCAGCTCGACGTGATCTCCCGCACCTTCCACCAGGGCGCGGTGACCGACTGATCGCACTTGTGCGATAGTCAACCGTTGATGAGACGGTGAATCATGGGGCGGGGCGCACCAAGGCCCCGCCCCCTTTTCGTCTTTTTCAGGAGGATCCGATGACGGAGACCACCACCTTCCGTACCACACAGCCGCACATGCTGAAGGAATCCAAGGTCTACCAGAGCCAGACCCTGATGGGCGGCCTTTCGGGGTTCGAATCGCCCATAGGACTGGATCGCCACGACCGAATGAATGCCCTGCGCACGGGCGACATTGGTTTTGTTCACTCCTGGGACATCAACACTTCAGTGGACGGGCCGGGCACAAGGATGACCGTCTTCATGAGCGGATGCCCCCTGCGTTGCCAGTATTGCCAGAATCCGGACACCTGGAAGATGCGGGATGGCCAGCCCGTATACCTGCAAGCCATGATCGACAAGGTGGCCCGCTACCAGGATCTTTTCAAGAGCACGGGCGGAGGAATCACCTTCAGCGGCGGCGAATCTATGATGCAGGCCGCTTTCGTCTCAAGGGTCTTCCGAGCCGCCAAGGAAATGGGCGTCCACACTTGCCTGGACACCTCGGGCTTCCTCAACCGCAACTACACCGATGCCATGATTGACGACATCGACCTGTGCCTGCTGGATGTCAAATCCGGCGATGAGGCCACCTACAAGAAGGTGACCGGCGGTACGCTGGCCCCTACGATCGAATTCGGCAAGCGTCTGGCTGCACGCGGCAGCAAGATCTGGGTTCGCTTCGTGCTGGTGCCGGGGCTGACCGACTCAGAGGAGAACGTCGAGAACGTTGCGCGGGTATGCGAACAGTTCAAGGATGCGATTGAGCACATTGATGTGCTTCCCTTCCATCAACTGGGACGGCCCAAGTGGCATGAGCTGCGTATCCCCTACCCGCTCGAGGATGCCAAAGGCCCCTCTGCGGCTCTGAAGGATCGGGTCAAGAAGCAGCTGGAGGCCCACGGCTTCGTGGTCTACTGAGCCTCAGGACCCAGGAGGAACCAGAATAATTGCTTGTAACTCCCCACGGCAGATGTCGTGGGGAGTTTTGTTTGCCTGAGTGAAGGCCCGCCGGCCAATCAGCAAATGACTGGCACGAAGAATGGATGGCTTGGGAAATGGCTGACCATGTTAATCGGTAAATTGTCGACGAGGTCTGCTCAGCAAATGATTATCGGTGGGTTGAGGCCATGGACTATGCTTTCAGGCGTGTGTTTTCCGGGCCGATCGGCCCGGTGGCGTGATGGAAGACAAACTACAAAAGAGGTTGAGCGCAGGTGACCACGGAACCTAAGACGCAGCTGCTTTCAGAGCCCGCCCAGGGTGTACCGTCGGTCATCGACGATATGGACGGATACCACCGGGCCTGTCGGTTGCTGTCTCAGGGGAGCGGTGCACTGGCCGCGGATGCTGAACGGGCCTCGGGCTTCCGCTATGGCCACGACGACTATCTGGTCCAGTTCAAGCGCCAGGGGGCGGGTATATTCCTGCTGGACCCACCAGCTCTGATGCAAGCGGGCTGCGACTGGTCGGAATTCAATAAGGCTGTCGATGGGGCCCAGTGGATCATTCATGACTCCCCTCAGGATCTGCCTGGCTTCTATGCATTGTGCATGAGGCCCTCATCGCTCTTCGACACCGAGCTGGCGGCCAGGATGCTCAACCTGGGTCATTACGGCCTGTCTGCAGTGACTGCGCACTATCTGGGACTGACGCTGGCCAAGGAGCACTCTGCCGCTGACTGGTCCTACCGCCCTCTGCCCCGTGATTGGCGTAATTACGCCGCCTTGGACGTGGAGCTGCTGGATCAAGTGCGAACGCGAGAGCTGGAGGACCTGCGCCGTCACGGCAAGGATGAGTGGGCCAGGCAGGAATTCGCCTGGCTGCTGGAGCAGGGCAAAATCCCCAAGCCGGAGCCTGAGCAGCCCTGGCGGCATATCTCGCATATCAACTCCCTGCACAATGACCGCCGAGGCCTGGCTGTGGCCCGTTCGCTGTGGACCACCCGAGACCAGCTGGCCAGAAGCAACGACATAGCACCGACGCTCCTTCTGCCTGACAAGGCCATCATCGAGGCAGGCAGGCTCAAGCCCCGCAACAACGCCCAGTTCCGAGCCATCCGATCCTTGAACGAGCGGGTCAGAATCCACACCGGCGGCGAGCAGGACCGCATGTTCGAGCGCTATGCGCCCATCCAGCGCCGGGTCAGGCCCTCGGTATGGAAGCAGGCCATTCTGGATGCCTTGCATCTGCCCACCGAGGAACTGCCGGTGCCTCCCAAGCCTCGGTGTGAAGAGACCAACGCCCCCAAGTCCATGCAGGTCTGGCGGCACCGTCATCCGGACCGGTTTGCCAGGCTGGAGGCAGCCCGCAAGGCGGTGACTGAAGTGGGACGCCAGACCAACACCCCCGACGATATTCTGATCAAGCCCCGCTACCTGCGCAACCTCTGCTGGACCGATCAACCGGAGAAGCGTGACGTAGCCGACTTCCTGCGTCAGGAGGGTGCCCGTCCCTGGCAGGTTTCGCTCCTGTCAGAGTCCCTGACTCGCGCTATTATGTAACGGTTGCCTTACTGGCAGATCAAACGGTTTGGATGAATTGGAGCGCAGCGTGAAAATCAGCGTCAGAAACCTCGAGCCCACCAAGGTCAGGCTCACCATCACCGTCGATCCCGATGAGCTGAACCCCTACCTGGATCAGGCCCGTAAGGAGATCGGCAAGCAGGTGACCATCCCCGGCTTCCGTAAGGGCCATGTGCCCGGACCCATCATCGATCAGCGCGTAGGCTTTGCCAGCGTGGCGGGCGAGGCCGTCAACGCCGGCGTGCCCGAGCTCTACTCCAAGGCCCTGGAGGAGAAGCAGCTGCACGCCATGGCCCAGCCGCAGATCGATGTCAAGGACATCCCCTCCTCCGCTAAGGACGACACCAAGCTCAAGTTCACCGCCGAGGTGGAGATTCGTCCCAAGTTCGAGCTCCCCGACATTGAGGGCATGGAGATTGAGGTCCCCAAGCCCGCCGTCACCGACGAGGACGTGGACAAGCGTCTGGACAACCTGCGTCAGCGTTTCGGCACCCTGGTCAGTGTGGATCGTCCCGCCTCCAAGGGCGATTACGCCAACATCGACCTGGATGCCGTCATCGACGGCGAGTCCGTGGACTCCCAGCAGGGGGTCAGCTACGAGTTGGGCTCCAACACCATGCTGGACGGCCTGGATGAGGCCCTGGACGGGCTGTCCGCAGGGGAAGAGACCACCTTCGAGGGCACCCTGGAGGCCGGTGAGCACCAGGGCGAGAAGGCCCAGATCAAGGTCAAGGTCAACTCGGTCAAGGCCGAGGAGCTGCCCGACCTGGACGACGAGTTCGCCAAGGAGGCCTCGGAGTTCGAGACCCTGAAGGAGCTGCGCGAGGACGTGCGCAAGCAGTGCCAGGTGGATGCCGAGGGTCGGCAGGCCACTGACGCCCGCGACGCCTTCATTGCCAAGCTTCAGGACGGCCTGGACATCCCGGTGCCCAAGGGCATCAAGCAGTCCATGGTGACCGATCAGCTCAAGAACACTGGTAAGGATCCCGACAAGGCCAGCAAGGACGAGAAGGCCGAGGCCGAGAAGAGCGTGGAGAAGGAGCTGCGCGACCAGATGACCCTGGACGCTCTGGCTGAGAAGCTGGGCATCACGGTCAGCCAGGCCGACGTGACCAACTTCCTGGCCTCCATCGCCCAGCAGTATGGCATGGATCCCAGCGCCTTCATCAACGGCATCGTCCGCAACGGACAGCTGGGTTCTGCTGTGCAGGAGGTCGGCCGCTCCAAGGGCATGCTGGCCGGCATGCGGGCCGTCACCTTCAAGGATCCCGATGGCCAAGAGGTGGACCTGAGCCGCTTCCTGGGCGAGGATGAGCCCGAGGCCCAGGAGGAGCAGGACGAGAGCGTCCAGGCGGCCTCCGCCGCGGCTGAAGTGGCTGACCAGCTCTCCCAGGATCAGGAGTAGCTTTCAAAGCAGCGAATAGGGCCGCACCCAGTGGCGAAACAGCCTGGGTGCGGCCCTGTCGTAGCGGTTGCGCAAAGAGCGGAAAGACCAAGACCGCGTCGATTGCGGGGGCTACTCTCAATACAGATACGTTTATCGAAGGAGACAGGGTGAACAACTCATTGGCAACCAGTCCCGTGATGGAGGAGGGGGAGGCCCCTGCGCCGACCGATCCCATCTTCAACCGACTGCTCAAGGACAGGATCATCTGGCTGGGGGACGAGGTCAAGGACGCCAACGCCAACGTCATCTGCGCACAGATGCTGATGCTGGCGGCCGAGGATCCCAAGAAGGATATCTGGCTCTATATCAACTCGCCTGGCGGCTCCATTACGGCCGGCATGGCCATCTACGACACCATGCAGCTGATCGAGCCTGACGTGGCCACGGTTGCGGTTGGCATGGCGGCCTCCATGGGCCAGTTCCTGCTCTCCAGCGGGGCCAAGGGCAAGCGCTTCGTCACCTCTCATGCACGGGTGCTCATGCATCAGCCCTCGGGCGGCGTCGGAGGCACGGCCACTGACGTCAGGATCAACGCCGAGCTGATCATGGACATGAAGCGCACGCTCTCCCAGCTGACGGCCGAGCAGACCGGCCACACCCTGGAGGAGATCTACCGGGACAACGAATACGATCACTGGTTCACGGCCCAGCAGGCCCTGGAGTATGGCTTCGTCGACCGGATCGTGACCACCCACGGCACTATGACCGCGGATCAAGGGAAGTGAGCACTCCACATGGCATCTGAAGAAGCGCAATTCGTAGCACGGGCCCGTCGACTGGCCGGCCCTCGCGGCCTGGCCGCCATGCCCGCCGACCGCTATGTGCTGCCGCAGTTCGAGGAGCGCACCCCCTACGGCTACAAGCGTCAGGACCCCTACACCAGGCTCTTCGACGACAGGATCATCTTCATGGGCGTCCAGGTGGATGACACCTCCTCGGACGATATCATGGCCCAGCTCCTGGTTCTGGAGAGCCAGGATCCCAATCGCGACGTGATCATCTACATCAACTCGCCGGGAGGATCCATGACGGCCATGACCGCCATCTATGACACCATGCAGTACATCAAGCCCGATGTGCAGACTGTCTGCCTGGGCCAGGCTGCCTCGGCTGCTGCCGTTCTGCTGGCGGCCGGCACCAAGGGCAAGCGGCTGATCCTGCCCAACGCCCGTGTGCTGATTCATCAGCCGGCCATGGAGCAGGACTTCGGCAAGGCCACCGAGATCGAGATCCAGGCCAAGGAGATGCTGCGCATGCGCACCTGGCTGGAGGAGACCCTGGCCAAGCACACCGGCCAGGATGTCGACAAGATCCGCAAGGACATCGAGGTGGACACCATTCTGACCGCCCAGCAGGCCAAGGATTACGGGATGGTGGACGAAGTCCTGGAGCACCGCAATTAGCTCCAGTGACTGCGCGCAAGATTGATCGTCCGGATGGCGGCGGGTCCTCGGGACCCACGGCCTCCGGACGTTTTTGGCATCATGGACGATGTCAGTCAGAATGTGATTTCGGCGATCCTTGCGGATTCTCCGGGAAGGGAGAGCCATGGGCCGTGTGGTCAGCTACAATGACGGACTGAATCGCTGCGAGTTCTGCGGCAAGGACGAGCACCAGGTGCGCCGCCTGGTCAAAGGGCCTTCCTGCGCCATCTGCGACGAATGCATACGTCTATGCGCCCAGATCATCCAGGAGGATATGGCCAAGGATGCTGCCGACCGGCGGGTGACCCTGCCTGCACCCTCAAAGATATTCGCCTATCTGAATAGGTATGTGATAGGCCAGGAGGCCGCCAAGCGCACCCTGTCAGTGGCTGTCTACAACCACTACAAGCGCGTCAATATGGACCTGGGAGACCGAGGCCGTATTGCCGACGCTGCGTTTGGAGGCAAGGATGCGGCCCCGCGCGTCCAGGTGGACAAGTCCAACATCCTGCTCATGGGTCCCACCGGCGTGGGCAAGACCTACCTGGCACGAACCCTGGCCACCATCATGAATGTCCCCTTCGTCATTGTGGACGCCACCAGCCTTACCGAGGCCGGATATGTGGGCGAGGACGTGGAGTCCGTCCTGCAGGGGCTGCTTCAGGCTGCCGACGGCAACATGGATCTGGCCCAGCGCGGCATCATCTACATCGATGAGATTGACAAGATCGCCAGAAAGTCTGGCGAGAACACCTCCATCACCAGGGATGTGTCCGGCGAGGGGGTTCAGCAGGCCCTGCTCAAGATCATCGAGGGCACCCAGGCCCGTGTGCCGGTACAGGGTTCGCGGCGGCACGGCGATGTCCGCACGGTCGTCATGGACACGGCCAACATCCTCTTCATCTGCGGCGGCGCCTTCGTCGGTCTTGAGGAGATCGTCCGCCGGCGGCTGGGTCTGCGGGAGAGCGGATTCTCGGCAACTCAGGGGAGCGATAGGGTACCCGACGATCGGGTCATGAGCCAGGTCAGGGCCGAGGATCTGGAACAGTTTGGTTTGCTTCCCGAGTTCGTGGGGCGGTTGCCGGTCATCTCCACCCTGGAGCCGCTGGGCGCCCATGAGCTGCGGCGGGTGCTGACCGAACCGGACAATGCCCTGGTCGACCAGTACCGGCGCATGTTCCTGGATGACGGGGCCGATCTGGTCTTCACCGATGCTGCCCTAGACCGTGTTGCTGCCATCGCCCTGGAGCGCAAGGTGGGCGCCCGGGGGTTGCGCGGAATCATTGAGCACACCCTGGAGGCGACCATGTTCGAGCTGCCCGACAGGACGGATGTCTCCCGTGTTGTGGTGGATGCCGATGCCGTGGACGGGACGGGATCGCCCCGCTACGAGACCGGGCAAGGCATGGCCGCAGCCACTGGTCGTCGTTTGGCCTGACCCCGCCGTGATGAGCACCGCTGTTGGCCGGGCCCGATAGGATGATCATTGATGCCGGAAGGGAGGACCCATGGGTGCTCGTAGCGCTGTCGTGGTCACGCACAGCAGGGTCCTGGCAAGCGGCCACCTGGTGGACGAGGTCGAGGAGCAGCTGCGCCGGGACGGATTCCGCGTCTCGGTTGTCGACAACATCGCCGCCCCGGAGTTCGGCAGCCCCAGCCAGAAGGTTGCCGACGACACCGAGATCGTCATCGTTCTGGGCGGCGATGGGACCATTCTGCGTGCTGCGGAGCTGGTCAAGGGCACCCAGGTGCCCATCCTGGGGGTCAATCTGGGTCATGTGGGGTTCTTGGCGGAATTCGAAAGCTTCCAGATAGGCGAGGCCATTCGTCGAGTGGCCGATCATGACTACTCCATCGACGAGCGCATGGTGGCCCATGTGGACCTGTGGATACCCGGAGCCGATCGACCACTGAGCGACTGGGCCCTTAATGACATGACCCTGGAACGATATGATCGGGGCAAGATGATCGAGGTGTCGGTCCGAGTGGACGATGTGGAGATGAGCTCCTTCGGCTGCGACGGCATGATTGTGGCCACCCCGACCGGATCGACGGCCTATGCCTTTTCGGTGGGCGGGCCCATCGTCTGGCCGGATGCGCAGTCGCTGCAGATGGTGCCCATAGCTGCCCACGCCCTCTTTGCCCGATCCCTGATCATCGGCCCGAAGTCGCAGTTCACCCTGGATATTCTGGGTGATTCCCAGTCGGCCGGCTGGATCTGCAATGACGGGCGCCGTCAACGGCCTGTGCCCAAGCAGTCCCGCATTGTGGTGCGGCAGTCCCATGACATCCTGAGGCTGGCCAGGCTGTCCGGGGTGCCCTTCACCAGACGGCTGGTCTCCAAGTTCGACCTGCCGGTGGTCGGCTGGAGGGAGCAGCATCGCCCCTCGGCGGCTGCAGACGGGCAGGACCAGGGGGAGCCGCAGGAGTCGAACAAGGAGCACTGATGCTGGAAGAGCTGGAAGTACGAGACCTGGGTCCCATCCATCATGCCCTGCTACGGCCTGCTGCTGGCATGACGGCCATCACCGGGGAGACCGGGGCTGGCAAGTCCATGCTGCTCAACGCCATCAGGCTGATCTCGGGATCCACTGCCCGTCCGCAATTGGTGTCGCCTGGAGCACATGAGTCCTGGGTCCAGGGGATTTTTGATGCTGGTGCGGCAGGAGCCGGGAATCCAGTGACCGCTGCCATAACCGAGGCTGGCCTGCCCTTGGAGGATGAAGGACAGATCTTCCTGGCGAGAACCATGCCTGTCAAGGGGCGTTCCCGTGCCGCTCTGAACGGCAGGACGGCCCCTCGTGGCCTGCTGGAGGAGGTGGCCGGCATGCTGGTCACCGTCCATGGCCAGGCGGATCAGATGCGTATGGCCAGTCCGGCCCGGCAGCGCGAATTTCTGGATGCCTATGCCGGTGACGGTCTGCAGCTGGAGGCTTTTTCCAAGGCCTGGAGGCAGTACCGACAGGCCCAGGACCATCTGGAGGAGCTGCGCAACCAGCAGTCCGGCGCTATGGCCCAGGCTGATTATCTTCGCGAGTCCATCGCCCGGATCGACCGTGTCGACCCCCATCCCGGCGAGGATCGTGAACTCAAGGCCCAGAGAGACCGGATCGAACATGCTGCCCAGATCAGTCAGGGAGTCATGTCCGCACTATCCGCCTTGGACGCCGGCCAGATTGACCCGGATGCAGACTCACCATCGGCTACGGCCCTGGTAGAACGAGCCATCGCCGCCTTGGAAGGCATCGGTGTAGAGGGGGTCTTTCAGGAGTCGGCCCAGCGGCTGCGCTCGCTGAATGCCGACCTGTCCGACCTGGTCTTCACCCTGAGCAGCCAGCTGGACGACGAAGGCCAGGAGGGCGATCTTGACAAGATCAACGCCCGCATCCACGATCTGGATGAGCTGACCCGGCGCTGGGGACCAGACATCGACGACGTTCTGGCCTGGCGCAAGAAGGCTGCGTTTGAACTTGAGGACATGGATGCCTCACCTGAGAAGCTGGAGGAGCTTCAGGTCCAGGTTGAGCAGCTTCGCGGGAGCGCCCTGAAGGCCGCGCGGAATCTGTCTGCGTCACGGGGCAAGGCTGCACGAAGGCTGAGCGAACTCGTCGACGGCGAATTGCGCTCCCTGGCCATGGCGGGCGCTGGGTTGGAGATCCGTGTCAGACCACGCCAGGACCAGGCTATGGATGCGCATGGTCTGGATCAGATCGACTTTCTCTTCAGACCATATCCAGGTTCGGACCTTCTGCCCATGGGCAAGAGCGCCTCGGGCGGCGAACTCAGCCGACTCATGCTGGCCCTGGAGCTGGTGGCCGCCGAAGGCCGGACCTCATCGGGATCTGACGGCGCTGGAGATGGGCATAATGGTCTGGATTCCCAGGTTGGCGACCCGACGATGACCTTCATCTTCGACGAGGTGGATGCTGGAGTCGGCGGTCGGGCTGCCGTCGAGCTGGGTCGTCGTCTGGCCCGGTTGGCCGTCACCGCCCAGGTGATCGTGGTCACCCACCTGCCGCAGGTGGCTTCCTGGGCCGATCGGCAGTTCGTCGTGGCCAAGGGACGTGAAGGCGGCGATGCCGTAGAGACCCTGGTCCGCCAGGTGGAGGGCGAGGACAGGGAGCGGGAGATCGCCCGGATGCTGGCGGGCAGCGAGTCCACTACCTCCCTGAAGCACGCCCAAGAGCTTCTGGCCTCCAGCAGGCTCCAGGCCCGATAGGTCTGATTGTCGGCTCAACTTTGCCATGCCGAAGTCCCTCGATTCAGCGACTTTGACCAGTTGCGACGACTTTGTTGCTGACGACTTTGTCGCTTTTTGCGGCGTGCTGCTGCATGCTCTCATTCTGACGCTTTGACGGTAGGCAATCGGCTGTTGGCGGCCGTGCGGCAACGAACATGCTGGATTTTCGTTGATGATACCGTATCCGCCCTCGACATGAACAATGCGGCGGCGACCTGGCCCAAATGGATTTTGTCTGAAATTGTGATCGGCCGGGAATTTCGGCACTAGAGACGTATCTATCAATCCATGAACTACCCCTTGGAAGATCAAGGTCGGAGTTTGTCTCCATGATTGAACTGTTATAGTGTATATATGAACACCGGCACAGCTCAGCCAGGGTCGTGCTGACAATCAATGAAAGGGGTTTGGATGAAGCTGATCATCTCATCCCTGTCCGGGCAGCCGATTTATCGGCAGATCGAGGACCAGATACGTTCGGCCATCCTGACCGGAGACCTGAAAGCGGGGGAGGGACTGCCTTCCCTGCGACATCTCTCACAGGAGCTCAGGGTGTCCGTGCTGACCGTGACCCGCGCCTATACCGAACTCGCTCAAGAGGGTTTGGTGGAGAACATCCAAGGCAAGGGGACCTTCGTGGCCGACAGCGGCGACCAGGTCATGAGGCAGCATCTGGAGGACCGCGTGCAGTCCCTGCTGGGAGAGGCAGTCGATACGGCTCGTCGGGCCGGCATGGAGCCGGATCGGATTCGCGGCCTGCTCGACGGCCTGATTGGCAACAGGGGTTCTGCGCCCGCGTCCGAAGAAGGAAAGGAATAGCAGCATGTGCGCATCACCGGTGATGACAACCTCTGGCGAAGATGTCGACTATGCCCTGCGCGTCAGTGACCTGGGGAAAAGCTACGCCAAGGCCGACGGCACGGGTTTCCGCCTGCACCAGGTCACCATGGACCTGCCCATGGGCTACATCATGGGATTGATAGGTCCCAACGGCGCAGGCAAATCCACTCTGATCCGGCTCTTGCTCAATATGACCCGCCGGGACAGCGGAGCAATCAGCATTTTGGGCCGTGATCCCTTGAGCCAGGAGGAGGAGGTCAAAGCAGACCTGGGCGTGGTCTTCGATTCCATTTATTTCCCGGAGGCATGGAAGGTCAAGGCCGTCGAGCCAGTGATGGCACCCATGTATCCCTCTTGGGACAGTGATCGCTACCACGACTATCTGCGTCGGTTCGGTCTGCAGGAAAACCGTAAGATCGGCAAGCTTTCCCGTGGCATGCAGATGAAGCTGATGCTGGCCGTCGCCCTCAGCCACGATGCAAGGCTCTTGATTCTGGACGAGCCCACCAGCGGTCTGGATGTCCTGGCCAGGGACGAGCTCATGGATATTCTGCTGGACTACATCGGCGACGGCCGTCACTCGGTGCTTTTCTCCACGCACATCACCGCGGATCTCGAACGGGTGGCTGACTTCGTCACCTATATCAATCGGGGGTCTGTCTTCTACACCGGCCCCAAGGACGAGTTGATGGAGGCTTTCCAGGTCGTAAGAGGGGGGCCGGACGATCTGGCTAGAGCGCAGATACCCTATCTGATGGGTTTGCAGCGCTCCGCCACAGGTTTCGAGGCTCTGGTGCCCACTGAACGCTTGAAGGATTTTCTGGCATCGGCTTCCCCAACCGCCATGGAGCCTTCAGAGGACCGCTACCTGGTGGAGCGGGCCGACTTTGACAACATCATCAGACTGACCGCAGGCCCACCTGCTGCGGCCGACAAGAACAAGAAGGTGGAGTCATGAAGGCGATAGCCGAGCAGATCAGGCTGGACATGCAACGTTTCTCAGGAGCAGGGAGAACTTGGGTTGGTGTGCTGATTTTCCTGTCTGCGCCCGTCATCGGAATCCTGCTGAACCTGGTCATGGCCCTGACGGGCAATGATGGGGATGATGCACGGAATGCGTTGACGGGATTGGTGGCCGGCACGGGAATCGGACTGATTGTAGGCCTGGTATCTGGTTTGTTTGTCGATTTCAGCAATGCGGCGATTCGGTTGAACGGTCTGCTGCCCATAACACGTGATCACCAGGTATTCGGACGCTATGCTGCTGTAAGTCTGCTGGTCCTGGTTCAGTCTTGCGGCTATGCAATATTCTATTTCTGCGTTGCTGATTCGTTTTTGCAGGGTCAGGACCATTGGCGTGCTACCGTCCTGTTTGCTCTGGGATTGTTCATGTCGGAGTCTTTGCTCTTTGCAGTAGCTGCGCCCCTGTTTTATTGGCTGGAAATGGCCAAAGCCGTGATAGCTTTTCTGGCGCTTCTTGGTTTGGTACCACTAACGGCCCTTGTCGGCAGTTGGCTGCCCTTTGACTGGGGGGCCGTCTGGAATTCAATCATGCGTTTTTTGACATCCGACCTGTGGCGGCCGGTGCTCCTCGGGCTGGCGGTGATTCTGGCGGCTGACATGGTTTCGATAGCCATATCTCGCAAGGTCTATGCCAGGAAGGAGATCTGAGTCAATTCGCTCAGGCTTCAGGACTGCATGACCGCGTGGCGGACGTAGTCGGACATATCTCCGGGATCGATGCAGTCCTGGAAGCGCACAGGCGCGTTTTCCAGGGTGCGCAGAGCCTTGGGGGGCCTGGTGTTGGTGGACTCGGCCAGGATGTCCATGCAGTCGAAGTCGCTGTCCGGGGTCTCCAGGCCCAGGGATTGGCAGACCACCCGGGGGAACTTATAGGGGCTGGCCGTGGACAGCAGCACCCGGGGCACGGCAGGATCCCTGTCGGTCTGCCCTGTCATGACCTGGTAGCCGCAGGCCGTGTGCGGATCGATCAGGTATCCCCGGTCCTCCCAGCAGCCGCTGATGGCTGATCCCACCTGGTCCTCGTCGGCCCAGCCGCAGGAGAAGAGCCCGCGGATTCTGGTCAGCAGGGCCTCAGGCACCTGGTAGCGTCCCTTGGACTCCAAATCGGCCATAAGCGAGGCGATCAGCTCGGTGTCGCCGCCGGCCATGTAGTAGAGCATCCGCTCCAGGTTGGAGGAGATCAGGATGTCCATGCTGGGGGAGGTGGTGGCGTAGAAGGGGCGGTTGCGGTCATAGACGCCTGTGGTCAGGAAGTCGTTGAGGACCCGGTTGCGGTCCGAGGCCACGGTCAGGCGGGCCACCGGAAGGCCCATCATCTTGGCGTAGTATCCGGCCAGCACATCGCCGAAGTTGCCAGTGGGCACGCAGAATTCGACCGGATCCCCAGGTCTGATCACTCCCCGTTCCATCAGGGACCCGTAGGTCCGGAAGTAGTAGACGACCTGCGGGGCCAGGCGGCCCACATTGATGGAGTTGGCCGACGAGAGAACCGTTGAGGCCTTCTCGTCCAGCTCATGAGCCAGATCAGCGTCGGCGAAGATGGACTTGACTGCGGACTGGGCATCGTCGAAATTGCCCCGAACCGCGCAGACCTGCAGGTTGCCGCCCTCCTGGGTGACCATCTGCAGGCGTTGGATCTGACTGACCTTGCCCTGAGGATAGAAAACAGTGATGCCCGTGCCCGGCGCGTCTGCGAAACCGGCCAGCGCCGCCTTGCCCGTGTCTCCGGAGGTGGCCGTGAGCACCATGATCCGTTCGCCATCGTCCCCGGCCAGGGCCATCAGTCTCGGCAGAAGCTGCAGGGCCACATCCTTGAAGGCCGAGGTGGGCCCGCGGAAGAGCTCCAGTACGAAGTCGTTGCCGCCCAGGTCCACCAGAGGGGTTATTGCCGGATCGGACCACTGCTCTCCGTAGGCTGCGTCCAGGCAGGAGTCCAGCTGAGCGGAAGAGTAATCGCTCAGCAGTCTCGAAAGGACCAGTTTGGCCGTGCCCTTGTAGTCCAGGCCGGCAACGTCGGCAGGGTCGATGGTCAGTGCGTCCAGTCCATCGCTGACGTAGAGTCCACCGTCAGGAGCCAGGCCTCGTCTGATGGCCTGCTTGGACTGCAGCTGCTCCTTGCCGCCTCGGGTGCTGTGGTATGTGCTCATGGTTGCCTGCCCCTCCGCCATGTCGCCGAACTGATCATTACCAGGGCATTCTACCCCGTGCAGGGGTCCGAACCATGGCCTTGCTCGGCTCGCGGAGGAAACTGTCTGTGGACGCCAGGGCCTGCCAGGGGTCGGCATGGCGTACAGTGTTGCCCACCAGCCCCTGTATCCGAGGCTGTACGTTACAGACAAAGGAGCGACCCATGGTCGAAGAGAACCCGGTACAGCAATCCTACGATGTCCTGAACTCTTCGATCTCGCAGGTGGATCCGGAGATCGCAGCACTGCTGGATGGAGAGTTGGAGCGCCAGCGCGGCGGTCTGGAGATGATCGCCTCTGAGAACTTCGTGCCCAAGGCTGTCTTGCAGGCCCAGGGCTCCGTGCTGACCAACAAGTATGCCGAGGGCTATCCCGGCAAACGCTACTACGGCGGATGCGAGTGGGTGGACCAGGTCGAGAACCTGGCCCGGGACCGCGCCAAGGCCCTGTTCGGCGCCGAATATGCCAACGTCCAGCCGCATTCGGGCGCCCAGGCCAACGCCGCCGTCTATCAGGCCCTGATCAAGCCCGGCGACACCGTGCTGGGCCTGGCCCTGGACCATGGCGGCCACCTGACACACGGCATGAAGATCAACTTCTCCGGACGCTTTTACCATGCTGAGTCCTACGGGGTCGATCCGGACACCTTCCGCATCGAGCCCGAGATCATCCGCCAGCGGGCCCTGGAGACCCATCCGGCCCTGATCATCGGCGGGTGGAGCGCCTATCCGCGCATTGAGGACTTTGCAGCCATGAAGGAGATCGCCGACGAGGTGGGGGCCAAGTTCTGGGTGGATATGGCCCACTTCGCCGGCATGGTTGCGGCAGGTCTGCATCCCAGCCCAGTGCCCTATGCCGATGTGGTCTCCTCCACGGCCCACAAGACCCTGGGCGGACCCCGGTCAGGGTTCATCCTGGCCCGTCAGGAGTATGCCAAGAAGCTCAACTCCTCGGTCTTCCCCGGCAACCAGGGCGGCCCGCTCATGCATGTGATCGCCGCCAAGGCTGTGGCCTTCAAGCTGGCCGGCACGCCTGAATTCAAGGAGCGGATGGAGCGCACTCTGGAGGGCGCCAAGATTCTGGCTGAGCGCCTGATGGCCAAGGATGTGGCCGACAACGGCATCACCGTGCTCACTGGAGGGACTGATGTCCACCTGGTCATGGTGGATCTGCGCAACAGCGAGATGGACGGCCGTCAGGGGGAGGACCTGCTGGCCAGGATCGGCATCACCGTCAACCGCAATACGGTCCCCTTCGATCCGCGTCCTGCCTCTGTGGCCTCCGGACTGCGCATCGGGACCTCCGCCCTGGCCACGCGCGGATTCGGCCCGGCCCAGTACGAGGAGGTGGCTGACGTAATCGGCACTGCGCTGGCCCAGGGTCCCCAGGCGGATCTGGATGCCCTCAAGGCCCGGGTGGACCGCCTGGTCGAGGCCTTCCCGCTCTATCCTGAGCTGGACCAGACCCACTGATCGGCCCTTGGAGGAGGCAGGCGCGGCAATGCCCTCCCTCCTCCTGTCGTCATTGCCCTCGCTGAGGGTTACAATCGGTACAGAATACGGGTCTGGCAGACCCGTGAGGGCGAAAGGATCTGACGAACATGAGTGAAGACGAGAACTCCGATCGTCAGGATGTGTTCGATCGTGTCTGTGCCATGGCCGATGCGGCGGCCGCTGCACAGGCAGGCCTGGCAGGCATGAACGGCCAGGCCAGGAATGCCCTCTTGCTGGCCCTGGCCGATGCACTGATAGATCAGGCCGATCAGATTGCCGCAGTCAATGAGCAGGACTGCACCCAGGCTTTTGAAGAAGGAATGAGCGCCGGTCTGATAGACCGTCTGCGCTTGGACAAGGTTCGTATCGCGGACGCCGCCCGGGGCGTGCGCATGGTGGCGGGGCTGACCGATCCCCTGGGCGAGGTGGTTCGCGGCCATGACATGCCCAACGGCATGCGGCTCAATCAGGTGCGGGTTCCCCTGGGCGTGGTGGCCATGATCTACGAGGCCAGGCCCAACGTCACCATCGATGTGGTGGCCCTCTGCCTCAAGTCCGGCAATGCGGCCCTCCTGCGGGGAGGTCACGCGGCCCAGCGCACCAATCGCGCCCTGGTGGAGCTGATAGGCGGGGTCCTTCGTGAGCAGGGGCTGGATCCGGCTTTGGTGGCTTCCGTGGATCGATACGGCCGCGAGGGGGCCCAGGCTCTGATGAAGGCACGCGGTCATATCGATCTGCTGGTGCCCAGGGGCGGCCGAGGGCTCATCCGCAGCGTAATCGAGCAGGCCACTGTGCCCACCATCGAGACCGGGGCAGGCAATGTTCATATTTACGTGGACCGCTCAGTGGATATGGATCAGGCCATCCCCATCATCGTCAACGCCAAGACCCAGCGGGTGGGTGTCTGCAACGCCGCTGAAAAGCTGATCGTCCACAGGGATGTGGCCGCCGACTTCCTGCCCCGTGTGGCCCGAGCGCTGACGCAGGCCCAGGTCGAGCTGCACCTGGATGCGGTCTCCATGGACATCCTCGCCGGGCATGGTTTGCCTGAAGAACTGCTGGTTCGCGCTGAGGAAGCCGACTGGGACCGTGAGTATCTGGATCTGAAGATGGGGGTGCGTGTGGTCGACTCCCTGGATCAAGCCATCGAACATATCAACCGTCACTCCACTGGCCACACCGAGGCCATCCTGGCTCGGGACTATGAGGCTGTGGAGGAGTTCTCCCGTCGGGTGGATTCGGCCGTGATCATGGTCAATGCTTCGACCAGATTCACCGATGGCGGCATGTTCGGCATGGGCGCCGAGCTGGGCATCTCCACCCAAAAGCTGCATGCCCGAGGACCCATGGGTCTGCAGGAGTTGACCACCACCAAGTGGATCGGCTACGGCAGGGGGCAGGTGCGGCCGTGAACGAGAAGATCGAAGAGCTCTTCCAGCGCGAGCACGACAATCCGCGCATCTGGCTGAGGGTGGCTTCAGAGCGGCTGAGCCTGCTGCGGTACGTCTTTCTGGTGCAAATCGAGGACGGCATCCCGGATGCAGACCAGCGCTCCTGCCTGGAGTACGCCGATGCGGTCCTGATTGGCTGGCCTGACGAACATGCCGATGATGTGTACGACCTTGACCAGGACCAGCTCAATCAGGTCAGGCACAACATCACCGTCATGGAGGAGCGGGTGCCGGTCTTCCGCAAACAGGAGCAGGAGGGGCGCATCGCCGACCTGTCCGATTCATTGGTAGCTGTCACCGGATGCGTGGCTCAGGTTCGTCGGGCCTACCAGCCGGGCTTCCCCCTGCCCACCTACTCCGAGATCCGCCGCGTGGTCCAGGAGGAGTGGAATGCCGACATGGAGCGGATCGATCCTGACCGGGTCAACCCCAGCGCCGAGCAGATGCGCCAGGAGGCCAAGTCAGAGAACGAGGAGAACGCCTCGGAAGCCAGACGGGAGGGCGAGCAGGGGTGAACCGGATGATGTCTGAACTGTCCAAGGAGGGGGAATCCGGGCAGGAGCCATCAGATATTGACGGATCCTGTAGGCCTTCTCACCATAACCGCCGACCCCGGGTGGGGATCATGGGCGGCACCTTCGACCCCATTCACAATGGCCACTTGGTGGCTGCCTCGGAGGTGGCATGGGTCTACGACCTGGATGAGGTCATTTTTGTGCCCACCGGCCGTCCGGCCTTCAAGCTGAACAAGACCGTGACCAATGCTGAGGACCGCTATCTGATGACCGTGATCGCCACGGCCTCCAACCCCAAGTTCACCGTCTCCCGGGTGGACATTGAGCGTCCTGGCATCACCTACACGGTGGACACTCTGCGCGACATCAAGCGAATGCGCCCCGACAGCGACCTCTTCTTCATCACCGGGGCGGACGCCGTGGCCGAGATCATGCGCTGGAAGGATGCCAACCGGATGTGGGATCTGGCCAAGTTCGTGGCTGTCTCCCGGCCCGGCTACTCCTCCAGCCTGGACGACCTTCAGGTGCCTGCCCAGCGGGTGGATACCTTGGAGATTCCGGCCCTGTCCATCTCGTCCACGGATGTGCGCCGTCGTTCGGCTCGGGGCATGCCCGTCTGGTACCTGGTTCCGGACGGGGTAGTGCAGTACATCAACAAGCACGGGCTCTACCGCTCAGCTTCCTGAGCTTTGCATTCCGCCTGACTCGTCAACACGGACTGCTCGGCTGTGTCAGCGCGCGCCATTATTATGGAGGCTGTCCGCTTCAGCGAAAACAACGTTTGGAGATATGGTGAGCGCGATACTCAAAGGCAGACCAGGAAAAAATCTCATACTTGTCACAGGCCGGACCCATCCCAGACTCGCGGCGGACGTGGCCGATCAGCTCGGCATCGACGTCCTGGAGACGACAGCCTACGACTTTGCCAATGGCGAGATGTATGTGCGTTATACGGAGTCGGTGCGTGGTGCAGATGTCTTCGTCCTGCAGACCCATTCCGACCCGGTCAACAAATCCATCATGGAACAGCTGATCATGATCGATGCCCTCAAGAGGGCCTCGGCGCGATCTATCACCGCAGTCTGCCCGCTCCTGGGGTACTCCCGTCAGGACAAGAAGCACCTGGGGCGCGAGCCCATTTCCTGCCGCCTCATGTTCGACCTGCTCAAGGCGGCCGGTGCGGATCGAATCATGTCGGTCGACCTGCACGCTGCCCAGTCACAGGGCTTCTTCGATGGGCCTGTGGACCACCTGATCGCCATGCCTGTGCTGGTGGACTATGTGCGCGACCGGATGGATCTGTCCAAGGTGGCCGTGGTCTCGCCAGATGCCGGCCGTATCCGGGTGGCCGAGCAGTGGGCCCAACGCCTGGGTGGCGTGCCCCTGGCCTTCATCCACAAGACCCGTGACATCACCCAGCCCAACAAGGCTGTGGCCCATCGGGTGGTGGGCGACGTACGCGGCTTGGACTGCGTGCTGGTGGACGACCTGATCGACACCGGCGGCACCATCGCTGAGGCCTGCAATGTGCTGGATGAGGCTGGCGCCAATTCCATCACCATCGTGGCCACTCATGGCGTCATGTCCGGACCCGCCGTGGAACGTCTCAAGTCCTGCCAGGCCAAGGAGGTCATTCTGACCGACACGGTTCCCATTCCCCAGGAGAAGCGTTGGGATGGATTGACTGTGCTGTCCATCGCCCCCCTGCTGGCCTCGGCCATCAAGGCGGTCTTTGAGGATGGCTCAGTGGCCCGGCTCTTCGATACGTATCCAGCTCATCACGGCCAGGGCTTCCTCTTCGCTTAAAGTCTTGCCTGTCCGGCATGGCGTGGCGTAATCGTCCGGCTGTGGCATAATAAACCTGGCGGGGCCTCAAGGGTTCCGCCCTTCCCCCATGGTGTAAAGGCAGCACACGGGTCTTTGGAACCCTTAGTCTTGGTTCGAATCCAGGTGGGGGAGCTTACGCTCGCCGATTCCGGTCGGAGACGGCCTCCTTGGGGTCGGTGACCAACCGAAAGGAACTGTCTTGGCAGTCAAGAAGATCGAAACCTGGCTCACCGACATGGACGGCGTGCTGGTGCACGAGAACACGGCCCTGCCCGGAGCTGCCGAATTCATCGACACCCTCAAGCGCAACAACCGTCAGTATCTGGTGCTGACCAACAATCCCATCTACACCCCACGTGACCTTTCGGCCCGCCTTGGTCGTTCGGGCATCGACGTGCCCGAGGATCGGATCTGGACTTCAGCCTTGGCCACCGCCGACTTCGTGTCCCGGACCATGCCGCAGGGATCGGCCTATGTGATTGGTGAGGCCGGGCTGACTACGGCCCTGCACGAGGCCGGGTTCATTCTTTCCGACATCAACCCGGACTATGTAATCCTGGGCGAGACCCGGACATACTCCTTTGAGTCCATCACCACAGCAATCCGCCTGATTCTGGGCGGCGCCCGCTTCATCTGCACCAACCCTGACGCCACTGGCCCCAGTGAGAACGGCGTCCTACCGGCAGCCGGCGCTGTGGCGGCCCTGGTGACCAAGGCCACCAACCGGGAGCCCTACTTCGTGGGCAAGCCCAATCCCATTATGTTCCGCACGGCCCTGAACAGGGTTGGCGGCCACTCAGAGACCACGGCCATGATCGGCGACCGAATGGACACCGACGTGGTGGCCGGAGTCGAGGCTGGCCTGAACACCTTCCTGGTGCTGACTGGCATCACCACACGATCCGAGGTGGAGACCTTCCCCTACCGCCCTGACCAGGTGGTGGATTCCATTCAGGATCTGATTGACATCGCCGAGAGCGGGGTGGTGGAGTTTTGAGCGGCGGGCAGACGCTGACCGCTGGTATCATCCTGGCCGCAGGCGAGGGCACTCGCATGCACTCGGCCCACCCCAAGGTTCTGCATACCTTGGCTGGCAAGACCTTCCTGCAGAGAGTCATGACTTCGGTGACCGCCCTGAATCCCGAGCTGACGGCCGTGGTGGTTCATCATCAGGCCGACCTGGTGGCGCAGGCCGCACGGTCCTACGATCCCCAGGTGCGCATCGTCCGCCAAGACAGCAGACCGGGTACAGGGCGTGCGGTCCAGTGCGCCGTAGACCAGCTGGATGGGGAGCTTCGGCATGACGGTCAGGTGCTGATCGTGGCCTCGGACATGCCCCTGCTGGACGCGGACACGCTGCAAAGCCTGCTCGACTATCATGTCAATTCCGGTGACGGGGCCACTGTGCTGACGGTCAATCTGGACGACCCTACCGGGTACGGCCGCATCATTCGTGACCAGGATGGACGGGTCCTGCGCATCGTCGAACAACGGGATGCCACCGGCACCGAGCTGGCCGTCAAGGAGGTCAACACTTCCGTTTACGTCTTCGAGGCTGATCTGCTTCGACAGGCGGTCCGTGGCTTGGACGACAGCAACGCCCAGGGGGAGTTCTATCTGACCGATGCCTTGGAAACAGCCCGTCGCTTGGGTCGGGTGGGGGCCTTTGCCGCTCCTGATCCGCTCAAGGTTGAGGGCGTCAACGACAGGATCCAGTTGGCTGATCTGGCCAAGGCCCATAACCTGCGGGTCTGCCAAGAGTTCATGCGCCAGGGGGTGACCATCTTGGATCCGTCCACCACCTGGATCGAGGACGACGTGGTCATCCAGCAGGATGCCGTCATTCTGCCCGGATGCTTCCTGCAGGGTCATACCGAGATCGCCTCGGACGCGGTCATCGGGCCCTATACAACCCTGATCGATGCCATCGTCGAGCCGCAGGCCAGGGTGGAGCGTTCCCGCGTGCAGGAGACCCGGATCGGAGCCAGGGCCAACATCGGTCCATGGACCTATCTGAGGGCCGGCAACGTCCTTGCCGAGGACACCAAGGCCGGGGCCTTCGTGGAGATGAAGAAGGCCACCATCGACCACGGGACCAAGGTGCCCCACCTTTCCTATGTGGGTGATGCCCACATAGGCCACGACAGCAACGTGGGCGGCGGGTCCATCACGGCCAATTACGACGGCGTGCACAAGAACCGCACCGAGATCGGGTCGGAGGTGCATGTGGGCGCAGGAAACCTCTTCGTGGCCCCCGTTCAGGTGGGCGACGGGGTCACGACCGGGGCCGGATCGGTCATCCGCCATCCGGTCGAGGACGGAGCCATGGTCTACTCCACCAATGACCAGCATCAGGTTCCGGACTGGAAGCCCGCCTGGGAGCGGTAATCATGGGAGCATCGGCTTCACAACAAGGAAAGGCGTGACAAGTGCCAGCATTGCAGGAATCCATCGACGCGGTCCGGGTGGCCGCTCGGGCTGCCAACGATGTCAAGGCCATGGACATCGTGGCCTTCGACGTCTCCCGGCCTATCGCCATCACCGATATCTTCATGGTGGCCACCGGCAGCAACGAACGTCAGGTCCTGGCCATCGCCGAGGAGGTGGAGAAGCAGCTCCACCTGCAGAAGAACCTGGATCCCCGCTCGCGGGAGGGCGTCCAGGAGGCCCAGTGGGTTCTACTGGACTACGGTGATTTCGTCATCCACATCATGCACAAGCAGGCCCGGGCCTACTACGATCTGGAACGGCTTTGGAAGGACTGCCCCCAGGTGGACCTGCAGCTGGAGCACCCCTTCACCCTCGCCGATGATGACCCGGATAGCCAGTTGGCCTCCAAGGCGGACGATCTGAATGGGGATGATCTGCGCAGCCGTTTCGCCGATCCGCAGGAAAGCCATGACTGACTCGATTTCCACCGTCGAGGATGGACGGCATGTGCGCTCCATGACCGTGGTCCGTCATGGGCAGACCTCATATAATGCAAAGCACCGGATGCAGGGCCAGATCGACATTCCCCTCAACAGTGTTGGCCGCTGGCAGGTGGAGAGGGCTGCCGAGGAGCTTCGGGCTGAGTACGTGGATGGCGCTCCTCAAGACCGTCATCTGCTGGTGGTTTCCTCTGACCTGGGTCGGGCTGCCGCCACCGCTCATGCCTTTGCCGACCCCTTGGGCCAGACGGTCCATCTTGATCCCGGGCTGCGCGAGCGCAGTTTTGGCGAGTGGGAGGGGGCCAGCGCCGAGGAGGTTCGTCAACGTTGGCCCGAGGACTATGAATCCTGGTCCCGGGGTGCCGGGGGAGAGCTGCTGCACGGTGCCGAGACCAAGGCCCAGGTAGGTAAGCGCGGTCTGGAAACCCTGAACCGTTGGATCCACCGGGCTGGTTCAGACACGGATCTCATGGTCTTCTCCCACGGGTCCTTCATAGCCCAGGCCCTCCAGGCTCTGCTGGGCATGGCCAGTGAATATCCCGAATACCTGGGTCTGGTCACCATGCGCAATGCCCATTGGGCGCGATTGATGCCACGAGACCTGCCAGACGGCGGTCTGCGCTGGTCCATGATCGACTACAATCGTGGTCCTGCCATCGCCATGCGTGGGGACTGGGACAATCCCCGAGGGCTGGTCCAGACCGATTGAGGTGCTTGGGCGGTCGGCCGACCATCACAGGATCGCCATGACCACCAGCTACCATAAGAGCGCAGCAACCAGCCATTGGATCAAAAGGGGTCGGAGTGAAGCAGTTCTTTCATGACATTTCCTGGGCGCAGATCGTCGCCGGCGCTCTTGCAGCCATGACCTCCTTCTGGCTGGCCGCCAAGATCGGCGTGGCGGGATCCATCATTGGTGTAGCCATCGGTTCCATCGTTTCTGCTGTGGCCTCGCAGATCTACAAGAATGTCTTGGAAGCCTCCGGTCAGAAGCTGCAGGAGTCCGTGGTTGGCAGTGCCGACCAGGATGATGACGATTCCAAGACGGATTCGAATTCCGATTCAGCCGCGGATGGACAGACCACGGTCTTGCCGGCACAGGGGAAGGGCACCTCGGACGATTCCAGCGGTGCTGCAGACGGATCCACCCAGGTCATGGCCCCGGTTGATGGATCCACCCAGATCATGCCTCCTGTCGGTGATGAACGGTCGGCGGCCAAGACGGGTCGGACCGTTTCGTCCAGCAACGGTCCTCGGGCCCATGCGGCTCCCACTGCGGCAAACAGCAAGAAGAAGCTGGATCAGCGACGCCGTAACGTCATCATTGTCTCTGTGGTCAGCGCTCTGGTGGCCGTGCTGCTGTCTGCTCTGGCCATCAATGCCCTGACCAAAGGCGAAGGCACCGACAAGGTGGTTCGTAACGTGGTCAGCCCTTCTACCAGCCAGGTAACCCCCAGCCATGAGGAAGAGACCCCTTCTAAGCCTGCACAGCGTACTGAGCAGCCAGAGGATCAGTCAACCTCGGGTGTCCCCCAGAATCAGCCATCGGGAGCGAATCAAAACCCAGGCACTGAACAGGGAACCGGACAGGGTCAACAGCAGGGAGGAAACTCCATGAGCTCGCCCTCGCCGTCTGCGGATGCGACCGGCTCCACGCCCAGCCCCTCAAATACGGCTTCCACACCTCAGTCGTCGCCGACGAGTACAACCAATTCCTTGCCTCATAACTGACCTGCCTGTCGGCGCGGCACACCCATCCCACCATGTAATGTGACTAGGGTCACTTTCAGGCGGGCCAAGAGGCCCGTCCCTAAGGACCTGGTCCCGAAGGCGGGATCAGCGATGAGAAAGGTGTATGTATGCGCAAGGTTCTGTGCTCTCCCGGCTCCTATGTTCAGCAGGAGGGCGCCATGGGAAAGCTGGCTGGAGAATACGCGGCTCTGGGCACCAAGGGCGCCCATCTGATCGTCGATCCGGTCATCGACGGGCTCTACCACGACGACATTGTCGCCTCATTTGAGCACGGTGGGATCCCCTACGAACTGATGAAATTCGGCGGCGAGTGCTCCATGGAGGAGATCGACCGTCATCGTGCCCATTTGGGCAGCAGCGACGCGGTGATCGGCATCGGCGGCGGCAAGACCTTGGATACCGCCAAGGCTGTGGCCCACTTCGCCCACCTGCCGGTCATGATTGTTCCCACGGCGGCCTCCTCGGATGCGCCCTGCTCAAGGCTGTCCGTGCTCTACACGCCCGAGGGCGTCTTTGACCGTTACCTGCCCCTGCCTGCCAACCCCAACGTGGTCCTGATGGATACCGACGTCATCGCCAAGGCTCCGGTGCGCTTCCTGGTGTCAGGACTGGGCGATGCCTTCGCCACCTATTACGAGGCAGCCGCCTGTGTGCAGTCGAACGCGGTGACCATGACCGGGGGACACGCCACCATGGCTGCCTTCGCCCTGGCCCGTCTCTGCCGCGACACCCTGCTGGAGGATGGGGTCAAGGCTGTGGCCGCTGCCAAGGCCGGTGTCCGCACAGCCGCCTTGGAGAAGATCATCGAGGCCAATACGCTGCTGAGCGGTCTGGGCTTCGAAAGCTCCGGCCTGGCTGCAGCCCACGCCATTCATGACGGGATGACCGCCCTGGAGGGCACCCACTCCATGCTGCACGGCGAAAAGGTGGCCTTCGGCACCTTGGCCCAGCTGGTCCTTGAGGATCGGCCCCTGGAGGAGACCCGCGGGGTCTATGACTTCTTCCGCAGCGTGGGTCTGCCCACCTCCCTGGAGCAGATCGGCATCGGCCAGGCCAGCGAGGAGGATCTGCTCAAGGTCGGCGAGCATGCCTGCGGCCCTGACGAGACCATGGGCAACATGCCATTCGAGGTGACCCCCACCGATGTGGCCCACGCCCTGCGCGCAGCCGATCAGCTGGGCAAGCAGCTCTGATACGTCATTCTCTAGTCCCTCGTTGAGAGGCCAAGCGGCCGTCGGCATGAAGTCGGTGGCCGCCTTTGTTTCCTCCGGTTTTGCTCGGGTCACCATTGCAGGGAGCTGGCGGCCTTTCGTATGGCTTCTTCACTTGGGCATGTGGCTGGACCCCGCTGGGTAGTGGAAAGTGCTCCTGCACAGTTGGCCAGCACCAGGGCCTCCTCAATGGGCAGACCTTGGAAGATGCCCGCGCAGAGGACGCCCGAGTGTGCATCGCCTGCACCGTTGGTGTCTATGGCATGGACCTGCGGGGTGGGAATGTACTGGCTCTGCATTGCATCCTTGGGCTGGCAGTACCAGGCACCGCGGGCGCCGGCCCTGAGAACCACAGGACTGTCCAGCTTCAACGAAAGCGAGCGGCAGAGGGATTCCAACTCAGTAACGTCGCCAGTTTCGGGTTGGCACCCCAGACGTTTCGCCAGGATTGGTCCCTCGCGTTCGTTGAGGGACCAGATAGGATGCAGACCGTTGACCGCATCAAGCACACCCAATGCAATATCGGCCACCATGGGTCCCAGGTCGAAGAGCACCGGAAATCCTTCGCCCTGGTGTTTCTCGGCAAAACCGAACAGGCTTCGGGTGTTGTCCTTGTGGCAGAAGGAATACCCACTCAGGTAGATGACATCACCGGGAACCAGATTCATGCTTTCGTAGGTGCCCTCCGGCACCCGGGTCTCTGCGCCCCTCGCCGATACGAAGGTGCGTTCGCCCGAGGGCTCGATCATGGCTACCGAGTATCCGGTGTCACAGTCATCCAGCACAGGCCCTTGTGCGGGAACCTGCAGGGCGGCAAGGGCTCCACGGGCCATGTCCGCCATCGGACCTGTGCCAATCGCCCCCATGTAGGCTATGGGCGCTCCCATCCGCCTGGCTGCCTGGATCACGTTGTATCCGCCGCCGACCTTTATAGCGCTTCGCCTGGCGAAAATGTCCCCTCCGCGTTCCGGGAGGTGGTCGATGTCCATGCTCAGGTCAATCACCACCTGACCGAGATGAAGGATGCTGGGTTCAGTCATTACCGCTGCTCCTCACCGCCACCGAGTCCTTGGAGAGGAGATGCAAAATGGCATAGAGGATTCCTCCCAAGAGGAGGGATACCAGCCATGCCAGGCCGTTCCTGCCCAGGAAGCTGCCGGCCAGCGGTCCTGAGAACCAGACCTCGTTCTTGGAGACCTGCGCTGTCACGAACAGGAAGCCGACGACTATCCCCACCAGCCAGCTGACGATGGCCGGGAGGTTGATGCCGTGCCAGTACCAGTATGGGGAATCGGCTTGAAGATTCAGAAGGCCGTCCGAATCGTAGCGCTTGCGGAAGATCATATCTGACAGGAAGATGCCTGCCCAGGTGCTCAGCGGCACTGCCAAGAGGGAGATGAAGGTGACAAAGGGGCCGTAGAACCCGTCGGAGCCCAGCGTAAAGTACAGGGCTCCGCAGGTGGTCACCACCACATCGACGACGACCGCATAGACGCGGGGAATTCTGATGCCCAAAGTGATGGTGGTCAGACCGGCCGAATATACGGACAGGTTATTTGACATGAGTAATCCGGCGAAGGCGGCAATCAGATAGGGGATGGAGACCCAGGCGGGCAGAGCGCTTCGAACCGCGGCGACCGGATCAGCGGCGGAGGCAATGGTGGAGTTGCCTGCTGTCAGGACCGATCCCAGGCCGATAACCACGACCAGGGGGATGCCGGCGCCGGCTGCTGCAGTCAGGATCAGAGAGCCCGATTTCACCGAGGTCTTTTGGTAGCGGGCCATGTCTGCGCCGGAGTTGACCCAGCCGATGCCCGTCCCCGCGGCTATGGTGCCGACGCCGATCAGGAAGGCGCTGGCTGATCCGGGTGCATTGCCGATGAAGGAGGACCAGTCGACGGTCGTGGCCAGATAGATAGCCACCAGTAGAGTGAGGGCTCCGAATATCCAGGTGGCCCATTTCTGCACAGTGAGAATGAAGGCGTGGCCGGCGGCCGAGACCACCACGGTCAAGGCCACGAAGATGGCGATGCAGACAAAGGTCAGGAAGGGGGCGCGCTTGGCATCAGCTGAGGTGCCGAAGATGATGGCGATCAGGGAGAGCAGGGCAAAAGCGCCAGTCATCGTGTTCACCGTCTCCCAGCCCAGCCTGGATAGCAGAGCCACCAGTGTGGGGCCCGCATTGCCTCTGACGCCGAAAATGGCTCGGGACAGGGTCAGCGTGGGGGCGCCGCCTCTTTTGCCGGCTATGGAAATGATGCCGACCAGTGCGAAGGATCCGAAGGCTCCGATGGTCGTGGCGAGCACGGCCTGCCAGAGGTTGAGGCCCTGGGCAATCAGGGTAGCTCCCAGAGGGATTCCCAGGATCGAGATGTTGGCGGCGAACCAGACCCAGAAGAGCTGACCGGGCGACCCGTTCCTCTGATCCTCGGGCACGGGTTCGATGCCCCTTTGCTCAACTCTGGAGAGGATGGTGCCCTCTTTTGGTGCAGTTGACATGGATTGTCTCCTTTGACTCACGATGTACTGGATGCAGCGATGGATTGTCTGGTCAGGCCTGTGGTGTGGTCTGGGTGGACCCCATGATCTCGGGGTTGACTGGATTTTCGTTCTTGTATTCCTGAAGGATTCTGTCGTGTCCGTTTTGCGCTTTACCTTAGGGTAATCAGGCCACGGGCAGTTTTCTGCAGGTCAAGGTGAGATACCGAAGCCACCTGGGAGCAGAGTGCAGGGTCGAACACCTCGGGGCCGGTGCATGCGCCGGTCATTGCGCCGGTCATGGCAGCGATGGTGTCCGTATCGCCTCCCAGGTTGACTGCGACGAATAGAGCCGATTGGGGATCGTCGGCGAATCTCCAGGCCAGGGCAAAAGCGGCTGCAACAGACTCATTGGCCTCAACCGAGGTTCCGCAGTCTTCGATGAGGTGGCGTTCGAAGTCATCCTCATCGCTGAATTCTTCGGACACTTGTATTGCCTGGCGGGCCCGAGCGGGAACCGATGCCTTGGGTGTCCAGGCTCCGGCGGTTTCCATGGCGGGTACCAGGCGCAAGGACTCATTCAGTGCCTGGCGAACGGTCATTCCTTCAAGTCCCAGACTGACTGTCGTAGCGATCAGCGCTGCGCCTTGAAAGCCTGCGACCGTGTCGTGGGTGACCTGGCAGGACTCGTAGATGCGATTGGCCAGCCGTCTGGTGTCTTCGGGCCTGTTGGCTATCCCTACCGGGGCGACTCGCATGGCCGCCCCATTGGTGGTGCCGGTCCTTCCTGTTGTCATGATGTCCGCGCCATGGCGAACCTGTTCCAGGGCCAGCTTGGTGGATGGCCCGAGCAGGTCGAGTGATCCGCGTGACTTCATGCCGTCCTCCCAGGCCAGAAGGCGCTTAGCGAACTCTTTGGGATCGATGTGTCCTCTGCCCTCGATGATCAGTTCTGCGACAATCAGTGCCTGCTCGGTGTCATCGGTCACAGATCCCGCAGGCATACCTGGAGCGATCGGCTGATCCGCAATAGCATCACGAAGGGTGTCAACCCTGCCGTAGGCCTCATGGATGGCTGCTGGACTCATGCTCTGCGTGGGCATGCCCAGCGCATCTCCCAAGGACAGCCCAGTAAGTGCGCCCAGTGCGCCCTTTTCAGTTCTGGTCATTGTTGTGCAAGCCTCCAGAGTCGTTGCGATGAGCCCATGAATCTGTTTGCAGATAGACTGCGACATTTTTAATCAGAATAATTGTAAGGCCCTTGGAGGTTTGTCGGCACAAAGGTTGTGGCAGGCATGATTCACAATGAAGAATGGGAGTCTGAGCGAGCTCTATCCTGTTAGGTGGGAGATAAAAACAATGCTGGTTAGTCGAGGTTAAAGATTTGATCGAGGTGTGGGTTCTATAGATTGCCGACAGTGATTGGCGAAGATTATCCCTTGATGCCGTAACGGAGTTTGTCGGGGTGTCCTAATCTTGGCTTCGGCATGGGT
>NZ_AWUO01000013.1:0-45726 GCF_000499185.1 Bifidobacterium sp. A11
ACCGATCAGCTGTATTAATCACAACAACGATTCAAGCCACGCATGGATTTACGAATCTTCTATGCAATAGCACATTTCAATAAATGTAGAAAGCAGGGAAGATACGAATCGCAATAGCCCCAACGACGTGGAATCGAGTGTCCGGAACGGGAGTTGAACCCGTACGCCTGTATATATATAGGCACTAGCACCTCAAGCTAGCGCGTCTACCATTCCGCCACCCGGACAGGTGCGTAATCGCAACGGAGATAATCATAGCATCTCAGGCGGCATCGTGCACTGGGCGATTGGGGGAGCGTGTCGTCGTTGGGGGTGCTTTTCGGCTGTGGGCTGTAGCCTAACACCATGACTGTACCCCTCTTCCTGCTGGATCCCGACCACGATGATTCCCCCCTGGCCAGCGATGAGCTCCACACTGGCTGGCGCCTGACCCTGCCCGAGCACATCCGTCGTCATGCCCTGGGCTCCATGAGGCTGAAGAACGGGGACCAGCTGGACCTTTCAGACGGAGAGGGACTGCGCATCAGCGCCCTGGTCAGGGATGCCTCGACTGGCCTGGTGGAGGTCACCGCTGTAGGGCGGCAGGCGCCTCCCGAGAATGAATTGATTCTTGTTCAAGCCCTGGCCAAGGGCGGCAGGGACGAGCAGGCCATCGACATGGCTACCCAGATAGGGGTCGATCAGGTCATGCCCTGGCAGGCTGATCGGTCCATAGCCAAATGGCGGCCTGGCCGAAACGACCGGCACTGGCATGCCGCCTTGGACGCGGCCACCGAGCAGAGCCGGAGGGCCTACCGTCCTCGACTGCTGGGCAAGGTGGACAGCCGTGGTCTGGCCGCCTGGTGCCGGAAGGCGACCGACCAGGGAAGCCTGGTCCTGGTACTGCACCAGGATGCCGACCTTGGCTGGGATGCGGTCCGCAAGCGCGTAGACAAGCTGCCGGGGAGGTCGTCGATCGCCGTGGTTGTGGGCCCAGAGGGCGGGATTGCCGATCAGGAGGTCCAGACCATGATGAGGGAGGGGGCCTTAGCGGTTCGGTTGGGGGGCAACATCCTCCGGGCTGCCCTGGCCGGACCAGTGGCCCTGACCCTACTGGCGGACATGTTGGGTCGTTGGCAGTCGGAAGTCCCTGAGCCCAGCGCATGAAGTCGCCCACAATATACAACCTCGACAATAAGATGGAAAACAGCGAAAAGATCAAAAACAGCAATGTCGGCAAAGAATAAGGAGTGGTCATGAGCGATGACGATCGGCAGGAGGACTGCATTTTCTGCAGAATCGTGGCAGGGGAGGTTCCCAGCGAAAAGGTCTATGAGGATGAGACCGTCTACGCTTTCAAGGATGCCAACCCCAAGGCAGCCGTCCATGTCCTGATCGTCCCGCGTCACCACTACGCGTCGGTGGCCGAATTGGCAAAGGCCGACCCTGACACTCTGGCCCACATCGTCCAGGTGGCTCAGCAGATCGCTGACCAGGATTTCCACGGAGCCTACCGACTGATCTTCAACACTGGGGAGGATGCCGGCCAATCGGTCTTCCATGTCCACGCCCACGTCCTGACCGGACAGGTGCTGCCCGAGTGAGGCCCATGTCCACCATCGTCATCGTGCAGGAAGGGAATTCGTGGCGGTAACTACGCGAACCCTGGAGATTCCAGAGGGGATCGACCCGGTTCAGGTGCTGGGGCCGGAGGATGCAGTCATCGACAGGATCGAGCGTGCTTTCCCGGCAGTGTCCATCCTGGTTCGGGGCAACCAGATCATGCTGCAGGCCCGGGACCGGCAGGGCGACGTTCAGGCAGCCCAGATCCGGGACCTACTGACCGAACTCATGCAGACCGCCGATCAGGTCCCTGTGGATGCCGATCAGGTGGGGCGAATACTGGATCACCGTCGTCTGGGGACCGCCGAAGCAACCGATTACTCTCGTCCAGAAGAACAGAAAATTACAGGTAGCAATACGGCAGACCAAACCTATATAAGCCGCGAACCTCAGGATCGCAATACGACAAGCAGTACTTTTGTGGATAATGCTTCTGCAGACCGCGATTATCATGAGACAGCCATTACAGCGTCGCAGGGGGACAACGTCCCGGGAGGCATTGACCAACCCCGCCAGGCAGCTCCTACTGCTCTTCGTCGCCGCCCTCTGACCCAAGCCTCCAAGGGGCCGATCAGGCCCAAGACCGCTGGCCAGTCCGCCTACGTGGCCGCCATGGAAACGCATATCATCACCTTCGGCATCGGCCCGGCCGGCACCGGCAAGACCTATCTGGCGGTGGCCAAGGCTGTTCAGGAATTCCGGGCCGGACGCATCGGGCGCATCATTCTGACCAGGCCTGCCGTGGAGGCGGGGGAGAGCCTGGGTTTCCTGCCTGGCACCCTCAATGAGAAGGTCGATCCATACCTGCGTCCCCTCTACGATGCCCTGGCTGACATGCTGGGCACTTCGCGGCTCCACCGCCTTCTGGCCGATGAGACCATTGAGGTGGCTCCGCTGGCCTACATGCGCGGACGCACTCTGAACGATGCCTTCGTCATCCTGGATGAGGCGCAGAACACCACCCGCAGGCAGATGAAGATGTTCCTGACCCGCCTGGGCTTCAACACCAAGATGGTCATCACCGGCGACGTCACCCAGGTGGATCTGGGCGGACCCGCGTCTGGCCTGGCCACCATCGAACAAGTGCTTCACGGCATCGACGATATTGCCTTCGTGCACCTGCAGGCGGCCGACGTGGTGCGCAATCGGCTGGTCGGGCAGATTGTCCGGGCCTACGACCGTGCGGATCAAGCCCGCAGGCGGGGACGGGAGCAGGCATGAGCGTAGAAGTGACCAACGAGACCCAGTGGCTGATCGACGCCAAGACCTTCTCCGACCTGGGGGTGTGGGTGCTGGACCAGATGCGGGTGAGCACCCAGTCCGACATGACCATCATCTTCAATGATCCCGAGCCCATGGCGGTGTTGCACGAGCGCTGGATGAACCTGGCCGGGCCAACCGATGTCATGAGCTTCCCCATGGACGAGCTGCGCCCCGGGGACGAGAACCATCGGCAGGAGGGCATCCTGGGCGATATCGTCATCTGTCCTTGGGTGGCGGCACAGCAGGCTCTGGCTGCCGGCCATTCCACCATGGAGGAGATGCTGCTGCTGGCCATCCACGGTACCCTGCATCTGCTGGGGTATGACCACGCCAGCAGGGAGCAGGAGGAGCAGATGTTCGGTCTGCAGCGACAACTCTTGCTGACCTTCTTGGCCCTGCGGCAGGGGCCCATTGCGGAGGCTGGTCTGCCGGCCGGGGCTACCAACGCCCTGGAGATCTATGAGCGGTACGGCCGTGATGCCCACCGGAGAGGCAAATCCCATGAGTGAGCGGACCATTGCCGCCTTGGTGGTCATGATCCTGGCCGCCATTGCTCTGGTTGTGCTCTCCCTTGCGCTGGCCGAGGCCCAGGGGGCGCTCAACCGGGTGACCCGATCCAGTCTCAACAATTTGATCCTGGGCCTGCAGACCGACCAGGAGCTCAGCCAGTTCTCCAGGATGAAGCGGATTGATCGCATTCATCGGGCCCAGAGTCTGATCTCCCAGCGGCAGGTGACGGGCAGCGCCTGTGCCTTTTTCCGCATCATCTGCGACATCATGGTCGGTGTCCTGGTGGCCTGCATGGCTGCCCTTGGCGGTCTGCCCCTCTGGGAGCAGCTGCTGTGCGGATTGGTCATGGCCGTCCTGGTGGCCGCCATCTCTGTCACCCTGGGTCCGCATGGCCGTTCCAGCCAGCCTATGGAGGCACTGCTCAAGCACGTGCGCCTGGTCGGACTGGCCGTTCTCCTGACGCCCTTCAAACGTCGGCGGCAGGCTGAAGCCCGCTCCCGCAAAAACCATCGCGGCGATCTTTCCGATGACGAGGAGCTGGAGAAGATCCAGATCGAGCAGGGTCGTGCCATGGTCGACCAGCTGGTGGAGGCCGGCGCCTTCGATCCTGAGATCTCCGAGATGTTGAAGAACGTGCTGACCCTGTCGACCACGTTGACGCGCGAGATCATGGTCCCTCGCACCGACATGATCTGCATCTCCAAGGATGCCAGCCTGGATTCGGCCCTGAAGCTTTTCTCCCGGTCGGGTTTCTCCCGCATACCCGCCATCGGGGACGACGTGGATGACCTGGTTGGCATCGTCTACTTGAAGGACGTGGTCCGCGCCCTGGCCTTCAACCACAAGGGCGACAGATCGGTCGCCTCCATCATCCGCCGGCCGGTTTTGGTGCCTGAGTCCAAGCCGGTGGACGACCTCTTCCACTACATGCAGCGCTCCCGCCACCACCTGGCCGTGGTCGTGGACGAGTACGGGGGCATCGCCGGCCTGGTCACCATTGAGGATGCCATCGAGCAGATCGTGGGCGAACTGGAGGACGAGCATGACCGGGTCCAGCATGACGAGCCCAAGCAGATCGGTCCGCACACCTGGCAGCTGCCGGTCCGCACGCCCATCGCCGACCTGGAGGAGCTCTACGAGATCACCATCGACGAGGACGACGTGGACACGGTCTATGGCCTGCTGACCAAGCTGCTGGGTTCAGTGCCAGTCTCAGGCTCATCGGCAGTGACACGCGGGATCAGGCTGACCGCAGGCGAAGCGGTCGGCCGCCGCAAGAAGATCGCCACCATCGTGGTCGAGCCAGCCAACGGATCCAGCATCGCCCTGGAGGACGGTGCTGAACAAGAAGACCAACAGGTCGACGGGGATCAACCCGAGCAGGACAGTCAGGAGAATTCATGACCAAGGAAGAACAGAGCGATGCCAAGACGCCGGTCCACCGATCGGGGTTCGTGGCAGTAGTGGGCCGACCCAATGTGGGCAAGTCCACCCTTATGAACGCCCTTGTTGGCAGGCCCATCGCCATCGCCTCCTCCCGGCCGGAGACCACCCGCAAGGCCATCCGGGGGATCATGACCCGTCCCGAGGCCCAGGTGGTTCTGGTTGACACCCCCGGCATCCATCGTCCCCGCACCCTCTTGGGCCAGCGTCTCAACGACGTGGTGGAGGCCTCCCTGTCCGATGTTGATGCCATTGCATTTCTGCTGCCTGCCGACCAGGCCATTGGCCCCGGCGATCGCCGCATTCTCAGCCGGCTGCGGTCCGATTTCGCTCGCAAGGACAAGGACGGCAAGTGGACCTGGCGAAAGCCTTTGATTGCCGTAGTGACCAAGATTGACCAGCTGAGCAAGAGTCAACTGGTGGACAAGCTCCTGGAGATTGGCGCCTTTGCCGACTTCTCCCAGATCGTTCCGGTCAGCGCCCTAGAGGCTGACAACGTGGACGAGGTGGCCCAGGTGTTGATGGATGCCATGCCCGAGGGTCCTCAACTCTACCCTGACGACCAGCTGACCGAGGAACGTCCCGAGGACATGATCGCCGAGCTGGTTCGCGGAGCCTACCTGGAGGAGCTTAACGACGAGCTACCCCACTCCCTGGCCGTCCGCGTGGAGTCTGTCGAGCCGGATCCGGAGGGCGGGCGCGACACTGTTCACATCGGCATTTATGTAGAGCGCGACTCCCAGAAGCCCATCGTCATTGGGCGGGGGGCCGAGCACCTGGTGCGGGTGAAAAAGAAGCTGCGCACCGCCGTCAACCGGATCATGGGCCGCAAGGTCCGGTTGGATCTGCATGTCAAGGTGGCCCGCAACTGGCAGACCGACCCCAAGCAGCTGGAGCGCCTGGGGTTCTGATCGTGCTCAGCGGCGGGGTGCCTGGGCGCGCTTGGCCGTGTACATCTTGGTGTTCAGCAGGTCGGCGTAGCGCTCGATGACCTTGGGCCGGATCACCTTCATGGATGGTGTCATCAGTCCGTTGTCCTGGGTGAACTCCTCGGGCAGGATGATGAACTTACGCACTGACTCGGCCCGGGAGACGCCCTCGTTGGCCCGGTCCACGTATTCCTGGACCTCTGCCCGGACCACGGCGTTCTGTGCCGCCTCCTGCAGGGACATGTTGCGATCCAGCCCCTTGGAGGCCAGCCAGGGCCGCAGGGCGGACTCGTTCAGGGTGACCAGGGCCGAGATGAAGGGGCGCTTGTCGCCCAGAACCAGGGCCTGGGAGACGATCTCGGAACGCTCGATGACCTCCTCGATGGGCCTGGGGGAGACGTTCTTGCCTCCAGCCGTGATGATCAGGTCCTTCTTGCGCCCGGTCAGGAAGAGGAATCCGTCACGGGAGAGCCGCCCCAGGTCGCCGGTGGCGTACCAGCCATCCTCGGTGAAGGATGCTCGGGTGGCCTCTTCGTTCTTGTGGTAGCGGTGGAATACGCAGACGCCCTTGATCTGTACCTCGTCGTCCGAGGCGATGCGGATGGTGAATCCCGGGAAGGGGATGCCCACTGAACCCCGGTGGTAGGGGGTGCCCAGGGGGTTGAAGGCGCAGGGTGCGGTGGTCTCGGTCAGGCCGTAGCCCTCATAGACCGGAACATTGGCGCCCCGGAAGAACCCCAGCAGCTCCGGGTCCAGGGGAGCGCCTCCGGAGACGATCCACTTGGCCCGTCCGCCCAGGACCTGGCGCAGAGAAGAGTAGACCAGCGGATCATAGAGGGCTCGCCGCAGGGCGCTGCGCTTGGTCGGCCAGCCCTTACGGGAGATGTCCTCCATGTAGGTGCGTGCCGCTCGGGCCGCCCCGTTGAAGATCCTGCCCTTGATGCCATGTCCAGCCTTCTGCGAGGCGGCGTTGTAGACCTTCTCGAAGACCCTGGGCACGCCGATGATGACAGTGGGCTTGGACTCCTGCAGGTCGGGCAGCAGGGTGGCCAGTCCGGAGGAGATGTACACGTGCATGGTCCCGTAGACGACCCCATAGCTGATGGCCCGGGCGAAGGTGTGGGCCTGGGGCAGGAAGAGCAGGATGGATCCATCCGGGTCATGGGTCAGATTGGGGATGAAAGCGTTCAGGTTCCTGGCCAGCTGGCAATAATGCTCATGGGTCATCTCCACACCCTTGGGGGCCGCTGTGGAGCCGGAGGTGTAGACGATGGAGCAGAGGTCGGTCTTGCGGATGGAGTTGATACGCTCGTCAAGTTCGGCGTCGCTGACCGACTCACCATAGGCCTGCAGCTCCTGCAGGGCCCCGGATTCCAAGCAGGCGATCCGCTCCAGGGTGGGGCATTCCTTGTCGGCCCCCTCGGCCTTGGCCCGCATCTCAGCGGTCTGTACCACCAACAGCTTGGCGTCGGAGTTGTTGACAATGAATCGAATCTGCTCGGCTGAATCGGTGTCGTAGATGGTGGCGATGACCCCGCCGATGGACAGGACCGCGGCATCCACGATGTCCCACTCATAGCTGGTCCTGCACATGAAGGCCACGGCATCGCCCTTCTTCAGCCCGTAGTGCAAGAAGCCCTTGGCGGTGGTTCTGATGTCATGCAGAATCTCGCGGCCGGTCCGGTAGGTCCAGCTGCCGTTCTCCACAAAGTGCAGGACCGGCTGGTCGGGGGTGCGACGGGCCCGGTCGGCGTAGATGTCATAGACGGTCATGTCGTCTGGCACCGGTCCCATGCCGGCGGTGGTGGCCGAGAGCAGTCCCGAGGCCGGATCCATGTGCGTGGTGGTGGCGTAGTCAGCCGACCAGAAATGCGTGTTGGGCAGGGCGAGGGCTTCCTGGGCGGCACCTGATTGATCCGCGGCATCCTCGCCGGTCGGTCCCTCCCCATGACCCACCTGGTGTGCCACAAAAGATTTGACCGATGCTAGTAACGACACGTTGTCTCCTTCAATAATCGCGGGATATGTCCAGAATAGTCGCCCACTTGGAGAAGGGTGGGCCCGGTGCTAAAGTAGGCTCGTTGCTTTGGCGAGGGAGGCTCTCATGGCCTCCGTTATCGACTCGGCTGGATCATCGGCGGCCTTTCCTTATGGGCGGTCCGGAATCCGACGCGGCGATGCGCCAGGACCGGCCCAGGTCGGTCTTGAGGAACCACTCAAGGAAGGAAGCCAACATGGCTAACACAATTAAGCTCGAGGGCGAAGTCCGCGACCAATTCGGCAAGGGGGCGGCCCGCCGCATGCGCGTGGCCCAGCAGATCCCTGCCACCATCTACGCCGGCGGTGCCCAGCCCGACTACATCAAGCTGCCCATGCGCGAGACCACTCTGGCCCTGCGCCGCGCCAACGCCCTCTTCTCCATCAGCTTCGGCGGACAGACCAAGACCGCCGTGGTCAAGGACGTGCAACGCAACCCGGTCAAGCGCCAGGTGGAGCACATCGACTTCTATGAGGTCCGCGCCGGCGAGAAGGTCACCGTGGAGGTGCCTGTCTTCGTCAGCGGCGAGACCAAGGGTGCTGCCGTGGCCCTGATCGACACCCAGAACCTGCAGGTCCGTGCCGACGTGTCCAACCTGCCCGAGCGCATCGATATCAGCGTGGAGGGCCTGTCCGAGGGCGACAAGATCCTGGCCAAGGACGTCAAGCTGCCCGAGGGCTCCGAGCTGGTCATCGACGATATGGAGGAATCCATCGTCTCCGTCGAGATCCCCAAGGAGGAGAGCCTGGAGACCCCCACCGAGGAGACCGAACAGGCCGATGCGGAAGCTGCTCCGGAGGACGACGCCCAGAGCGAGTGAGTCCAGAGGTTTGTTGTGCAAGGCCATGGGATCATCAGGATCCTGTGGCCTTTTTGCTTATGACGGTCACTATGCGAAATGTCTTGAACAGGTCAAGGCCTGCCTATGCGATAGTTCGGGTACCGGGCATCGCCATAAGCATTACACCCGAGCAACCAAATACAGTAGCAAGAAGAAGTGGTAGACAATGGCAGAGCAATCACATCACGACCCGAAGGCACTCAATGAGTTGGCGGACGCTTTCAAGGTCATTCCCAACGATCATCCCGCCTCTGACGAGGAGCGTGCCCGGCTGATTGACAAGCCCGCCTTCGGCCAGCTCTTCTCTGACAACATGGCCCACATGGGATGGACTTCGGATGACGGTTGGAAGGATCGCAGGGTTGAGCCCTATGGACCGCTCAGCCTGGATCCGGGGGCCTCGGTCCTCCACTACGCCCAGGAGGCCTTCGAGGGACTCAAGGCCTACTACCACGACGACGGCTCCATCTGGCTCTTCCGCCCCGATGCCAACGCCCAGCGCTTCTACAATTCAGCCAAGCGTCTGGCCCTGCCCCCGCTTGAGCCCAATGACTTCCTGGGTTCGGTCGCGGCCCTGGTTCGCCGTGACGCGGCCTGGGTGCCCAAGCGGCGTGAGTATACGCTCTATATGCGCCCCTATATGTTCGCCTCCGAGCCTTTCCTGGGCGTGCGCGCCCCGCATGCGGTGGACTATTGCGTCATCGCCTCGCCCTCGGGACCCTACTTCGCCGGCGGCGTCAAGCCGGTCAGCATCTGGGTGGAGGACAAGTGGTTCCGTACCGGTCCCGGCGGCACCGGCTTCGCCAAGTGCGGCGGCAACTATGCGGCCTCCCTGCTGGGCGAGAACCGCGGCGTCGAGCACGGCTGCGAGCAGGTCTGCTTCGTCGACGCGGCTACCAAGACCTATCTGGAGGAGCTGGGCGGCATGAACATGTTCACCGTCCACAAGGACGGACACCTGGAGACCCCCAGCCTGACCGGAACCATTCTGCCCGGCGTCACCCGCAACTCTCTGATCGCCCTGGCCCAGGACCACGGTCGTGACGTGGTGGAGACTATGATCCGCCTGGATACCCTGCTGGACGACATCCGCTCCGGCGAGGTCACCGAGGTGTTCGCCTGCGGAACCGCCGCCATCATCACCCCGATCGGGCGCTTCAAGTCCGAGAACTTCGACGTTCAGGTGGCCGACGGTGGCTCAGGCAAGGTCACCATGGACTTCCGTAACGAGCTCCTGGGCATCCAGCTGGGCGAGATCGAGGATCCGCATGACTGGATGTGGAAGGTCTGCTGAGCGCTGACCTCATTCCTGCCTGACAGGTCTTGCAGGGAAGGCGACTTCAGGGCGACATTTCGCCTTGGGTCGCCTTCCTTCGTTTTTGTGGCCTTGCGCACATCACCGGCCTGTTCAGCTTCGGGGTTGGCTAATCTATAGACGGACTTGAGTGCAGGACGGTTCCGGGAGGAGAAGCGCGGGATGAAGACGGCCTTGGAGGGGAACCTGATCTTCATGGTCATCGAGTACCTGGGTATCTTCAGCTGCGGGCTTTCGGGTGGTCTGGCTGCCGTACGCAAAGGGTACGACATCATCGCCATCCTGCTGGTCTCCTGGATCAGTGCCCTGGGAGGCGGGGTGGTGCGCGATGTCCTGCTGGGTCAGGTGCCGCCCAGCGGCATCACCGACAAGGGTTCGGTCATCGTCACCCTGGCCTCCGGCCTGGTGGTGGCTGTCGCCCATCCCGAAATCAGCAGGATGACCTGGTCCATGCTGGTCACTGATGCCATGGCCCTGGGATCCTTCGCGGTCAACGGGACCGCCAAAGCCCTGATGTGTGGAACCGGCGGCATGACGGCCATCTTCATGGGCATGGCTACGGCCCTGGTCGGCGGCCTGCTGCGAGACATTCTCCTCAATCAGGTACCAGCGGTCATTCAGGATCAGCATTGGTATGCGCTGCCTTCCTTGGTTGGTTGCCTGCTGACCCTGGCCTCTGTGCGCGCCCAGCAGCATGGGCTTTATCCGGCCCGCGTAGATATGATCCTGGATCTGGCCATTGTGGCCCTGGTGGTCGTCCTGCGCATCATCTCGGTGAAATTCGACATCCTGGTGCCTGGAGCCATGAACCGGCGTTCAGCCCGGCTGTCGCTCAACGACGCCCAGTTGGCCAGGGCCATCCGTCATCTGATGCGTGGCCGCTCGGACATCAGCGTCACCATCAAGCACACCGATGAGGATACCGATGAGAATCCGGATATGAAAAAGGGCCGGTGACCCAAGCGCTTGGGTCACCGGCCCTTGTGGGGCACCCGGTTCAGAGGGCGTTGACGGCGTTGGCCAGACCGGACTTGCGGTTGGCGGCCTGGTTGCGGTGGATCACACCCTTGCCGGCGGCCTTGTCCAGACGGCGGGCGGCCACCTGGAAGGCAGCCTGAGCGGCCTCCTTGTCACCGGCATCCACGGCCTTGCGCACGGAACGCACTGAGGTCTTGATTGCGCTCTTGACCTCCTTGTTGCGCAGGTGCGCCTTTTCGTTGGTGATGACCCGCTTCTTCTGCGACTTGATGTTTGCCAATGTTGCTCCAAACGATGAATGTATCTGTACAGACAACCCACCATAGTAGCACCCGACCGGGAGAAGAATCCTCCTGGAGCGGGCGCTTCGGCCCAGGGCATCGTCTAGAATCGTTAGACCAGACGTACGTGAGGAGAGCAGACCGGTGCAGGACGCCAAGAACCAACCAGGATTCACCGACCAATCGCTGATCCGCAACTTCTGCATCATCGCCCATATCGATCACGGCAAATCCACAGTGGCCGACCGGATCCTGCAGCTTAGCGGGATTGTGCCCAAGCGCGAGATGCACGATCGGTTCCTGGACAGGATGGACATCGAGCAGGAGCGCGGCATCACCATCAAGTCCCAGGCCGTTCGCCTTCCCTGGGTCAAGGACGGTGTCGAATACACCTTGGGCATGATCGACACCCCAGGCCATGTGGACTTCACCTACGAAGTCTCCCGGGCCTTGGAGGCCTGCGAGGGCGCAGTCCTGCTGGTGGATGCCACCCAGGGCATCGAGGCGCAGACCCTCTCAAACCTGTATATGGCCCTGGAGGATGACCTGACCATCATCCCCGTCCTCAATAAGATCGACCTGCCTTCGGCCGAGCCGGACAAGCACGCTGAGGAGATCGCCAACCTGATCGGCTGCTCCACGGACGAGGTGCTCCGGGTATCAGGCAAGACCGGCCAGGGGATACGTGAACTGGTGGACCGCATCGTGGACCAGGTGCCGGCCCCCAAGGGGGATCCCAAGGCTCCGGCACGGGCCCTGATCTTCGACTCGGTCTATGACTCTTACCGGGGGATCGTCACCTACATCAGGATGGTGGATGGCGAGCTCAAGGCGCGGCAGAAAATCCGCATGATGGGCCGGGCGACTGTGCATGACCCCATCGAGTTGGGTGTGATCAGTCCGGACATGACCCCCACCAAGGCCCTGGGTGCCGGGGAGGTCGGCTACGTGATCACCGGCGTCAAGGACGTCAGCCAGTCCAAGGTGGGCGACACGGTCACCACCGAGGCCAACCCGGCCAAGGAGCCCCTGCCCGGCTATCAGGATCCCCAGCCCATGGTCTATTCCGGGCTCTTTCCCATCGACAACGCCCAGTTCCCCGAGCTGCGTGACGCCTTGGACAAGCTCAAGCTCAACGATGCCGCACTGGTCTATGAGCCGGAGACCTCGGTGGCCCTGGGCTTTGGCTTCCGTTGCGGCTTCCTGGGTCTGCTGCACATGGAGATTGTCACCGAGCGCCTGAGCAGGGAGTTCGGCATGGATCTGATCGCCACTGCCCCCAACGTCACCTATCAGGTGACCATGGAGGACGGCAGCGAGCACACGGTGACCAATCCCAGCGAGTTCCCCGACGGCAAGGTCCGTCAGATTCTGGAGCCTGTGGTCAGCGCCGACATCATCACCCCCAAGGAGTTCATCGGACCGGTCATGGAGCTCTGCCAGGATCATCGCGGGCAGATGGGGACCATGGAGTATCTGAGTCCCGAGCGTGTCGAGATGCACTACAAGATGCCTCTGGCCGAGATCGTCTTCGACTTCTTCGACCAGCTGAAGAGCCGGACCAAGGGCTACGCCAGCCTGGACTACCAGCCTGACGGCACCCAGTCCGCCGACCTGGTCAAGGTGGACATCCTCATCCAGGGGGAGAAGATCGACGCCTTCTCGGCCATCGTCCACAAGGACAAGGCCTACGCCTACGGGGTGATGATGACCAAGAAGCTGCGCAAGCTGATTCCCCGCCAGCAGTTCGAGATCCCCATCCAGGCGGCCATAGGGTCTCGGATCATCGCCCGGGAGACCATCAGCGCCCTGCGCAAGGATGTGCTGGCCAAGTGCTACGGGGGCGACATCACCCGCAAGCGCAAGCTGCTGGAGAAGCAGAAGGCCGGCAAGAAGCGAATGAAGATGCTGGGTCATGTCGAGGTACCCCAGGAGGCCTTCATCGCCGCCCTGAGCACCGGCCAGGCCCAGGATCGGGACACCAAGGACAAGATCCGTGCCGCCGCCAAGAAGGAGGGCTGAACGGGTGGGATCCTACCAGGTCTACATCCATGTGCCCTTCTGCATGCGCCGCTGCGGCTACTGCGACTTCAACACCTATACGGCCCGGGATCTGGGCGGGGGAGCCAGCCGGGAGCACTACGCCGACCTGGCCATCCAGGAGATGCGCATGGTCCGCGACTGGCAGACCTCCCGAGGGCTGATAGAGCCGCCCGTGTCCACCATCTTCTTCGGCGGGGGCACCCCGACCATTCTGCCCGCCCAGGATCTGGTGCGCATGGTGGAGGCCGTGGCCGACCTCTGGGGTCTGTCCCCCGGGGCCGAGATCACCACCGAAGCCAACCCCGACACCGTGGATCGGGCCTATCTGGAGCAGCTGCTCCAAGGTGGCATCAACAGGGTCTCCTTCGGCATGCAGTCAGCGGTGCCCAGCGTCCTGGCCACTCTGGACCGCACACATACTCCGGCCAATGTGACCACTGACGTGGCCGCCGCTAAAGATTTGGGGCTCAGGGCCAGTGTGGACCTGATCTACGGAACGCCGGGGGAGCGGCTTGAGGATTGGCGGACCAGCCTCCAGGCGGCCCTGGACCTTGGCGTGGACCATGTCTCCGCCTATGCGCTGACCCTGGAGCCCACCACCAAGATGGGCCGTGCCGTGCGCCGGGGCCAGTTGCCCGCCCCCGATGACGACGACGAGGCGACCAAGTACGAGATGGCCGACGACATGCTCTCCCAGGCGGGCCTTAACTGGTACGAGATCTCCAACTGGGCCCGTCCCGGCCAGGAGAGCCGCCACAACCTGGGCTACTGGCACAACGTGGACTGGGCCGGCATCGGCCCCGGCGCCCACTCCCACTATTGTGCTCTGGAGGGTCAGGGCCCGGGCATGACACCGGTGGAAGAGGCCCGGGGGTCCGAGCCCACGCCTTCCGTCTCTCCCGGGTTCAGGGCCACAGGAACAACAGCTCAAGAGGCCGATTCCAAGGCATGCTGGTGGCTTTCGCCGGAGCCTAGCCTGGGGGAGCGGCGTGCCCGGGCCATTCGCTCCTGGGACATCGCCCATCCCAGGGACTGGGCCGCCGCCATGAATGCCGGACATGTGCCCTGGCAGGATGCCGAGCTTCTGGGATGGAGGCAGGATCTTGAGGAGACGGTCATGCTGGCCCTGCGCCTGCCGGAAGGCCTGGGACTGGACCGGCTGACCAGGCAGGCGGGTCGTCCTGCCGATCCGAAGATCCTTAAGGATCTGGTGGACCAGGGGCTCCTGCTGCCCGTGGGTGACAGAATCCAGGTGACCCGCCGGGGCCGCCTGCTCAACGATCTGGTCATCGATCAGGTCCTGGAGGCGGTAGGCATTCGTTAGACACTGCGGAACGTTACATGGATGTCACCTTTGGATGCATTATTCTGTTGATTCACCAATGACCAGGCTCTTCAAGGGTGGAGCATGCCGGCCCCGCCCCCGTCCACGAATGAGGTGATTGCAGTGTCATTCACGGCCCCTCTCGATCTGCACGTCCACGGCCCGCAAGGGCTCTATGACCCTGATACGGAACACGATGCCTGCGGTTTCGGCATGGTGGCCACCCTCAACCGACGCGACGAAAGACTGATCGTCGAGCAGGGCATCCGCGTCCTGGTCAACCTGGACCACCGAGGGGCCGTGGGAGCCGAGCCCAACACCGGTGATGGCGCCGGCATCATGCTCTCCATGCCCGACGAGTTCATGCGCACCCGCGTCTACCGGGATCTGCCTGAAGCCGGCCACTACCTGGCGGGCATGGCCTTCTTGGACAGGGACCCGGCACAGGCTGCCAGCCAGGAGGAGGCCATAGCATCGATCGCCGGCCAGGAGGGTCTGCGTGTCCTGGCCTGGCGGGCAGTGCCCACCGACCCGGACGGACTGGGTCTGCAGGCCCTGGCCTCCATGCCGCGATTCCTCATGCCCATCATGTGCGATGCCGAGCCAGATGACCGCGGGGGACTGGCGCTGGAGCGGCTGGGCTACCGGGTCCGCAAGCGGGCCGAGCACGAGCTGGGCGTCTACTTCGCCTCCCTGTCCTGCCGGACCATCACCTACAAGGGCATGCTGACCACCAAGCAGCTGCAGGGCTTCTTCCCCGACCTGAGCGATCCGGCCATGAAGGCCCGCCTGGCCATCGTCCACTCCCGCTTCTCCACCAACACCTTCCCCTCCTGGCCCCTGGCCCAGCCCTTCAGGATGATCGCCCACAACGGGGAGATCAACACCATCCAGGGCAACCGCAACTGGATGTCGGCCCGCGAGGGAAAGCTGAGCTCGGAGCTGCTGGGCGACATGGCCCCGTTGCTGCCGGTCAACACCCCAGGAGCCTCAGACTCGGGCACCTTCGACGAGACCCTGGAGCTGCTCCACCTGGCCGGCCGGTCCCTGCCGCATGCTGTCTCCATGATGATGCCTCCTGCCTGGCAGCAGGATCCGGACATGGACCCTGACCTGAAGGCCTTCTACCAGTACAACGACACCCTGATCGAGCCCTGGGACGGCCCGGCGGCCATCGTCTTCACCGACGGGACCCTGGTGGGAGCCCAGCTGGACCGTAATGGCCTGCGCCCGGGCCGTTGGCAGCTGACCGATGACGGTCACCTGGTTCTGGCCTCGGAGGCCGGCGTCCTGGAGGATACGCCCCAGGAATCCATCGTCGCCAAGGGCAGGCTGGAGCCGGGACGTATGTTCCTGGCCGACACCAAAGAGGGCCGGATCGTGCCCGACAGCGAGATCAAGCACCAGTTGGCCAGTCTGCACCCCTACAGGAAGTGGATTGCCGAACGCACCGTCCGCCTGGACGACCTGCCCGAGCGCGAGCATGTCAATTACTCGCGCATCTCGGTCCACCGCAGACAGCAGGCCTTCGGCTACACCCGGGAGGATCTGACCATGCTGCTGGGGCCCATGGCCGAAACCGGCAAGGAGCCCATCGGGTCCATGGGCAATGATGCGCCCATCGCTGTGCTCTCACGCCGGTCCCGTATGCTCTTCGACTACTTCACCCAGAAGTTCGCCCAGGTCACCAACCCGCCCCTGGACTGGGAGCGCGAGGAGCTGGTGACCAGCATCGCCTCGGCCATCGGCCCCGAGCCCAACCTTTTGGAGGACACCCCCGAGCACGCCTGGAAGATTCACATCGACCTGCCTGTGGTGGACTCCGTCCAAATGGCCCAGATCAAGCGCCTGGATCGGGCGCCGGTCCTGGAAGGCCGCTTCCGCCCCCGTCTGATCCGCGGCCTCTACCAGGTCGCCGGCGGTGGCAAGGCCCTTGAGGAGCGTCTGGAAGCCATCGAAAGAGAGGTGGATCAGGCCATCGAGGAGGGCTGCAATGTCCTTGTCCTTTCCGACCGGGATTCCAACCACATCTGGGGGCCCATACCCTCTCTGCTGCTGACCGGGGCCGTCCAGCACCACCTGCTCCGTCGGCACACCCGCACCCAGGTCTCTTTGGCGGTGGAGGCCGGCGACGTGCGCGAGGTCCACCATGTGGCCCTGCTGATCGCCTACGGCGCCGCCTGCGTCAACCCCTACCTGGCTCTGGAGTCCGTGGAGAACCTGGCCAACAGCGGCGACCTCCACGTGGATGCGAAAAAGGCCTCCGCCAACCTGGTCCGGGCCCTGAGTACCGGGGTCCTGAAAATCATGAGCAAGATGGGTGTGAGCACCATCATGTCCTACCGTGGCTCCCAGCTCTTCGAGGCCGTCGGACTGAGCCGTGAGGTCATCGATCGCTGGTTCACCGGCACCACCTCCCTGGTGGGCGGTATAGGTCTGGATGAGATCGCCGCCGAGGTGGCCCAGCGCCATCGGGTGGCCTACCCCATCGAATGGACTGCCGGCTCCGGGCATGACCTGGAGACAGGCGGCAACTACCACTGGCGGCGCACCGGCGAGGATCACCTGAACGACCCGGAGTCCATCTTCCTGCTCCAGCAGTCCACCAAGCGCGGGGACTACGAGCTTTTCAGGGCCTATACCGACCATGTGAACGCGGCGGCCAAGCAGGGTATGACCCTGCGCGGCCTTATGGAGCTGCACTCCGACAGGGCGCCCATACCGCTGGACCAGGTGGAGTCCGCCGAGTCCATCGTCACCCGCTTCTCCACCGGAGCCATGAGCTACGGATCCATCTCCCAGGAGGCCCATGAGACCATGGCCCTGGCCATGAATCGGCTGGGGGCCCGGTCCAACTCCGGCGAGGGCGGCGAGTCGCCGGACCGGATCGCAGACCCGGCTCGGACAAGCCGCATCAAGCAGGTGGCCTCGGCCCGGTTCGGGGTGACCAGCGACTATCTGGTGTCGGCCACCGACCTGCAGATCAAGCTGGCCCAGGGGGCCAAGCCGGGGGAGGGCGGCCATCTTCCGGGCGCCAAGGTCCCGCCCTGGATCGCCCAGGTCAGACGGTCCACCCCCGGGGTCGAGCTCATCTCGCCCCCGCCCCACCACGACATCTACTCCATCGAAGACCTCAAGCAGCTGATCCACGATCTGAAGATGGCCAACCCCCGAGCCAGGATCCACGTCAAGCTGGTCTCCGAGCATGGAGTCGGAACCGTGGCCGCGGGCGTGGCCAAGTGCCATGCCGATGTGGTCCTCATCTCCGGCCAGGACGGCGGCACGGGGGCGGCTCCGCTCAATGCCATCAAGCACGCGGGCACCCCCTGGGAGCTGGGCCTGGCCGAGACCCAGCAGACCCTGGTCATGAACGACCTGCGCTCACGGATCGTGGTCCAGTGCGACGGGGAGCTCAAGACCGGCCGTGACGTGGTCATAGCCGCCCTGCTGGGGGCCGAGGAGTTCGGCTTCGCCACCACAGCGCTGCAGGTGGAAGGTTGCGTCATGATGCGGGCCTGCCACAAGAACACCTGCCCCCAGGGCATAGCCACCCAGGATCCGGAGCTGCGCTCGCGCTTCACGGGTCGGCCCGAGGATCTGATCAACTTCTTCATGTTCATGGCCCGCCAGGTGCGGGAGATTCTGGCCTCTTTAGGCTTCGCCAGCCTGGAGGAGGCGGTCGGCCATGTGGAGTGCCTGCGCCGGGACCCCTCCGTGCAGACCTGGAAGAGCCAAGGCATCGACCTGGATGCCATCCTGCGCAAGCCAGGCCCCACCCCGGGCACGGTATTGCACCACACCCAGGCCCAGGACCACGAACTGGACAAGTCCCTGGATGTGGACCTGATCAATCAGGCTGTCGATGCCCTGGACGAGGGCCGGCCGGTGGCCATCAAGACAACCGTGCGCAACGTCAACCGGAGCGTGGGCACCATGCTGGGCTACAGGATTACCCGCAAATACGGAGCCGCTGGCCTGCCGCAGAACACCGTGGACATCACGCTGACAGGTTCCGCCGGTCAATCCTTGGGAGCCTTCATCCCCAGGGGCGAGACCATCCAGGTGATCGGCGAGGCCAACGACTATGCAGGCAAGGGCCTGTCCGGAGGTCGTCTGGTCCTCCGCGCCGCCCAAGGCGTTCGATTCGACCCGCACCAGACCGTCATCTGCGGCAACGTGGCTGGATTTGGTGCCACCTCGGGTGACATGTTCGTGGCTGGACGGGCCGGGGAGCGCTTTGCCGTACGCAATGGTGGCGGCCGCTTCGTGGTCGAGGGCCTGGGCGACCACGGTTGCGAGTACATGACCGGCGGACTGGTGGTCGTTCTGGGTTCCACAGGACGCAACTTCGGTGCCGGCTTCTCGGGAGGGGATGCCTACCTGCTGGACATGGATGCCTCACGGCTCAATCCTGAAGCCTGGAATGATGGCTCCCTGCTGGCCCTGGAGCCTGACCAGGACCAGGCGGCCATGCTCAAGGAACTGATAGCGGAGCATGTCCGGCTGACCGGGTCAAAGGCTGCGGCCGACCTGCTGGAGGACTGGCCAAGCGCGCTGGCCCGGTTCACCCATCTGGTTCCCCGTCGTTATCTGGCCATGAAGAAGGCCATGGAAGAGGCCGAGCGCGAGCAGGTGGACTTCAACGCGCCTGGCGTCTGGGACGCCACCTACGCCCAGGTCATGGAAGGAGCGCACTGATATGGTCGACCCCAAGGGATTCCTCAAGGTACGCACCCGGCACGAGCTCGCCGAGCGCCCGGTCGCTGAACGCCTGAAGGACTGGCGCGACGTGCACCAGACCACTGGCCCCGGGCCCTGGACCGCCGAGCAGGCCGCCCGCTGCATGGACTGCGGCACCCCCTTCTGCATGACCGGCTGCCCCCTGGGCAACCTGATCCCCGAGTTCAACGACCTGCTGTCCCGGGGTCGCTGGGAGGAGGCTTACGAGCGGCTGAGCCTGACCAACAACTTCCCGGAGTTCACCGGACGGATCTGCCCGGCTCCCTGCGAGTCCTCCTGTGTGCTCTCCATCCATCAGCCGGCCACCACCATCAAGCTGGACGAGCAGACCATCATCGACCAGGCCTGGTCCCTGGGTCTGGTCAAGCCCAGACCGCCGCAGCGGCTTACCGACATGACCGTGGCCGTGGTCGGGTCGGGTCCCGCAGGTCTGGCCTGCGCCCAGCAGCTGACCCGGGCCGGACACACGGTGGTGGTCTATGAGCGTGCCGATGCCATAGGCGGACTCCTGCGCTACGGCATCCCCGCCTTCAAGCTGGAGAAGTCCCTGCTGGACCGTCGGCTGGAGCAAATGGAGGCCGAGGGGACCCGATTCCGCACTGGCGTCGAAATCGGCCGAGACCTGGGCTGGGATCAGCTACGGGCCCGTTACGACGCCCTGGTGGTGGCCATCGGTTCCACCGAACCCCGGCGGGTGGACCTGCCCGGTCGGGATTTGCAGGGCATCCACTACGCCATGGACTTCCTGCCCGACCCAACCCGTAAATTGATGGGCCGCGAGCCCATCAACAACATCGATGCAGCCGGCAAGGACGTCATCATCATCGGTGGCGGCGACACCGGGTCCGACTGCCTGGGCACGGCCCTGCGAGAGGGCGCCAAGTCGGTCACCGTCCTGCAGATCCGGCCCAAAGAGCCCTCGTCCAGGCCCGATAACCGGCCCTGGCCGACCTACGCCCGGCTCTACAATCCCACCTCTTCCATGGAGGAGGGCGGTCACTACGAGTACGCGGTAGACAGCCTGGAATACCTGGGCGACGGCTCCGATGACCGAATCAACCTGGACCAGACCAGTGCCCCCACCGGCTTCGACCGGGACCATGAGGGACGGGTGCGCGGCGTTCGCGTGGTGGATGTCAGTCGTGACGATCAGGACCGAATCATTCCCCACCCCGACACCGAACGGGTTCTGCCTGCCGACCTGGTGCTGATCAGCATTGGTTTTGCCCATCCGGAGACGGCTACCCTGACCGGACAGACCGGCGTAGGGCTGGACGGACGCGGCAACGTGGCCCGGGATGCCGACTATGCCACCGAACGTGACGGCATCTTCGTCTGCGGTGATGCCGGACGCGGTCAGTCCCTGGTGGTCTGGGCACTGGCCGAGGGCCGTTCCTGCGCTGCGGCGGTGGACAGGTATCTGACAGGCGCCACTGAATTGCCCGCCCCCATCCGAGCCGATGAGCGCCCCATGACCCTGCCCGCGGCCGACCGGCGCCCACGCTAATATGAAAAGGTATGGTGCCGATCGAAGGGATGGAGGCAGTGGGATATGACCAACCGCGCTGAACGTAGGGCGCAGGCCAAGCGGAGCCGCCGTGGCGGCAATGATGACCGGAGGATGACGGCCAAGGGCAGGGCCGGAGTGATGGATGAACGGGCCTTGCAGGAGCGCTCCCGTCGGCTGGAGGCTGGCCAGGGCGCCGAGTGGAAGCCCACTGGGCACACCGATGACCTGGTGCAGAAGGACTCCGTGGACCCCAATGACCGCAACCCCCGTCTGCTGAGGGCTCCCAGCGGCGTGCGTCAATGGCTGCGAATCCTGGTCTGGGCCCTGATCATCTGCTCCGGCCTGGCCTTCCTGGTCTGCATGTGGCTGCCCCACGTTCCCATCTGGGCCACCATCGCCATCGCGGCGGTCTTCTGCCTGGGCGTACTGGGACTCTTCCTGGTGGGCGGCAATCGGGACAATCCCCGTCTGGACTCCTACGGAACGGCCCTGTGACCATGAGCGAAAGCGTGGCAGAACAGCAGGCCGTGCGCATGCAGCACGTGGGATTCCGCCGTCAGGGCCGGGTCATACTGGACGATGTCAACCTTGAAGTGGGCCAGGGGCAGAAGTGGGTCCTCTTCGGGCCCAACGGCGTGGGCAAATCCACTCTGGTGGCCATGATGAGCACCCGAGGCTTCCCCAGCACCGGCAGCGTGGAAATCCTTGGCAACCGGCTGGGCAAGGTGAACGTCTTCTCCTACCGGCATCGGATAGGACTGGCCTCGGCCGGCCTGGCCAAGACCATCAGCCCTCAGGAGGATCCCTACGATGTGGTGCTGACCGCCTTCAGCGACACCACCGGCCGTTGGAGGGAGACCTTCACGCCCGAGCAGGAGGAGGCCACCCTGGCCCTGATGGACCGGTTCGGCATCGCCTACCTCAAGGGCAAGCGCATGTATCGGCTCTCCGAGGGGGAGCGCGGCCGTGTGCTGATATGCCGGGCGCTGATGGCCAATCCCGACCTGCTCATCCTGGACGAGCCGACCACCGGGCTGGACCTGGGCGGCCGGGAGCTGGTGCTCAGGGCCTTGAGCGACATTGGCCGTGAAGACAAGGACCGCACGGTCATCCTGGTCACCCACCGACTTGAGGAAATCCCTCTGGGCTTCAACCGGATAGCCATGATGGGCCGGCGTCCTGCCGACACTGCAGACACCGGTGACCCGGATCCGGGCACCATCGTCTACCAGGGCCCCTTGGAGGGTGGACTGACCGGTCCGCGCCTGAGCGAGCTCTTCGGTCTGGATCTGACCGTGGTCCACCGTGACGGACGCTGGGGTGCCTTCGCCGTCTGAACGCCACTGCCTGTTGACCACGTTCTGACACGCCCGTATCAGCTCAAGGAATAGCAGATTCGTTCTCCAAGGCGCGGGTATAGACTGTGGTGGTTTGTCTGCCCGGGGACCGTGGCAGACCTGTATGCGTGAAGGATGTTGACGTGATCAAGATATGGACTCGCTACCTGCGGCCTTACTGGCTCCAGGTGGCCGTTCTGGTGCTCTTTCAGGTGGCGCAGACGGCCTTGAACCTCTACCTGCCCAACCTGCAGGCGGACATCATCGACAAGGGCGTGGCCGTAGGCGACCAGGATGCCATTTACCGGATCGGCTGGCAGATGATGGGGATCACCGCCATCCAGATCGTGGCCAACATAGTCGCCGTCTACTGCGCCACCCGGCTGGCCATGAGGATGGGATACGAGCTGCGCAGGGACCTGTTCGCCTCGGTGGAGGGCTTCAGCCTCAACGAGATCGAGCGCTTCTCGGCCGGTTCCCTGATCACCCGCACCACCAACGACGTCCAACAGATGCAGATGACCACCATGCAGACCCTGATGATCATCCTGCAGGCCCCGGTCATGCTGATCGGCGGACTGATTCTGGCCCTGCGCCAGGACGGCCCACTGACCTGGTCCCTGGCGGTCATCGTGCCCCTGATCCTCCTGGTGGCCCTGGTGCTCATGGGCAGGATGGGACCCCTGTTCACCCGCCTGCAGAACATGCTGGACTCCGTCAACCGACTGGTCCGCGAGCAGATCTCCGGCGTGCGGGTCATCCGCGCCTTTGTCCGCGAGAAGACCGAGGCCGCCCGCTTCGACAAGGCCAACCGCGACGTCTACGGCGTCCTGATTTCCACCGGCCGGCTGATGAGCATGATGGTGCCGCTCATGTGGTTCCTGCTGAACATGTCCAACGTGGCCATCATGTGGTTCGGCGGCCGCCGCATCGATTCCGGGGCCATGCAGATTGGTGCCCTGCAGGCCTTCATCCAGTACCTGATGATCATCCTGTCGGGCCTGATGATGGCCGCCATGATGTCGGTCATGCTGCCCAGGGCCGCTGTGGCCGCCCGAAGGATCAACGAGGTCCTGGAGGCCACCAGCGAGATCGCCGCACCCGAGCACCCCTACCGCAACGAGCACCCCCAGGGGCTTCTGGAGTTCAAGCATGTGGACTTCAGCTACCCGGGCGCCCAGGACCCGGTTCTTTCTGACATCTCCTTCACTGCCCGGCCGGGAACGACCACGGCCATCATCGGGGCCACGGGATCCGGCAAGTCCACCATCATCCGGCTGGCCAACCGCATGTTCGACGTCACCGACGGCCAGGTCCTGGTGGATGGGCACGACGTGCGTGAGTACGACCCCGACCAGCTGGCCCTGATCTTCGGGCCGGTCCCGCAGAAGGCCACCCTCTTCACCGGCACCATCCGTGACAACATGCAGTACGGGGACCCAGACGCTGACGACGACCGCATCTGGGAAGCCCTGCGCATCGCCCAGGCCGAGGACTTCGTCCGTGAGATCCCCGAGGGCTTGGACGCTCGCGTGGCTGAGGGCGGCACCAACTTCTCTGGCGGGCAGAAGCAGCGGCTCTGCATGGCCAGGGCCATCCTGCGCAACCCCCGCATCTACACCTTCGACGACTCTTTCTCTGCCTTGGATATGACCACCGACCGGGCCCTGCACGAGGCCCTGGTGCCGGTCACCCGCCAGGCCACCCAGATCGTGGTGGCCCAGAGGGCGGCGTCCATACGCCAGGCCGACCAGATTCTGGTCCTGGATCGAGGCCGCATCGTCGGCCGGGGTACCCACGACCAGCTTATGGAGGACTGCCCAACCTACCAGGAAATTGTCCAGTCCCAGGGCGGGCAGGGTCCCGACGTGGAAGAGCTCAGCATTGACGAGGGGAGGGCCGAGTAGATGGCTAAGAACTTGAGCGTAAATACAGACTCGCAGGCCGTGGGCGGCCGCCGTCACACCGTGGGCCGGCTGGTCCACTATCTGCTGGCCAGCCCCTGGAGGGTCATCGTCATGGTCCTCTCCGGCATGATCGCCGTGGCCATGATCGTCATCGGACCCAAGGTCATGGGCGAGGCCACCAACGTCCTCTTCGAGGGGCTGCTGGGATCCATGCTGGTCAAGATGGGCGCCAAGCCCGGCACCCCCAAGCAGGCTGTGGTCACCTACCTGCAATCCCGCGGCCAGGACAAGTTCGCCCGGATGATCGACTCCATGAACGTCCAGGTTGGCGTGGGCATCGACTGGGGACGCTTCGGCACCATCCTCATGTTCGTCATCGGCATCTACCTGATCTCCATCCTGGTCAGGCTGGTGCAGAACTTCCTGATGACCCGGTTGGTCTCCGACGCGGTCTATACCATGCGCAGGCAGATCGAGGACAAGCTGGACCGGCTGCCCCTGCAGTACTTCGACCGGACCCCGCGCGGCGAGGTCATGAGCCGGACCACCAACGACATCGACAACATCTCGGGCACCCTGCAGCAGATCCTGGGCGAGCTGCTCTTCTCGGTCTTCTCCATCATCGGCGCCTTCATCATGATGCTGACCATCTCGCCCCTGCTGACCCTGATCGCCTTCATCATCATCCCGGTCATGGCCCTGTGCGCGGGCATCATCCTCAAGAAGACCCAGCCGCAGTTCACCCGGCAGTGGATCCGCACCGGCCAGGTCAACAGCCACGTGGAGGAAATGTTCTCCGGCCACATGGTGGTCCGGGCCTTCGGCCACCAGCGCAAGGCCGAGGAAGAGTTCGAGGAGCGCAACCAGGAGCTCTACCAGGCCAGCTTCAAGGCCTCCTTCTTCTCCGCTCTGGTCACGCCCATGTCAACCTTCTTCGGCAACCTGAGCTTCGTGATCGTGGTCATCATCGGCGGCGTACACGTGCTCAACGGCAGCATGAGCCTGGGCGGTCTGCAGGCCTTCACCCAGTACACCCGTCAGGCCTCCCAGCCCATCGGTCAGCTGGCCTCCATGGGCACCATGCTCCAGTCCTCCCTGGCCTCCTGCCGCAGGGTCTTCGACTTCCTGGACGAGGCCGAAGAGGTCCCGGACATCGAGCATCCCGACCATCTGGGTCAGGAGACCGGAGGCAAGGTCGAGGGCCATGTCCGCTTCGACCACGTCCGCTTCTCCTACGATCCGGCCGAGCCGCTGATCAAGGACCTGTCCATCGAGGCCAAGCCCGGGCAGACCATCGCCATCGTCGGGCCCACCGGGGCGGGCAAGACCACCCTGGTCAACCTGCTCATGCGCTTCTACGAGATCCAGGGCGGACGCATCACCATCGACGGCGTGGACACCTCCAGGGTGACCCGTCACGACCTGCGCAGCCACTTCGGCATGGTCCTGCAGGACACCTGGCTCTTTGACGGGACCGTCCGCGACAACCTGCTCTACGGGCTGGACGAGGGGCAGACCATCCCCGAGCAGACCATGATCGATGGCGCCAAGGCCACCCACGTGGACGAGTTCATCCGCAAGCTGCCCCAGGGCTACGATACCGTCCTCAATGAGGACAGCAGCGAACTCAGCCAGGGCGAACGCCAGCTGATGACCATCTGCCGGGCCTTCCTGTCCGACCCAGACATCCTGATCCTGGACGAGGCCACATCCTCGGTGGATACCAGGACCGAGCTGCTGGTTCAGCAGGCCATGAACACCCTGCGCAAGGGCAGGACCTCCTTCGTCATCGCCCACAGGCTGTCCACCATCCGTGATGCCGACCTGATCCTGGTGGTCAACCACGGCTCGGTAGTCGAACAGGGCACCCACGACCAGCTGTTGGAGCGCGGCGGGGCCTATGCCTCCCTCTACAACTCCCAGTTCACCAAGGGCGAGGAGGGCTGAGGAGGCATGAGCCTAAGACGCGGTCCGCTGAGTGTAGGGGAGCGGGTCCAGCTGACCGACCGGCGTGGCCGCAAGCTGACGGTCATGCTGGAACCTGGTGGCCTGACCCAGACCGACCACGGTCTCCTGCCGCACGAGGCCATGATCGGTCTGCCCGAGGGGTCCGTGGTGGTGACCATCTCGGCCGACAAGTGGCGGCAGATGCGTCACAAGCAGGATGCCGACACCGACACAGGTGAGCATGACAGAGCCAAGCCCTGGAAGTCCTCGCGAGGCATCGGAGGATGGGCCTTTACCGTCATGCGTCCACGGCTTGAGGACTATATTCTCTCCATGCCGCGCGGCGCCCAGATCATGTACCCCAAGGATGTGGCCCGGGTCATCCTTCTGGGCGACATCCGTCCCGGCATGAGGGTTCTGGAGTCGGGAGCCGGTTCAGGGGCCATGAGCCTGGGGCTTCTGGATGCCATCGGCACCGAAGGAAAACTGACCAGCATCGAGCGGCGGGAGGAGTTCGCCAGGGTGGCCATGGGCAACGCCACCGTATTCTTTGGGCAGCGCCCTGCCCAGTGGGACCTGCGTACCGGCGATTTCGACACCGTTGCGGGCGATCTGCCCGAGGACGAATTCGACCGTATTGTTCTGGACATGCTGGACCCGTGGAACCGTTTGGATCAGGCCTACCGGGTCATGGCCCCCGGCGGCGTGCTGACCGCCTACGTGACCACCACCACCCAGCTCAGCCGACTGGCCGAGGCCCTACGTGCCGACGGTCGGTGGACCGAACCCGAGATCATGGAGAGCCTGGAGCGTTCCTGGAAGGCCGACGGTCTGGCGGTCCGACCCGAGCATGAGATGATAGGGCACACCGGCTTCCTCTTGACCAGCAGGGCCATGGCTCCCGGCCAACAGGCTCTGCGCAAGCATATCCGGGCTACCAAGGACTACCAGACCGATGTGGATCAGGGCCGGCGGCCCGCCAAGATCAGCGGCTCAAATCGCGAGCGCGAAAAGGAAGACCTGGAGGACCTCGAGGATTTGGAGTTGCGCCGGGTCTCCGATCGCAAGCTACGCAAGGTGTTGCGTGATCTGGACCATCAGGTGCGCACTCTGGAAGACGGCAAGGAGCAAGAAGGCTGATCGCCCATGACCCTCACTTTCACCCGGCTCTGTCATAATGGAAAAGACGCCTGATAGGAACTTCGGGAAAGGAAGCATGGCATGGGTTTGCGAAAAGGTCTGAAGGCCGAGGAACTGCGCAGGTGCAGCCGAACCCTCATGCTCATGCGTCATGCCAAGACGGAACGCCAGGGGTCACAGGGCGATCGCAGCCGCCAGCTGACCGACCGTGGCCAGAAACAGGCCCGGATCATGGGCCGTGGATTGACCGCTTTGGGCCTGGTGCCCGACCGTATCATCTGCTCGGGTGCGCCCCGGGCCCGTCAGACCCTGGACGGCATGCTCAAACCCCTGGGCGACGGACCCCGGGTCGATTACCGGGAATCCCTCTATGAGTCCGGCATGCAGGCGGTCTTCGACCAGCTGGCGCAGACTGAGGACCGTGACCGCCGGGTCCTCATCCTAGGGCATGAGCCCACCGTGTCTATCTGCTCACAGTGGCTGGCCGAGGACAACTCCGATCCTGACCTTTTGGACCTGCTCAATCTTGGACTGCCGCCGGCCACTATGGTCGTGCTGGGCTCCGAGCGGCCATTGACCGACTGGGGAACCCATCAGGCCCGTTTGCTTGGCATTCTGGGCCCCCAGGATCTGGAGGACTGACCGGCGGAACAAGCCTAAGTCAATCTTATGCAGGCAGTCTCAGTGAGCATCGGTCACCTGCCAGCCGTCCTGTCGTTATCGATTCAGGTTATGGCGACACCTTATTTGCACCAATTACCCGCCTCCCCCCGCCGCTGATAGGCTGACCAAAGACATCAGGACGAAACTGGGAGGTTTCATGGCAGCGATTACATCCGTGTCCGGATTCCCGCGCATCGGCGCGCACCGCGAACTCAAGAGGGCCATCGAGGGCTATTGGAAGGGCGAACGGAATCTGGACGAGGTTCGGCGCACAGCCGCTGATCTGCGGGCCAGGCACTGGCAGCTTCAGCAGCAGGCAGGCGTCGACCTAATTCCCGTCAATGATTTCAGCTACTACGACCAGGTCCTGGATACCTCCATCCTCCTGGGCGTCGTGCCAGAGCGCTATCGGAAGCTGGGCCTGGGTCCCGAGGATACCCTCTTCGCGATGGGCCGCGGCTACCAGGGGGAGCAGGGTGACGTGACCGCCCTGCCCATGAAGAAGTGGTTCACCACCAACTACCACTACCTGGTGCCCGAGATCGATCAGGACACCAAAATCGCTCTGGAAGGCGATAAGCCCTTCAAGGAGTTCCAGGAGGCGCGCGAACAGGGCATCGCCGCCAAGCCGGTGCTGATCGGCCCCTATACCTTCCTCAAGCTGGCACGCGGCCCCCAGGGCGAGCTGCTGGATCTCGATCCGGCACTGGTGCAGGACCTGGCCAAAGCCTACGCAACCATTCTGGAGCGGTTCATTGGCCTGGGCGCCGACTGGGTACAGCTGGACGAGCCCTATCTGGTCCTGGACAAGGAACCGGGCGACCTGGACCTCTTCGAAACCCTCTACCAGCCCATTCTCAAGGCCCGCCAGAGCGATCAGGGCAAGGTCCGTATCCTGCTCAACACCTACTTCGGCCATGTGGGCGACTGCTATGACCGGCTGGCTGACCTGGGCTTCGACGGCATCGGCCTGGATCTGATCGAGGGCAGGGATGAGAATCTGGCGGCCCTCAAGGAGCACGGCGTGCCGGAGGGAACCACCATCTTCGCCGGCCTGGTCAACGGCCGCAACATCTGGCGCAACGACTATGCGGTCAGCCTGGGCCTCCTGGATGCCCTGCACCAGGTGACCTCGAACGTGGTGGTGTCCACCGCATGTTCCCTCCTGCACGTGCCCTACACCGTGGCCGACGAGGACGGGCTGGATGCCGACACCGTGCGGCCCCACTTCGCCTTTGCCCTGGAGAAGCTGGGCGAGCTGCACGACCTGGCCCAGCTGGCCGATGCCGACGAGGATCAGCGCCGCTCCAGCAAGGCCCTTGCCGACAACCAGAAGCTCTTCGACGGCAGCCGCGTCCAGCCTGACCCGCAGGTGCAGCAGCGCCTGGCCGGCCTGAAGGACGAGGACTTTGTCCGCACCCCGGCCCGGCCCGAGCGCCAGAGGATCCAGGCCCAGGAGCTGGGTCTGCCCCTGCTGCCCACCACCACCATCGGCTCCTTCCCCCAGACCGGCGAGGTCCGCGCCGAGCGGGCCCGCCTACGCAAGAAGGAAATCAGCCAGGAGGACTACGACAACTTCATCGCCCGCAAGATCGACCAGGTCATCGACCACCAGGAACAGATCGGTCTGGATGTTCTGGTCCATGGCGAGTTCGAGCGCAACGACATGGTCGAGTACTTCGGCCAGAACCTCAAGGGCTACCTGTTCACCCGGAATGCCTGGGTCCAGTCCTATGGCACCCGCTGCGTCAAGCCTCCCATCGTCTGGGGTGACATCTCCCGTGCCCGGCCCATCACCGTGCGCTGGTCCTCATACGCCCAGTCCCGCACCAACCATGTGGTCAAGGGGATGCTGACCGGTCCGGTGACCATTCTCAACTGGTCCTGGCCCCGCGAGGACATCGATCACGAGCAGCAGACCCGCCAGCTGGCCCTGGCCATCCGTGACGAGGTCCTGGACCTGGAGGCCGCAGGCATCCGCATCATCCAGATCGACGAGGCCGCCCTGCGCGAGAAGCTGCCGCTGCGGCGCTCCGACTGGCACAGCCGATACCTGGACTGGGCCATCCCCGCCTTCCGGCTGGTCCATTCCGGCGTCAAACCCACTACCCAAATTCACACCCACATGTGCTACTCGGAGTTCAATGACATCATCAAGGACATTGATGCCATGGACGCCGATGTGATCTCCTTCGAAGCCTCCCGCTCCGATCTGACCGTCCTGGATGCCATTCAGGAGGCCAAGTTCGAGACCGAGGCAGGCCCCGGAGTCTACGACATCCACTCGCCGCGCATCCCCTCAACCGAGGAGATCGTGGACCGGATCCACGCCATCCTGCAGAAGCTGGACGCGGCCAAGGTCTGGATCAACCCCGACTGCGGATTGAAGACCCGAGGCGACAAGGAGACCTGGCCCAGTCTGGAGCACATGGTGGCCGCCGCACAGCAGGTGCGCGCGGAGCTATCGTCCAGTCAGGAGTCGGATCATGCATGAGCCTATCTTTTCCCTGGAGGTCTTTCCCCCCAAGCGCGATGCCCCGGTGGGCACCATCTATGACACCCTGGATGGTCTGGAAGGGCTGATGCCCGACTTCATCTCGGTGACCTACGGGACCGGCCGGCGCTCAGACCGTACGGCCACGGCCCGCATAGCCAAGACCATCCATACCGAGTACGGCATCCCTGCCGTGGCGCACTTGACCGCCCAGTACGCGGACCACGAGGTGATCGACCAGGCCCTGGACATGTTCGATGACGCAGGGGTGGCAGCGGTGCTGGCCCTGCGCGGCGACAGCGTGGAGGGGCGCGAGCCTGCCGGAGTCTTCGACCATGCCAGCGACCTGGCCGCCTACATCCGTTCCCGTCGGCCCAACCTGTCGATATACGGAGCCTGTTATCCGGAGACTCACCCGGAGGCCGCCTCGCCTGAGGAGGACATCGAGAATCTGAAAATCAAGGTGGATTCCGGCGTGGATCATCTGGTTTCGCAGCTCTTCTACGACAACGCCGATTTTCTGGACTTCCTGGACCGGGCCCGGGCAGCCGGCATCCAGGTGCCCATTGAGGCCGGCATCATGCCCATCACCAACGAGGGCCAGGTACGGCACATGAGCGAGGTCTGCAAGGCTCGGATCCCGGCGGCGGTTGAGTCCATCCTGGAGCGCTGGGGTGACGACCGGGCAAGCTTGCGCGAGGCGGGCATCATCTACGCCTCACAGCAGATCGCCGACCTGGTGGCGCACGGGGTGGATGGCATCCACCTGTACTCCATGAATCATTCTGGCGTCACCAGGCGCATCTGGCACAACGTCCGTCACCTCTTCCGGCAGGTGGGCGCCAAGGAGGAGCCGGTCGGCAACCAGAAATGATCGCATAAAAAGGGAATGCCCCGCACCGATGACCGCAATAGCATGATCGCCAGCTTTCAGCGACGCTTTCGGCCTTGATTGTCGGTGCGGGGCCTCAACCATGGCCAGACCTTGAGTGCAGCTCTGTTCAGCGGCGGTATCATGCCAATCAGCAGACCAAGGATCATCCCTCCGATGGTTACCCAGGAGGCCAGGTCACGTCCCAGCAGAATGAGAACGACCACCAGGCCGACTCCGATCAGGGATAGGATCGGTGTCCAGCGTTGCTGCGAGTCGGTCAGCCGGTCGTTTTTCTTTGGCAGAAATCCGTAGATCAGTCCCACCGCCAGCCCTACCAGGGCGCAGGCAATGGTCAGGAGGATATCGGTCAGCTGCATTCTAGGGTTCCTTCGTTCATGATTGCTCAGGCAGGATCTTTCTGGTGCCGCGCAGAGCGTGGACGCGGGCGTTGGCTCTGGCCATGGCATCCAGTTGTTCCTGGTCCTGGATGACATCCTCGGGATCAATGCCTGAAATTAGCGCTATTACGGTCTCATAGGTGGTCTTGGCCGTAGGCAGGACGCCCACCAGCCGACCCTGGCGCATGACTGCTATGCGGTCGGAAACCGCGAAGACATCCGGCAGATCGTGGCAGACCATGAGAATGCTGCGGCCTTCGGAACGCATGCGCTTGATGTAATTGAGCACCTCGGCGGACTGCATGACCGATAAGGAGGCCGTCGGCTCGTCCATGAGGATCAACTCGGGATTGTCCAGCAAGGTTCTGGCGATTGAGACGGTCTGTTTTTGTCCCAGGGAGAGGGTTGCCATGGGTTGGCCTACTCGGATGGGGGAGGACAGCGACTGCAGGACCTGACGAGTACGCCGACGCATGGCTTCGTCATCACGACGATGGTGACGATCACGCAGTTCCTTGCCCAGGAAGAGGTTGGAGGAGACGTCCAGGTTGTCGCAGAAGTCCTGGCCTTGGAAGACGGCAGCGATGCCCAACTGATTGGCGACTCTGATCGAGGGAATGTTGGTTGGTCGGCCCTTCCAGATCAGCGTACCCCGATCGGGTCGGATCAGGCCTGACAAAATCCTGACCAGGGTGGACTTGCCTGCACCATTGTCGCCCACGACGGCAAGCACCTCATGTTGGCGAATGTCCAGGCTTACATGTTTGAGGGCCTCAACGAACCCGAACCTGATGCAGAGGTCGTCCATCTGCATCAAGACAGTGGTTTCATGCAATCCAGGTCACCTCCTCTACGATGATCGACCCGCGGATTCTGTGGACACATCAATGTGTTCGTTGACGCTATCGACAGCCATCATAGCCGCCCCCAGAGCCGATCCGGTAATCGGATAGCGGGCAGGGAGCACCTCCATGGGGACCATGGCGTCGGGGAAAAGCATGCGCTGGAGAGTCTCACGAAGGGGCTCCAGAAACACGTCTTCTGTTGTGCTCAGGATGCCTCCCAGGACCACTACCTCGGGATCCACGGCGTTGCAGAGATCAGCCACTACATTGCCGATGCGGATGGCGGCGTCGCCTACGATCCGCCGGCAGCCGGGGTCCCCCTTGACGGCATTGGCCACCAGATCCTCCAGGGTCATGTTCCCATGGGTCACGCTCAGCAAGGAGACCAAGCGGTTCTCATCCACCACCGTATTCAGGCACCCACGGTTGCCGCAGATGCAGATATCGCCCAGGGGATCCACCTGAACATGGCCGATCTCGCCCGCAAGCCCGGTGGTGCCCCGCCAGACCTCGCCGTTGATGACGATCCCAGAGCCCACACCGTCGTTGGCGTGGATGTAGACGAAGTTGCGTCTGCCGACCGCCACGCCCATTCTCAATTCGGCCATGGCCGCGAAGTTGGCGTCGTTGTCCACTTGGACCGGCACCTGGAAGGCCTCGTGGAAGGTGCCTATCAGATCCTCCTTGTCCCAGCCTCGCAGGATGCCGGGAATGGCCAGCTGGTGAGTCCTGCAGTCCACAGGGGCTCCCATGGCCAGGCCTATACCGACAAGCTCATCCGGTTGGGCACCAATGGAAGTCAGCGTCTCCTTGATCAGGATCATGGCCCGTTCCAGGGTAGTGTCCGGCTTGTGCTGCCGTGGCAGGGCCATATCATGCTCTGCCAGGATGGCATGGCTGGCATCGACCACTTCCAGCCGCATCTCGTGACGGCCGATGTAGAGCCCGACCCCGAGGCCCTTGCGGCGGGCCAGCATGACCAGGGTGGCGCGACGGCCGTTTCTGGTGGTGGAGGATGTCTCCAGAAGTCCCTGATCGCCCATCTGACGTACCAGGTTGGAGACAGTCGCTGTTGAGAGCCCGGTATTTTCAGCCAATTCGATCTGGGTCATGGCGCCGAATCTTCGGATCGTATCCAGCAGGAGGGCACGGTTGGCCTCGCGCAGTGAGGACTGTGAACCGAACAATCGATGTGCCATAGGTTCCAGTGTAGCCAAGATCGTGGCTTGCCCCCGCCCAGTGCACCCCTTGGGCCGGTGAAAGTAAAAAGTTCGAGCGAATTATTAAGTTCATGTACGAAACAGATAAATAGATAATCAGCTTTATTGAGTTGATAAAGTTAACGCAATTGGGTATGCTGACCACTGGGCCTGCAATGAAGGGGCCCAGGCAGACGGAGATGCCTGCCAGAGAATTCAAAGATGAAGGAGTCTTCATGAAGATGATGCAACGAACCATGGCGGCAGTCATTGGCGTCGCCATGCTGACCGGACTGGGCGCCTGCGGCGGATCACGTGCCTCCAGTTCCTCCCAGGAGGGAGGGGCGATCAGCAAAGGAGCCACCATCGGTGTGTCCATGCCCACCAAGTCCGAGGAGCGTTGGAACAAGGACGGCAACAATCTGAAGACCAAACTGGAGAAGGCCGGCTACAAGGTAGTGCTCTCCTTCGCGGATGACAAGCCCGCCCAGCAAAACGCCGACATCGAGAACATGGTCAACAAGGGCGCCAAGATCGTGGTGGTGGCCTCCAAGGATGGCACCGCCGTGGGGCCTGCTGTCGAGAAGGCCAAGGATGCCGGGGCCAAGGTCATCGCCTATGACCGGCTGATCATGAACACCAAGGCAGTTGACTACTATGCGACATTCCAGCTTGAGCGCACCGGCGTGCTGGAAGCCAACTGGCTGATCGACCAGCTGGGACTCAAAAACGGAGCCAAGGGTCCATTCAATATTGAGCTCTTCACCGGTTCTCCCGATGACAACAACGCCAAGTACTTCTTCAAGGGCGCCTGGGAGCTGCTGCAGCCCTACTTCAAGTCGGGCGTTCTGGTCAGTCCCTCCCAGCATGGCGGCGGCGTGACCAAGGACTTCAAACTCTCCGACTGGCAGAAGATCTCGGTCCAGTCCTGGAAGACCGAACAGGCTCAGAAGGATATGGAGTCCATTCTCGATTCCACCTACGCCCACGGCGAGCGTTTGGATGCCGTGCTGAGCCCCTATGATGGCATCAGCCAGGGGGTCATCAACGCCATCCAGTCCAAGAGGCCCGACATCCAGCCCAATACTGACAGCTGGCCCAAGATCACCGGACAGGACGCCATGGAGATCTCCGTGGCCAACATCTCCAAGGGACTGCAGGGTCAGACCGTCTTCAAGGACGTCAACAAGCTGGCCGAGGCCGTCTACGACATGATCATCGAAATTGCCCAGGGCAAGAAGGTTACCGGCATCAACGGCACCTTTGACAACAACAGCATCAAGGTGCCCTCGAAGCTGCTGGATCCCAAGGCCATCACCAAGGACAACCTGACCGATCTGGTCAAGGCGAACTACCTGACCCAGGCACGATTCGATCAGCTGACCAAGTGAGGTTGGCATCACAGTCGCGCCGGACCGTCCCGCTTCCGGTCAAGGGGAGGGACGGTCGGCGCACAGGAGGTGAAAGCATGTCCGACGAGGACATCTTGTTGCGAATGCAGGGAATCACCAAGACCTTCGGTCCGGTCAAGGCCCTGTCCAATGTGGACATGGACGTGCGCAAGGGCGAAATCCATGCCATCTGCGGGGAAAACGGGGCCGGCAAGTCAACCCTGATGAATGTGCTGTCCGGGGTCTACCCTCACGGCAGCTATACCGGCGAAATCCTGTTCGACGGCAAGCCCTGCCGCTACCGGACCATCAATGATTCGGAGGACGACGGCATCGTCATCATCCACCAGGAGCTGGCGCTGAGCCCTTTCCTATCCATTGCCGAGAACATCTTCCTGGGCAATGAGCAGGCCCACAATGGCGTCATGGACTGGGACACGACCAGGGCCAAGGCCTCGCGTCTGTTGGAGCGTGTGGGGCTGGACGAGAAACCCGACACCAGGGTCATGGATCTTGGAGTGGGCAAGCAGCAGCTGGTGGAGATCGCCAAGGCGCTGTCCAAGCACGTCAGGCTGCTGATTCTGGATGAGCCCACAGCCGCCTTGAACGACGATGATTCCGATCATCTGCTGGATCTGGTCAGACAGCTGCGTGACCAGCAGGGAGTGACCAGCATCCTCATCACCCACAAGCTGGGCGAGGTGGGGCAGATTGCGGATGGGGTGACCATTCTACGGGATGGCTCCACGGTGGGCGGCATGCGAATCGACCAAGACCACCCGCTGGATCAGGATCTGCTCATCCAGAAGATGGTCGGCCGCGAGCTGACCAACCTCTATCCCGAGCACGTGCCGCACATCGGCAAGGAGGTGCTCAAGGTCAGCGATTGGACCGTCCACCATCCGCAGGATCCCTCACGCACCGTGGTCGATCATGCCAATCTGGTGGTTCACCAGGGTGAGATCGTCGGATTGGCGGGACTCATGGGTGCGGGCCGCACCGAGATGGCCATGAGCATCTTCGGGCGGTCCTATGGCAGCCATATCAGCGGCAGAATCGAGATGCATGGCCGTCAGGTCGAGCTGCCGAACGTCCAGTCGGCCATCGATTCGGGCCTGGCCTACGCCACTGAGGACCGCAAGGTCTTCGGACTCAACCTGCTGCAGAACATCAGGGAAAACGCCTCCTTGGCCTCGCTCAAGAAAATGAGCCGCCATGGAGTCATGAACGAGAACCTGGAGAGGGCACGGGTGGAGGAGTACCGCAAGGACTTCAACATCAAGTGCAGCAACATCGATGTGCCCGTCTCCACCCTTTCCGGCGGCAACCAGCAAAAGGTCGTGCTGGCCAAGTGGGTGATCTCGGATCCTGATGTGCTCATCCTGGACGAGCCCACCCGAGGCATTGATGTGGGAGCCAAGTACGAGATCTACGAGATCATCGACCGGCTGGTCGACCAGGGCAAGGCTGTGGTGGTCATCTCCTCTGAATTGCCCGAGCTGATCGGCATCTGTGACCGGATTTATACGGTCAGCCAGGGGGTCATCACCAACGACGTGGAGCGCCGAGACTTCTCGCAGGAGTATCTGATGAAGGGCATGACCCAGGAAAAGAAGGGAGTGGCAGCCAGATGAGCTCGCCCAACAGCAACAAGAGCACCGCCCAGGCGGTGGAACAAGAACAGGCAGGACCTGGCATTCTGGCCTCCCTGGCCAGCAACGCCCGGCAGTATGGCATCGTCGGCGCCCTGGTGGTCATCGTGGTCGTCTTCGAAATACTGACCAAGGGGGTGCTGCTCAAACCCAACAGCTTCGTCTCGCTGATCCAGCAGAACGCCTACGTGATCATCCTGGCCATCGGCATGGTCATGGTCATTATCGCCACCCACATTGATTTGTCGGTGGGCTCGCTGGTGGCCTTCATCGGAGGCGTGTGCGCCATCCTCATGGAACATATGGGGGTCAATTGGATCGTGGCCATCGGCCTGTCCTTGATCGTAGGTCTGCTGATCGGCATCTGGCAGGGTTTCTGGGTCGCCGTCATCGGCATTCCAGGATTTATCACCACCCTGGCCGGCATGCTGATCTTCCGTGGTCTGGCCACAGTCATCGTCGGCGAGTCCGTGCCTATCACCTCCGCACAGTTCAGGGGGATCGCCCGTGACTACCTGCCCAACATCCTGGGATGGTGGGGCCCCTTCGACGGCCTGACCGTGGTGCTGGGCCTGATCTGCATCCTGGCATACGCATGGTCGCAGATTGCCCGCCGCCGCAAGACCCTGGCTGTAGGTCTGGTTCCCGAGCCCAAGGCCTTGATGACCGGCAAGATCATCGTGGCCGCAGTCGTCATCCTCTTCGTGACCTACCTGCTGGCCTCCTCCGGCAATGAGAACCAGGGCGGGACGCCCATAATGCTGGTCATCGTGGCCGTATTGGTCCTGATTTACAACTTCATCCTCACCAGGACCGTCTTCGGCCGACATGTATACGCAGTGGGCGGCAACCGCAAGGCTGCCGTGCTCTCGGGCATCAACGCCAAACGGGTGGACTTCACGCTATTCGTCCACATGGGCTTCCTGTCCGCTGTGGCGGCCATCTGCATGCTTTCACGACTGGCCTCGGCCACCGCCCAAGCTGGTATGGAGTTCGAAATGGACGCTATCGCATCCTGCTTCATCGGCGGCACAGCTGTCACCGGCGGCATCGGCACCATTCCCGGGGCGGTCGTCGGAGCCTTCGTCATGGGTGTGATCAACCAGGGACTGTCCATCATGGGCGTGGACACGGCCATCGTCAAGACCATCAAGGGGCTGGTGCTCCTGCTGGCCGTGGCTATCGACGTCATGTCCAAGCGCCGCAAGAGCTAACCAATCATCGGCATGAGGGATGGGCACTTGCCGTCCCTCATGCCGATCAACCATCTTTGGAACATTGGTAAAAAGGAGCACAATCGTGCGTATCACCGGCAAGGCTCGTTCTCGGATGTATGGCCTGACTGCTGCAGCCTGCGCCATCTGGCTGGTCCAATCCCTGGCTGAGGCTGTGCGGGACGGCAGCCTGCTGACATGGCCCACACTGATCTTCTCCGTGTGCTTAGCCGTCGTCACTGTATACTGCGCTGTCTGCGCCTTTCGGGAGGGCCGCAAGGGCTGACGACCCGTCACCCCTATAATGCCTGTACCTGCTCCGCAGACATCAGAGTCGTCGCGGAGCCTTAAGCAAAGGCAGGGGATGAGTCATGGAAGATCCGGCGCAACCGACCACTTCGACCCTGATCCATCTTGGGCTGCACGACCTGGACAAGGCCCGGGTCCGGCTGGATCGGCTTGCCCGCCTGGTGGACGACCAGGCTCTGGAGCAAACCCTGGTCCAGAGTCTCGACCAGGCCTGTGATCCGGACGAAGCCCTTGCGGGGCTGATACGAATTCTGGAGCAGTATCCGCAAGGAGCCCGGCCGGGCTTTCTGGCCGGATCCCCGCAGGAAAACCAAGAGGCTGCCCAGTCGCTGATCAGGGTGTTGGGGGCCTCGGAGGCCATGGGCCGACTGATGCGCTCGCGGCCGGAGCTGGCAGAGGCGGCCGCCCTCGACCCCGACCACCTGGCTGATTGCCCGGCGGAAACCAGGCAGAGGCGGATCCTTGACGCCTTGGACAAGGTGGAGAAGAATTCAGAATCCTCGCCTTCACTGGCCGCGTATGCCGATGCACTGCGGTTCGAATACCGGCTGCAGCTGGCTGCAGTCATGGCCCGAGACCTGGCAGCTGAGGACCCTCTGGAGCTGGAGCCAGCAATCAGCAGGGCCCTGTCAGACATGGCCGATGCCGCACTCCAAGGGGCCCTGAGCATTGCCTGCCGTCAGGTCCCCAATGCGGATTCATGCCGTCTGACCGTCATTGGCATGGGCAAGCTGGGCGCCCAGGAGCTCAACTACGTGTCCGATGCGGATCTCATGTACTTGGTGGAGCCGGCTTCTGGGGCGGACCCGAATGGGACTGATCTTATTGCCGTCGGCACTGCCATGGCCGTCCTCCTGCAGCGGGTCTGCCAGGCGGTCATTCCCGGATCGACCGAGCCGCCGCTATGGAAGGTCGATACCGCCCTGCGGCCCGAGGGACGTGACGGCCCCCTGGTGCGCCGTCTGGCCTCCTACGCCGACTACTATGCCCAGTGGGCTGAGAACTGGGAATTCCAGGCCCTGCTCAAGGCCCGTCCTGTCGCTGGCGACAAGGCCCTGGGACAGGACTATTCGGCCATGGTCGAGCCCCTGGTCTGGGGTGCCTGCCAGCGTCCCAACTTCGTCTACGACTGCCAGCGGATGCGCCAGCGTGTGGAGCGGCTGATACCCGAGGACCGCAAGGAGCGCGAAATCAAGCTGGGCCAGGGCGGACTGCGGGATGTGGAATTCACCGTCCAGATGCTCCAGCTGGTCCATGGCTCCAGCGACCCGGATCTGCGTTGTCCGGCCACCCTGGATGCCCTGCAGGCCCTGTCCCGCGGCGGCTACATTTCACGCAAGCACGGCGACCAGCTGGACCAGGACTATCGCTTCGAGCGGGTCATGGAGCATCGCCTGCAGATGTGGCAGCTGCGCCGCACCCACCTCTTCCCGAAAATCACCCGTTCAGGCATACTCGGCCAGCGGCCGCCCAGCCTGGAGGAGCTGGAGAGCAACCGCGATCTAAGGCGGCTGGCCCGGGCCTTCGGTCTGCACGCCGACCAGATGCTGGCCCAATACCAGGCCACCAGAATCGAAGTCCGCAACCTTCACCAGGCCATCTATTTCCGTCCCATGCTGCCCATCAACGCCCAGGTGGATGAGGACGAGGTCAGCCTGCGCCCCCAGGCGGCCCGCGCCAGGTTCGCCTCCATCGGCTTCGCCGACCCCGATGCAGCCATTCGCCACGTCACAGCCCTGACCACAGGGGTCACCCGATCGGCGCGCATCAACCGGATCCTCATGCCCGCCGTCCTCCAGTGGCTGGGGGAGGGGCAGGATCCGGACATGGGACTCCTGGGCTGGCGAACCCTTGAGGAGCACTTCGGCGGCAAGAGCACCTACCTGGGCTTCCTGCGGGACTCCACCTCGGCCGCCCGCCGCCTCTGCCATGTCCTGTCCAATTCACGCTATTTGTCCGGCGCCCTGGCCCGGTCCGTCCAGTCGGTGACCTGGCTGGGCCATGACCAGGACATGATCCCCCGTGATCGGGCCACCCTTGACAAGCGCGCCGCAGCATATCGGACACGGCATGCGGACTCGCTGGAGGAGTTCGCCACCGCAGTGCGGGCCATGCGCCGCCAGGAGATCGAGCGTATTGGACTGGGCTGGATGAGCGGTGTGGACGATCAGCAGGCCTGTCTGGCGGGCATGTCCGATGTCTACGATGCAGCCATCAATGCAGCCTTGGACTGGGCTGTGGACCACCGACTGGGACAGGCTAGCGCACCAGCCGATCTGGCCGTCATCGGCATGGGCCGGTACGGAGGCAGGGAGGTCAACTTCAACTCGGACGCCGACATCATGCTGATCTACCGTCCTGCCTCAGGCGCCGACCAGGACCAGGCGGCCGAATTCGCACGTGGGGTGACCGCCGACCTGCGGGCCGTCCTGGCTGGACGGGCCAGCCTGGAACCCGGCATCGACCTTGACTTTGACCTGCGTCCCGAAGGACGCCAGGGTCCTCTGGTGCGCTCCCTGGACTCCTACCAGCGCTACTACCGCGAATGGTCCGAGACCTGGGAACATCAGGCCCTGATCCGGGCCAGATACGCTGCCGGGAATGCGGACCTGGCCAAGGCCTTTCTGGAGGGTACGGCCAATCCGCTGCGCTACCCTCAGCAGCCGCCCAACGAGGAGGAGCTGGGGCAGATTCGCCGGCTCAAGGCCCGGATGGAGGCTGAGCGGTTGCCGCGCGGCGTGCGTCGGGACCGGCACCTGAAGCTGGGCCGGGGAGGGCTATCTGATGTGGAGTGGACGGTTCAGCTCCTCCAGCTGCGTCATGCCCACGATCTGCCTGAGCTGCAGGTCACCGGCACGCTGACAGCCCTGGACGCCCTGGAGGCTGCGGGACTTATCGAGACCAAGGATGCCAAGGCCCTACGCCGCAGCTGGGTGCTTTGCACGGCTGCCCGCAACGCCAACTTCCTCTGGTCCGGACGTGTTTCCCAGGCGGACATCCTGCCTGATGACGGTCAGGTTCTGGGAGGCATCGCGGTCTGCCTGGGCTACCCGGCCCACCGAGGCCAGCACTTTGTCAACGAGCTGCTGGCGGCCATGCGCCGCTGCAGGCAGGTCATGGAACGACTCTTTTACGGAGGCTGACCCTGGGTCCATCCGGGGTCGTATGCTTGTTCAGGTCACATAAGGTGGCCACCTTGAGGAAGGTGAGCCGTTGTCCCAACAAGTTGATCACGCATCCAACACCTCTTCCGCCGTCGTTCCCCTTCGTGGGCGAAGTGTGGTAACCCTCGACGACATTCCCATGACCCAGATCCTGGACCTGCTGGATCGGGCGGCCTACATCGATACCCATCGCCGCCAGGTGGCCCACACCTGCGACGGCCGGGTCCTGGCTACGCTCTTCTATGAACCCAGCACCCGCACCCGGCTCAGTTTCGAGACGGCCATGCTCCGTCTGGGCGGCCAGGTCATCGGGTTCGCCGGCGCCCAGCTGGCCAGCGTCTCCAAGGGGGAGTCCATCAGCGACACCCTGAAGACGGTCTCCAACTACGCCGACATCGTGGCCATCCGCCACCCCAAAGAAGGGGCCGCTCTGGTGGCCTCCCAGGCAGCCACGGTCCCGGTCATCAACGCCGGCGACGGTGGACACATGCACCCGACCCAGACCCTGACCGACCTGGCCACCATCCGCGCCCGCAAGGGTCGGTTGAACCACCTGACCATCGGTCTGTGCGGGGACCTGACCTTCGGCCGCACCGTCCACTCCCTGATCACCACCCTCTGCCGCCTGGGCCATGTGGACTTCGTCCTGATCAGCCCCGACGAGCTGCGCACCCCCGAATACGTCCTGGAACGAATCCGCTCCTCGGCCGACTGCACCTACCGTGAGACCGGGGACCTGAATGGGGTCATTGGCGACCTGGACGTGCTCTACATGACCCGTGTCCAGCAGGAGCGCTTCTTCAACGAGGACGACTACCTGCGTCTGCGCGACACTTACATTCTCAATGCCGACAAGCTTCGGTCCGCGCGCCCCGACATGGCCATCCTCCACCCGCTGCCCAGGGTCAACGAGATCGCCGTGGAGGTGGACGATGATCCGCGGGCGGCCTACTTCCAGCAGGTCCGCAACGGCATGCTGGTCAGAATGGCCCTGGAGAGCGCCCTGCTGGGCGACGAGCTGCCTGGTTACCGCAAGCAGAAGGAGGTGGCCGCATGAAGGTCACCAGCATTGTTGACGGCATCATCATCGACCACGTTCGTGCGGGCACAGCCCTGAAGGTCTTGCACTACCTGCGCGTGGATCCGTCGCAGACCCGGCTGGCCCTGATCATGAACACGGACAGCCGCAAGTACGGGTCCAAGGACATCATCAAGATCGAGCAGACCGGGGATCTGGATCTGACCGCCCTGGGATTCATCGCCCCCGAGGCCACCGTCGACGTGGTCCGGCAGGGCAGGATCGTCAGCAAGCATCAGCCTGACCGCCCCAGCCATCTGGTCAACGTCATCACCTGCGTCAATCCCCGTTGTGTGACCACGGTGGAGACCGGCGTGGACCAGCGCTTCCACCTGGACGCTGCCGGGGTCTACCGCTGCGACTACTGCGACGAGAAGGCTGAAGACTGACATGCGGCTGCTGGGGTTGACTGATTGGCGCAGCGGCAGGGCGGTCGATCTGGTGCTTCCCCAGGCAGTCGAAAGCGCGCTGATCGACGAGACCGGTGCCATGTCGGCAGGGGCGGATCAGATAGACGCTTCGGGGCTGGTACTGGCTCCGGCCCTGGTCGATCCCCACGTCCACCTGCGCGACCCTGGGCAGACCGATAAAGAGGATATGGTCACCGGCGCAGCTGCCGCAGCGGCCGGAGGCTACGGGCTGATACTGCTCATGCCCAATACCCAGCCCGCCATGGACGGCCAGGCGAAGATGGCCGACGGGCGCACGGTCATCGAATACCTGGAATCCTATGAACGTGACCACGGGCTGTGCCTGCCGGTGGACTATGCCCTCTGCGTGGCTGCTACCAAGGACCGGGCAGGCCGTCAGGCCTCAAACCCAGACGACTGGTCGGGGCACCTGCCCGGCCACGGATGGGCACACCCTGTAGTGGCCATCAGTGACGACGGCTCGGCCGTCGCCGATCAGGCCCTTGAGGCTGTGGCCGCCAATGCCCGGGAATTCGATCTGCCCATCCTGGACCACTGTGAACACCACGAGCACGGTCAGGTCAACCTTGGTGCTGTCAGCCGCCAGCTAGGACTGGAGGGGATTCCAGCCTCCACCGAGACCGCCATCATCAATCGGGACATCGCCCTGGCAGAACGCACCGGCACCAGGGTGCATCTGCAACATGTCAGCACCGCCGGCGGGTTCGAAGCTGTCCGCCGGGCCAAGGCCCATGGTCTGCCGATCACCTGCGAGACCGCACCCCACTATCTGGCCCTCTGTGACGAGGACCTGCTGCGTTGCGGCAGCATGGCCAAGATGAACCCTCCGCTGCGGTCCCGCGCCGACCAACAGGCTGCCCTTGAGGCCGTGGCCGACGGCACTGTGGACATGATCGCCACCGACCACGCCCCCCACACTCTTGCTGAGAAGGCGTTGGGGCTCAAGGATGCCCCCAACGGCATCATCGGCCTTGAGACTGCCTACGCGGTCTGCAACCAGGTCCTGGTCAAAAGCGGGCTCATCAGCCATGACCGCCTGATCGAGCTCATGTCCTTAGCTCCAGCAGAGCTCATGGGCATGCACCGGTTCCTGCCCGAAGACCTGCCCTCGTACATGGCCAACACGGTCAATAAGGCTGGCCAGCCACCCGTCGACTTGGTCATCTTGGATCCTGAGGCCAAGTGGAAGGTTGATCCCAACCGCTTCCACTCCAAGGCGAGGAACACCCCCTTCGCCGGGGCGGAACTGACCGGACGGATCATGGCCACCATCAAGGATGGGCATCTGGTCTTCTCCCGCCTGCCCGCAAGCCGTGTCATCACCAGGGAAAGGATCTGAGCATGGACCGACTGACCGCGCTCATCCAGGACAAGCAGAATCCGACCGTGGTCGGCCTGGATCCGCGACCGGAACTGCTGCCCAGCCAGCTGATCGAACAGGCCCGGCAGCGCGCCGCCGGGAGCATGGCCCAGATGGGCCTGGACCCCAAGGATCCGCAGCAGACCCAGGGCGAACAGGCTCAGGCCGTCTGGGCGGACCACCTGGCCCGGGCCTATCTGCGCTTCAACCTGGCCATCCTGGAGGGCGTGGCCGACCTGGTGCCTGCAGTCAAACCCCAGATCGCCATGTACGAGGCCCTGGGACCCTGGGGCATCAGGGCCTACACCGGCACCTGCCGGGCGGCAGCCGACCGCGGCCTCTACGTCATCGGGGATGTCAAGCGCGGGGACATCGGCTCCACGGCTCAGGCCTACGCCGCTCACCTGGACGGGCTTCCCCTGCCCTTCGCCCCGGGGCAGGCAGTGGACGGGTCGGCCCGGACAGGCGGGAGGTTCCCCTGGTACGAGGATGCCCTGACCATCAACGTCTACCTGGGCTCCGACGGGGTGGAACCCTTCCTGCAGGCGGCCGAGCACATCCAAGGCGACCTCTTCGCCCTGGTGCGCACCTCCAACCCCTCGGGCAGCCAGATCCAGGAGCTGGGCCTGGATACGGACTCAGGCGGCGGCACCATCTATCAGCGCCTGGGCGAATTGGTCGAATCCTGGGGGCGGCCCTCCATCGGCGAATCAGGATACTCCCGGCTTGGAGCCGTGGTCGGCGCCACCCATCCCGACGACGGGGCCCTTCTGCGTCAGGCCATGCCCCACACCTTCTTCCTGGTCCCCGGCTATGGAGCCCAGGGCGGTTCCGCGGCCGACGTTGCGCCCATGTTCGACCGGTCCGGCGGCGGCGCTGTGGTCAATTCCTCCCGGGGGATCATCGCAGCCTGGCGGAAGGATCCGGACTACAGCCCGCAGCTCAGCGTTCAGGCGGCCCTGGGCATGGTCACCCGCGACGCCCGCCAAGCCGCGCAGGCTATGAAGGACGATCTCAATCAGGCGATCAAGGAGGCCCGATGAAACCCAACCTCTTCATATCCACCAGCCGGGTGGAGGAGCAGGCCCAACAGGCAGGCCGGATGCCCGGACGCCGCACGGCCCAGGTCACCGGCATGGAGCCGTTGGACCGGCAGGTCTGGCGGATGACCATCTGCGACCCCTACCTGGCAGCCCATGCTCCGGCAGGAGCCTTCATCAACCTCTACTCGGCCGACCGCATGACCATGATGCCCAGGCCCTTCGGCATCAGCCGGGTCCTGGAGGGCGAGCAGATCGAGATCATCTTCGCCGTCGTGGGCCAGGGGACCTATGAGTTCTCCCGCCTGCAGCCAGGCATGGCTGTGGACCTGCTGGGGCCCCTGGGCCATGGCTTCGACCTGGGGAAGCCGGCTGACTATCTGCTGGTGGGCGGCGGCCTGGGCGTCCCCCCGCCTGATCCGCGCAGCCCAGTGCCTGCAAGGCCGGTCCGGTGTGCGCACCACAG
>NZ_AWUO01000014.1:0-41169 GCF_000499185.1 Bifidobacterium sp. A11
ATGGTAGAATTCCCTTGTTGGCATTCCAACGATTCATCTCCAAGAATGGCTTGATTCCAACGATTAGCACCGTAAACAGTATCCAATCGGTACCCAATCAGTACCCGAACGGATAGTATACATATAGTATACATTCGCAAAAATCAGGAGGTCCGATGGGCAGGAGCTCGACAGGCGTATACCGTCCTCGCTCGTACACCACAGCATCAGGTGAGACCAGGTACCGGGCCATGGTCCCGATAGGCTACTACCCGTCCGGGGCACCAAAGCGCAAGACTGTCACCGCGGCCAGCTACCGCGCCTGCCTGCAGAAGCTCACCGACCTGCTCAAGGACATCCAGCAGCACGGAACTCCCAAGGAGCTCTCCTCGACTTTCGGCGGCTACGCCGAAACCTGGCTTGAAAACAAGAAGAAGGAAGTTCGCCCAAAGACCTACACGATGTACAAGACCATCGTGGACGTGCACCTGCATGAGTACGCCGGCTACCCCATAGCCAAGATCAAGCCCAGCATCATCCGCAGCCTCATCAACAACGCGCAATCCTACGATAAGCACGGTAATCCGAGCGGCCAGGCAGGGCTCAGCCTGCAGAAGCAGATCCACACCTGCCTCAACCAGATCATGCAAAGCGCGCTCGCGGACGGGCTGATAGACAGTAATCCCGTGCTCACCGTGCCAGTCCCCCACCGGGTCGGTGCCGAAAAGGAGCGGAAGGCTTTCAGCGTACCCGAGATGAAGGCCATGCTGCAGGCGGCCAGCGACCCCGAACTGATGGCCCCCGCAATCGGCGTCCGCATGTGGTTCCGCCTGCTCACCGGCATGCGACAGGGCGAAATACTCGGTGCCGAATGGGCCTCATACAATCCTCGGAAATCCACCTACACCGTCGACTGGAAACTCCAGGAAGTTCCCAAGGAGCACGGATGCGGCACCCCACACGACGGCATCTACCCATGCGGCAGGAAGAAAGCCGGCCTATGCCCGGAAGCCACATGGCGCATCCCCGCCAACTACGACCTGCGTCCACTCACCGGACTATGCGCTCTCACACGGCCGAAAAGCCAGTCAGGCCGCGTCATCCCCATCATCCCCCCGCTCAAAGCCCTCCTCGCCCGCTACCGCAAAGCCGCAGGCAAGCAGGCTGGCAACGACCTGATCTTCCGCCACGAGGACGGAAGCCCCATCAAAGGCAAGGAAGACACAAAGGACTTCGACCATCTCATGAGACTGGCCGGCATCAATCCAGCCGAACACACAGGCCACGAGACCAGACACAGCGTCGTCACCCTCCTAGCAGCCCAAGGAGTCGACTTCCAACTCATCCGCGAGATCGTCGGTCACTCCTCCGATGATATGGTCGAGCATTACCGTCACGCGGACGACAGCGAGCGCCTGCGGGCGATGGAGACCCTGGATGAGAGCCTTGGCCTGGAGCAGATCAGTTTCAATCAGTCCAAATCTTTACTCCCTAGCTGATCTCTTACACCATTTAATTGGGTCTGGAGAGCCATCACGTCAGCTATAAATCGTTCCATGCACTCTCTGGTAATAGGAGTCTGCTCGTTAGGGTGCGCATCTCCCTGGGTCGTTTTAGTTTCGAGTGCCTGTTCGTGGTTATATGTGACAGTGAACGCATGAACGATGCGATTCCGCCTTTTGCGCAGACCGTTAAAGTCGTCTTTGATATGAGTCCCCAATATGCCGTCGATAGACTTTTCTATCCTGCTGAGGAGCTGTATGGGCGATTTGTCGGTCAAGTCATACCAAGTTTCTTTCGATGTTTTGTCGTACAATATAATCTCGACGATAAAACCAGTCAGACCGTCAAAAACATATAGGCATGCTCCCAGCAAATACGTATAGTCGTCTTTGGGAAGGATGCTAGCGGCGTTGTCGTCGATATTAACTTCCGCATTTATACGTTTATACATATAAGTAAGATTAGTCGATCTACCTGCTCCGGTATCTGCGCTCGATCTCCCTGACGGTTCGCTCTGTGGCTCCGTACCTGATGGCGGTCAGGTCTGCTCTGATCTGCTGGTGTGTGGCTGTCAGGCGCTCGCGGTCTTGTCGGCTGAGGCCGGCTTGCTGCTCCTGGTCGATGACCTGGTCGAGTCGCTTGTGCAGGAGGATGGTCAGCCGCTCCCGCTCTGAGTCGGAGGCGGGTGTGTATGAGGGGTGGTTGTCGGGGATCTGGGAGACATCATCAGGGGTATAGGCCATAGCTGCATGCTAGGCCGTATTGGTCTGCGATATGAGTAAGGCCGGGAGGTTGCCCCCCGGCCTTACCGTGAATCAAGTCCATAGAAAAGTCATAGACCATTTCAATCCCACTCCCCTGACAGGGAGACATTGCCGACTGTTGCGCCGACATGGCCTACTGTACTACTCTCGCGGCCCTGGAGCGACACGCCTGGACTCATCCCTCTTGCATTACATCGCTAGCGCTGTAATATAGGTATCAGCAAGGGATACACAAACAGGGAGGACAAGATGGCACTCTACGGCATCACCTACAGGTGCGGACATGAGGACACAGTGCAGATCTGCGGCACCAACGTGCACGGTGAGCGCGAAAAGAAGGCTGCCTGGTACGGGACGATCGACTGCCCCGCATGCCGGACGGCGAAGGCCCGCCAGGGGCACGATGGCCTGCCTGCGTTGGAGGGCAGCGACAAGCAGGTCGCCTGGGCCGACGACATCCGCGAGGAGGTCCTGGACGAGGCCCGGGAGGACCGCGACGGCTGGGCCGGGCACGGGGCCGCCAAGGAACAGCTCGCCGCCGCAGACCGCATCATCGACTGGCTCAAAGAGCAGACATCGGCATCATGGTGGATCGACCACCAGTACGCCATCGACGCGGTCAAGGCCGCCCAGCAGGCGCTGGCAAAGCAGGAGGCCTGATATGACGATGATCCCCATCACACAGTATGCGGCCATGCACGGCAAGGCCGAGGTGACCGCCAGGCAGATGGCCCGCAGGGGCGGCCTGCGCACCGCCCGCAAGCAGGGGCGCGACTGGATGGTCGACTCCGAGGAGCCCTACCCGGACCGGCGTCGGCGCATGCGCGAGGCCCTCACCCGGGAGGGGATGGAGGGCCTGGACGCGCAGGAGCGCCGGCACGAGCTCAAGATCGCGCAGGCCAAGCAGTACAGCAGGGTCGGCGAATTCCACAGCACCTTCGCCGCCAACTGGGACCGCATCCCCGCTGAACTGGCCGACCAGCTCACTCCCGAGCAACTGGGATGGATAGTCGATCTGCTGGCCGACGCCTACACGGACGGGCAGCGACACCCCGACTACGAGTGGCTCCAGGCCGACGGCGACTGACGGCTCGCCCTTGGCGCGACACGCCCGGATACCCCACCTTGCATTACAGCTCTAGAGATGTATTATAGGTATTAGCAAGGGGCACAGGAGGACAAGATGGACGAGATGACCTACATGCAGATCAGCTGCTACGCGACCCCCAACGACACGGACCGCAAGCATGTGGACGAGATCGCCCAGTCCATCCTCCGGCACGGATGGGACGGGGCCCCCATTCTGGTCGACAGTGTCCAGGGCGTCTGCCTGACCGGCAGCCACCGGATGGCCGCCCTGCAGCATCTCGCCGACGACACCGACATGGACGTCGACGACATGACCGTGGCCCTCGACGTGCACGACATCCTCGAGGACTGGTATGACAGCCAGGATCCGGACACCGTCGACGAGCTCCCCCTCGACAACCTGCGCGCCATCTTCGCCGGCACCGAGGTCGAGGAGTACAAGGACCAGCTACCCGAGTGGTGACCGGCACGGCAGGTTGGAGAGGAGCACGATGAGCAGACGGCGCAACAAGCCGCGGCTGACCCCCGCATGGCTGCCCTGGATCCGCACCAGGCTGGCCGGCAGGCTGCGGGATCGGCTCTCCAGGACGTCCCGGCTCCTGCAGGCCACCCCCTATCAGCGGATGCTGGCCGAGGCGTGGAACGAGGCCGACAGCCTGGCGGCCGCGCCCCTGTGGTGGGTGAGCCGGGACATGACCACGCTGGCGGTGGACACCGCCCAGGCGGGAGGCCTGCCCGACACGGACCCGCCCTCACCGGCCGGGTTCATCTGCTTCGACGGCGGCCTGGGCCTGGAGCTGCCGGACGGGATGCCGCCCATCGCCGCCGTGCACTGGATCATCGACGGCAGCAGGCCCGGCCCCGAGGGGCGCTCATGGCTGATCCGCCCCCTCCTGTACACCGCCGACCATGACGCCTGCGCTAAGGAGGGAGACCTGCCCCTCGCCCCCATCGACGCAACCCCGACGGCAGGGCTGCCCGAGGCCCTGGGCGACATCCTCCTGGCCGTCTGGGCGCTCAGCCAGGAGCCGCGCATCTGCCAGGCCAAGCCGGCACAGCCGTCCCCCCAGGACCGGCTGCCCGCCAGCCAGGAGCCGGAAATCAGAAAAGTCAAGATGCTGGTCCTGCGCGAGAACCTCCACCGGCCGGGACGGCCGGCCGAACCCGGCGACGAGCAGCGGGCATGGACGCACCGGTGGATCGTCAGGGGGTTCTGGCGCAACCAAGCATACGGGCCCGACCATGCGCTGCGCCGCCGGCAATGGATCCCCCCATACGTCAAGGGCCCGGCCGACAAGCCGCTGATCGCCAAGGAGACGGTACGCATATGGCGCAGATGAACCTGGACCAGGTGATCGCCCAATACCTGGCCCCCCTGTCCCCGACCACCAGGGCCACCTACAAGAGCACCATCAACTCCTGGCTGCGCTGGTGCGACCTCAACCAGATCGACCCGCTCAAAGCCACCGCCAGCCACATCGAGGTGTACGGCCGGTACCTGCGCGCCCAGCTGGGCCGCTCCGTCCACTACCAGTCCACCAGCCTGTCCGTGATCAGCAACCTGTACAAGCAGGCCCACCACGCCGGGCTGGTCCCCGAGGACCCCGGACCGTACGTGCGCCGGCCCAAAGTGCCCAACCACTCCACCGGCACCATCCTGGAACGCGACCAGGCCCGCGATCTCCTGCACGCCGCCATCCAGGACCCGGACCCGCGCCTGAACGCCCTCACCAGGCTCCTCCTGCTCAACGGCTGCCGGCTCAGCGAGGCCCTCAACCTGGACATCCCCGACCACCATCCGGGCTGGCACCCCTGGATCCGGGTGCGCCGCAAAGGCGGATGGGAGCAGCGCATCGGCATCACCCAGGCCACCAGCCAGGCCATCACCCGCATCACCGGCAGACGGACACAGGGCCCCGTGTTCCTTCGCGGCAGCCAGCGCCTGCCCAGGGGGGCCGCGCGCCGCCTGATCGCCAAACTCGCCAAACGGATCGGACTGGACGGCATCACCCCCCACAGCCTGCGCCGCACCTTCGCCACCCTCAGCCGCGAGGCGGGCGTGCCCGACCACGACATCATCGCCGCCGCAGGATGGGTCGACGACACCATGCTCAACTACTACGACATGCACCACCACGCCATCCAAGGCAAGGCCACCAGCACGCTCAGCCGATACCTCGAATAAAACGCCGTGCCGTCCGCATTATTCGGGGGAGTCGGACGGCACGGCAAGGCCCAGCCTACACAGCATCGGCAGTGCAGGATGGCCTGACTGAAAAAATGTGGATAAGTCAGCTTATATAACATCCGGGCGTATATTTTTCCACCACAGCCCCAATGCCACTTTTATATCCACAGCACACCAAATTCCGGCTTTTGAATGCAAAAACCGCCCCCGCTCCGGTCATCCGAAGCGAGGGCGATTGTGTTATGGACGGGCCGCTACTTGCTGAGCAATGCTTTGGCCTGGCTGCCTGCGATGCATCCTGCGATGAGCACTCCCAGCGCGTAGATCGTAGTCACGATGGCGTCCGTATGGGGCAGACCCCAGACGGGGCCGACGCTGTGAACGAAGGCCCCCAGCAGAGGCAGGAACGCGAGCCCCACCCATTTGAGGATCTGGTAGAGCCAGTCGGGCAGCCAATAGGGCCTGCCCTCATCCTCGGGGATCGTATCGGTCATAAATATCACCTCCTTAGTAGTGGAGTGTTTCGCCGGCGTAGATCAGGCTGGGGTTGCCGGACCGGTAGCCGTGAATCTGGCTTTGCGCGATGCCGAGCCTGGCGGCGATCCCGGAGAGCGTGTCACCCCGCTGCACGGTCACGGTCCGGCCCCCGCCTCCCCCATGGTCGGTGGCGAGACGCTGGCCCGGGTAGATCACGTAGGGCGCTCTGATGCCGTTGAGCCGGGCTATCACAGGCCAGGAGCCGCCGAAGACCATGCTCAGGCAGTCGCCAGGACGCACCACATAGATGCCGCTCCCGTTACCCCCGCCCGAGTTGCCGCGGAGCCGCTCGTTGACCACAGCCATGACCTCGTCATATCTGCTGCCCAGGAGGGCGTGCCTTTGCGGGTCGTTGCCGTACTCGCCACGGATCACCGCTGTGGCGATGCTGGACGCATCACCGACGGGCGCGCCCTCCTTGGGAGTGGGTGACGGGGCGACCGGGTTAGGCTGCGTGCCGACCGGCGCGTTGGCATACTTGGCCCAGGTTACGGAGTCGCCGTAAAACCAGTTGACATCCACGGCCGTCCCTACGCCGGGCACATGCCCCGAGGAGGAGTACTGCCAGGCGGCAGCGAAATGCCAGGGTGCCACCGAGTAGGGCGGGGCCCCAGGATCACGCAGGCGCTCGCCGACATAGCCTCTCGGGTAGCCGGCCACCCAGAGCCCGTAGTCGGCCCCGGCCACGGCATTCCAGTCGCCTGCCTGGATGTTGGAGGCCTGCATGTAGATGATCGGCTTGGTCCCCCAGTAGGAGGCGACCCGGTCGAGCCACCGCTTGGCCCAGTCCGTATGCGAGTTGTATGGGGCTGGCGGCTCCCAGTCGAGGAAGGGGATCACGCCCGCATGCACGAGCCCGCGAGCGTTGGCCTGGGCGTTGAAGTGGTCGGCTTCGGCTTCGGGGCTGTTGCCGTAGTCCGGTCTGGCGTAGGCGTAGGCACCCAGCCGCAGGCCGGCAGCCCGGTTGGCGGCGAGCTGGCAGTCGGCGGCGGGATTGACGTAGCCGGTGCCCTCCGTGATCTTGGTGATGGAAAAGCTGGCTCCCGAGTCTCGGGCCGCCTGCGCGTTGTAGCACCCCTGATAGGATGCGTTGTCGAAGCCGGCGTCAGCGTAGGCGGCACCTGGGGTGAGCATGGCCAGGACGGCGAGCGCCCCCACCATGATCCGCGCGTATCTGGGTTTGGCGCGGGCGTGCCGCGCATGGGACCATCGCATGCATATCCTCCTTAAGGTAGGCATGAAAAAGCCGCCCGGATGGGCGGCGGGACAGGTGATGGAGGTCAGTCGACGGTGGGCAGGGCCTTCAGTTCCTCGTAGAGTTTCGTGCCCGTGCCGTTGCCACCCAAGGAGTGGTAGGCGCGGTAGACGCGGTCGGCCTCCTCCATGACCGCCACCGGGATATAGCCGAGTGGCACGTATTTGGCGTGGATCTCCAGGAGCTCGGCCCGCAGGAGGGTGCGCAGGCCCGTCTCCATGGCCTGGTCCCTGGCCTCCTCCTTGCGGTGGCTTTTCAGCAGCCACCCGCATAGGCCGCCCACGCCGGTCAGGAGCATGGGCACCACGCTCTCCAGGAGGAGCATCAGCAGGTCGGTCATGAGGCCGCCCAGCACATCTGGCCGCTGAAGAAGTTCGCGCTCGTGTCCCTGGTGCCGATGCTGATGGTGCCCTGCGGCTGGCTTTCATTAGGGCCGAAAACATGGAAGCGTCCGACCGCGTAGCTGGTGCCGTAGGCGAGCACGTCCAGGCTGTGGTCGGGCATGATCGATGAGGCCATGCGCACCACCGGGATCGTCTGATTGGCGGGGATAAGGCCTTGCCTGATCTGCACGTTCAGCTCAAGGAAGATGACGCCGCCCCGCTTGTACAGGCGGGTCGCGTGATTGTAGTCCGTCCAGTTGCTCCACCAGCCCAGGTAGTAGGCCGGGTCATAGTCCCGGTAGTCGGCAGGCAGGCCCTGCACCGTGATCCTCGGCCCTTCCACATCCAGGAGCCTGCCGGCTGACAGGCTCACATGCGAGGCCGACGCCAGAGCATGATTGCCCCGCGTGTCCACGCTCGCCTGGAATTCCGGCTGCTGCGGGCTGGTGCCCATCATCAGACGGCTGGACGATCCCGTATGGTCACCCCAGATCAGCCAGTACGGGTGCGTCGGATCATCACCGATGCCCTGCAGGCCGCCAGTATTGGATCCTTGGATCAGGGTCTGGCTCAGCTGGATGCGGTCGCCTTCCAGGGCGGTTTGGAAGCCGCCCACCGCCTGCACGCCGTCGCCGGAGGCGCGGAAAAGATACTTGCCGTCCTTGCCCTTGGCCCAGAAGCCCGACTGGTCGAAGCCGACCAGGCCGTCGGGAGTGGTGAACAGCTTGGACTTGACGATGGCGGCCGTCAGACTCCCCACGTCGATCTCGTCCGCCTTGATCTTGCGTACCAGGAGCTTTTCCAGCAGGGCCTCGGATGCGGTGACCTTGCTGGCGGTGATCGCCCCATCGGCTAGGCAGATGGTGCCCACGCTGCCCGCCACCAGCACCTGCTGCGCCAGCAGCACGTAATCCGTGAAAGCCTTGCCGTTCCACACCTGAATGCCCGTGACGTTGCTGTTCTTGTCCAGCTGCATCCACAGGTCGCCCAGGGCCAGCCCGTCATGTGCGGGCTCGGATGCTGAGGCGATGATCCGGTTCTTCCCGTCGGCCGTGGTCTGCGCCTGCCGGGCCTGGTCCTTGGCGTCCTGGCTGTCGGTCACATCCCGGACGGTCAGGCCGGTGATCCACCAGCCTTTCGCCTGGTCCCCGTACCCAGCGATGTTGAGCCACACGCTCAGACTGCGGTCAGTGTCGGTCCACTGGTCTGGCGTGTCCACGACGGCCTCCCGCCACACCCAGGATGACGCCTCCTCCTGCGTGACCGTGACCGCCTCATCCCAGTGAGTATTTGGGTTGACGTACCGCCAGCCGATGCGCAGATCCTCCCGGTTTTTCCCGTCGCAGATGGCCCAGAAGCCGAAACGATACTTGCGTCCACGATCCAACGGAAAGCGCCAGGAGCTGAAGTAGTCCCGCTGCGTCAAGGCTCCGTAGGTGGCGTAAGGCAGGGGCGGCTTGGCGGGGGCACCGCTCGTGCCCATGGCAAGGCCGAAGCCGTCCAGATCCCCCCAGGCCGGGTCGAAGGCCGGATTTCGGACGAGTTCCACGCCCCGCGACAGGGCCGCGTCGGCCTTGCTGCTAGCGGCCGCGCTCATGCTGACAGCCGTGCTTGCGCTGCTCGAGGCCTGCTTGGCTGTATCAGCTGCGCTGGTGGCCGTGTCCATGGCCTTGCCGACACTGCCGGACAGGCCGTCGGCGATGGTCTTGGCCTGGCTGGCCGTGTCAGTGGCACTGGCTGCGGCCTTGCCCGCGTCGGCGGCCGCCTGGCTGGCGCTGGCTGCGGTCTGCTTGACCCCGGCGATCTGGTTGATGGCCTGCTGGGCCTTGTCCTGCGCGTCTTTGATCTCGTCGGCACCGACGACGCTCTTGACCGTCACGCTCATAGGAGCAGTCGTCTCGGACCCGTTGGGGGCCGGGCTGCCGTCCTCAGCATGCGCATCATCCCACGCCCTGACGGTCACCTGGTGCACGCTGTCCGCCTCATACGGGCCCAGGGTCGCCGTGCCCCTGACACGCAGCTGACCAGCCTCCACGCCGTCCACCAGGATCTGCACGTGGTCGAAATCGGCGGGCACGCCGCCCTTAAGGGTGCCGTCCCATGCGACCAGGATCATGCCGGCAGCCGAGTCCACGCCGATGCCGGTGGGCATGCCAGGCGCAGTCGTGTCCCCCACCCAGGGGGCGATGCCGGAGGAGCCGGCATCGGGTCCGATAATAGTCTTGGTGCCATTGTCGTTATGCCAGGTGGCACTGCCGGACTTGCGGGTCTGCTGCTTTTTGGCCTTTGACAGTGCCAGCTGCGCGAGACCTGCAGCTGTATCCTCTCTGCTCCTGGGTGTGATGTCAGGGTGGAAAGCCATCAGTACTCCTTAGCTATCACTGGAACGGCGCATCAAGCACATCGAATTTGACGCTCGCTTTGCTGGTCTGGTCGCCGCTCATCTCCATGAGCCTCAGCTCGTAGCGGCCATCTGGGAGCGTGGGGAAGCCCGCCACATCCAGGTCGACACGCTCCCCCGGCCAGAACGACCCGCACGGATGGAGGGGAATGCCACGGGCATCAGTGTCGTTGAAGTCGATGCTGCCGGTGATCTGCATGAGCCTGCCGGCTGTAGCCACCCCTGCCAGATGCTCCTTGAGCAGGGGCAAGTTGTCGGTGTCCGTGTCCCCATAGACCGCCTCCCGGAGGATGGGCGGGTCCTGCATGTGGGTGATCTCATCCATCTGCTCCCAGTAGGCAGTGATGGTGCTCTCATCCTGACCGGCACCCGTCGCATACCAGCGCTGGTAGCCGTCCTGATAGTCGACGGTCAGCCCCTCCAGGCTGCCGGCCCCCGCGTAGGAGGAAAGGAGGATCGGCGGATGCTCCATGTCCAGGTACACGTCAGCATCGCTGCCGGCCAGAAAACGCACCCGCGCATGGCTGGGGTCGCCCCAATATGGCCGGAAGGCCACGTCGGGCCCGCCTTTGCTGTTGGCTATGTTGGTGATCAGCTGGGAGACGGCCAGGTTCTGCACGTTCCAGGCCTGATAGTTGGTGCGCTGGTGGATGCCCTTCTCGCCCAGGTAGGTCCAGTCGATCGGCAAGGCTCCGCCCTGCTTGGCATCGGTGGCGATCCGGCCGAGCTCGCTGCATATGCCTCTGAAGCTGAGAGCGTCGAAGCTGATCGTGTCGGTGCTGGTCCCGTCCTTGAAGGCCCCGTCCCTGACTGCGTATCGGGATTGGAGGATGGCCATGGGGCTCTCCAGACTAAAGGTGGTGTCCAGGAGCGTGTCCTCCCGGCTGCCGATCTTGCCCCACATGATGGGCGTGCCCATGTCCTCCGGGTCTTGCAAGTCTCGCACCCAGCAGGTGAGAATGCCACGCCGGCGAGAGTCCAGGAGGCTGTCACGGCCGGATGGCGTGTGAGCGTCCAGAGCAGACCAGGGGATGGTCAGGCTGCTCTCATCAGCCTTGCCGGTGCCTTTGTCGGTGGTCTGGAAGCCGAAATCTGAGATGCTCAAGTCCCAGGAAAAGGATGGGATATCGATGGGGGCGACCAGGTGGCCGTCCCGCACGTCGATGATCCAATGCCGCCAGCTCACCGGGCCACCCCCGCGTCCATGACCTCCAGGCTCCGCAGGCCTTGCCACTGCCAACGGGCCCGGTCGATGGCCGGCTTTGCATCAATCCGCACCTGATGCGCCTTGCCGCCCGACAGGACGATCCGCCAGCGGACCGCCTGCTTGGACCAGGGCTGGAAAACGGCGCACTCGTCCATCCCGTCGCTGACCCGCACATCATCCACATACAGGTCGCACCGGTAGGAGCCCACCCCCGGGGCCGTGGTGCTCGCCCGCCACGTCCACACCACGTCGGCCAGACGGTCCGTGGGCAGGTAGGAGGTCGTCAGACTCAGCTGCCGCTGCCACAAGCCACTGCCGTCAGTGCCACGCGACCAGTCCATGGGACCGGACACCAGGGACTGCACGTAGCCCAGACGGCCCAGGCTGGCCCCCACCGGGATCGCATAGTCCGTCGGCCCGCAGGACACGGCCGCAGCCGTGCTCGTCGCCCCAGCCGGCATGCGCATCAGGCCCAGCACCAGGCCCCCGGCCTCCACCTGCGGGGCCACAGGCGACGCGGACGGCGTGCCCTGCTTGACTTTCACATGCACAAGATTGTCAGGCGAGCCGGTGTGGCTGATGATGTAGACGGCATCGATCCTCGGATAGGTCGCATCGCCCGCATCCACGGCATTCTCCGTGCATGGGCTACCGGCACCGTCCCAGTATGCGATGCTCATACCGTCTGCCTCGCCCATGGAGCATACGGCTGCACCAGTGGACACCCCATAATGCAGATCCTGCCGTCCACTCACGTCCAGACCAGTGATGACCCCCGTGTTGGCCCACTGGCTGGCGATGATCCGACGATGTGTCAGCGCATCGCATCCTTGCCCCGACTGGTCTGGGGCCACTCCTAAAGCCGTGCTCATCATCGCTCCTTACATATATGTGTCATGGACGCTGATGGTCGCCCAGCCATCTCCGGGGGTCATCAGCTGCACCGACAGGGACCCGCCGGCAGGAACCAGCGGAAAGCCGCGCCGGGTGAGCAGGCGGCTCGCATCCACGCCACCCATTGATGCCGTCTGCGTCCGGCAGTCCAGGACCAGGGGAACCATGCCCACGCTGCCCGACCACTGCAAAGCCCTGCCATCCGAGCCCACCAGGAGCACCCCGTCAGGCATCGGACCAGTCACCGTGACCACCGGATACGCCATGGCGGAACCCTTGTTGCGCAGCAGGGCCACGCTCTGCGGCGAGCCCGCAGTCGCGCCATACGACAGCGGATATACAAGACCCAAGCCCTTGTCCCCGTAAAAGAGGCCTCCGGATGTGGAGGACACCGGGTACACCTGCAAGTCCGTAGACAGCCAGGAGAGCCGCTCGGGTCGGGGGCAGACTACGTTCATGGTGCCGACCATGCGGCCCTCATGCCACGCGGCATCACCGGACACGGTCACATAGCCGGTCGCATACGTGTCATCTGTCCCGTCCACCACGCGCAGGCGGACCAGATGGCCGGCGGCGGACAGAAGCAGGTTGAGGGAGGCGATCACCGCATCGTGCTGCTCGGCCAGCGCCACCCAGTGGATGGTTACGGTCCTGGCCGAGTAGAGGATATCCGAGGGTGCTATGTCGTGCGCCCCGTTGCCTGATGCACGCTCGGTGAGCGTGACCTTGGCCTCCGGGGTGCTGCGCCAGCCTTCCACACCCTCCGTGGTGATGCCGAGACCGTCAGGGCGCTCCTGCCGTTTGCTGCCGGCCAGCAGGACCGTCCTGTCCCCGTAGTGGATCTCCGCGTAAGCGGGCATGTAGCTCATGACTCTCCCATCGCCGACTGCATGAGCGCATGGGCGGCTGTCCTGCCGTCGATGGTGCCCTGCACGTAGGGGTCCTTGACCCCGTAGTTGTTGATGATCACCTGCATGGGCGGCATCTTCTCAGCCCGGGACTCCTTACGGTCTCCGTCCTTGGCGAAGAGGGCGCGCTGCTGGTCGCCGGTGAGCACCAGCTCAGGGTCTTGGGACTGGTTGCTGACGATGGTCACCCCGGGTGCCAGGTAGCCGCCCTTGTCGTACAGGCTGGGGACGATGCCGCCCTCCGCGTACCCGCCTGCCCGGTTCAAAGCCGCCAGGCTCCCGTACCGGTGCAGCGCATAGTTCAGGCCCGCATAAATGTTGGCCAGCGGGTCGGTGATGGGACGCCCGGCGAAAGGCCCAGCGTAGGCGGCGAAGGTCGGCGGGATCACCTGCATGAGCCCTTGGGAGGGGATGCCGGCTTTCGCATTGCTGTCCCAGTTGTTGATGGCGGCTGGGTTGCCGCCGCTCTCCTGGTTCATTCTGCGGAGCACCGTGTCGGTCCAGCTGTCAGGCTGGCCCAGCATGTGCAGGGCCTGGATCACCAGTCCACGCCAGCGTTGCACACCCGATCCGCCGGACCCTGCGCTGGACATGCTGGAGATCAGGCTCTTGGCCTTGTCGACCAGACCATGCATGACCTTGACCGGCAGCTGGGCGATCAGCCTCCCCCAGTCGCCAGCGCCGATGCCTGCCAAGAGCTTCTTGACCGGGTCCACGATCAGCCGGGTAATCGTCCCGCCAGGATCGCTGAGGAAATCGCCGATGCTCTTGGCCGCGTTGGACAGCCAGTGCTCCGCATTCTGGACGATGCCGCCTAGGTCGAAGCGAGGCACGACACCGCCCACAGAGAAGCCCATGTCAGCACGCACAGCCGCAGGGCCGGCCTGGCGGGCCAGGCGATTCCACCGGTAGACGTTTTCGGGGCCTACGGCACGCACCCATTCGGGCACCATCCAGGCTTCGCCAGGCGAGGTCATCGCCAGGATCGTATCCTGCCCAGGCGCATACCCCGGATTGATGCCGCCCTCCGCAAAGTGAGCGTCCGGCAGCTTCAGATCCAGGCCGACCGCACCTGCCACCTTGTTCCATATGGCCTTGATGCCGTTGGTGTACACGGTGTCGACCACCCAGCGGACGGGCCTGGCGGCAGCATCCCTGATCTGGTCCCAGGACCTGCCGATCCAGTCCTTGGTCGTTTCGAAAGCCTGACCGATGGCATGGATGCCGTCCCGGAAGGGCCCAAACACGGTACGGTCGATCCAGTTCCAGGATGCCTGCGACTTGGAGCTGATCCAGTCCCATACCGGGCGGATCGCACTGTCGTACAGCCAATGGAAAATGCTCGCCCATCCTCGAACCTCACGGTTCCAGGCATCCATGACATGGGATTTGATCCAGTTCCACGAATCGCGGAACTTGGCCACAATCCAGTCCCAGACGGGGCGGATATGCTGCTCATACAGGCCGTTCCATGCGTTGCCCAGCGCGTTGATCCCATTTTTGAATGGGGTGATCACATGCACGCTGATCCAGTTCCAAGCGTTGCCCATGGCCTGCCGGATGCCGTTGAAGGCGGGCTGGACGACCTTGTGCCACAGGTCCTCCACCGGCTTTTTGAGCAGATTGAAGGCGATCACCCACGGAGTGACGAAAGACGTGATCACAAAAGTGATCAGAAACTTGAACACCTGGACGATTCCTTGCCCGACCGTCTTAAGCACACTCCATGCGCCTTTGGCGACTGCGGTGACCTTGGACCAAGCGCCTTGGAAGAAGCTCACGAAGGGCCCCGCAAGCCAACGTCCCACGGTGGCCGCCGTGTTCTTGATTCCGTTCAAAACTCCATTCACAGCATTGCGGAAGGGCGTGATGTGCTTGTAGGCCTCAGTGAGGGCTGTCACCACTGCGCCGATGCCTAGTACGACCCATCCCCACGGACTGTCGATGAATGCCAGCTTGAGGAGCTTCATACCGTTGGTGAAGATGATGTTGGCTGCCGTTCCGGCTTTCGTGACGGCTATATAGGTTTTCACGCCGGCCACCAGGGCCAGCATGGATCCTCCGACACCAGCGAGCACACCGATCAAAGGCTTGTTACGAGACGTGAAATCGCCGATAGCGACTGCCCCGTTGACCAGCCACCGCAGCATTCCCGTCAGGGCAGGCAGGAATTTCGAGGCGAGAGTTATGCGGCTCGTGTCCAGAACCTGGTTGAAGCGGTCGGTCTGCACCCGGGCGGTGTTCTGGGTCTCCGCCCAGGTGGAGATGTCCCTGCCGTTCTGCTTGGCCACGTCGCTGATGCCCTTGACGTTCTTTGCGAAGGTCTGGGTGCTTCCACCGGATAACATGAGTGCAGTGTTCATGCCGGTGGCCCCGCCCATGATCTTCTTCAGGGCTTCCGTATAGGTCTGAGCCTGGGGTGATCCCTGTTTGAGCTGGTCGTTGAAGCCTTTGCTCTTGTTGTACATCTGGTCCCACTGACGCACCAATGCGGCCTGCTGATCCGGAAGTGCTTTAAGCCCCTGCCGGTAGTCGTTGAGGGTAACAGACCCGTCCATGACGCCCTTGGCGAGATCCTTGGCCTTGCCTGTGAGCTTCCCGAACATAGTGGCTGCGTCCTGGGCAGCGAATTTGCTCTGGTTGAAAGCGTTGAGCAGGATGGTGCCGGAGGGCCCCATGTGCTTGAGTATGGTCTCCGACAGGTAACTGATCGTGCCGGTCAGCCCGCGCTTGCCCAGATTCTGCGCCACGTCCACGCTGCTGATGCCGAACTGCTGCATCTCGTTGACGGCCACCGCATTCGGGGCTTGGAGAGCGCGGATCGTGTTGGCCAGCTCCTGCGTAGACTCCTGGGCGCTGGTGCCGTGCGAGGTCAGGGTCGCTTCAGCGCCGCCGACCTCCGCGAAGCTGATGCCTGCTGCGGATGCGACGGGCAGCACCGTGGACAGGGAGCCAGCGAACTCTTGCATGCTGGTCTTGGCTTCGCCGGATGCTCTCACCAGCTGGTTGGTGACGCTGGAGGCTTTGCTGGTGGGGATGTTGTAGGAGCGCATGATGGAGGTCAGGGCGTTGGTCATGACGCCCAGGTCGACCTGCTCGTCGGTGGCTCCCTGGGCTGCGGCCTTGAGGACTCTGAGCCCGTCGGCACCGCGCATCTGGGCTTTTTCCATCGTGTACATGCCTTCGGCCAGCTGGCTGGTGCTGATTCCGGTCTGCACGGCGATGCTCTTGATGCCTTCCTCCACGCCATGCAGGTTCTTCGTGGACTCGCCGCCGGCCGTGACGAGCAGATTCATTTGCTTTTGGAAGCCTTCGGCGGCGTCGGCGCTGGTTTTCATCCACTGCGCGATGCCGACGGCCCCCAAGCCCAGGCCCAGCAGGCTGAGGCTTTTGCGGGACTTGTCCCAGATGGTCTTCAGCTTGCTGGACTTGCCGCCGACTCCATCCAAAGACTGGCCGAAGCTGGCCCACTTGGAGGGCTGCTCGTCGGTCGCCTTGGCGAGGTCCTTGTTGGCTTTGGTCAGCTGATCGGTTGATGTTTTGCTGGCCTTCTTGGACGCTTCGAGGGCCTTTTCCGAAGAGCTGACCGCCTCATTGGCCTGCCTGGACTTGCCACGGGCGGCTGTAAGCTGCGCTTCAGCCTTCAAAGCCTGGGAGGAGCCCTCGCCATACTTTTTCAGCTGCTCTGAGAGGCGCTTTTCTGCAGCCTCCTCGTTCTTGGCGGCAACGGCTGCCCTGTCGCGAGCTTTGGCGATGTCACGGGTGGCGTCGTCGACGGCTCGCTTGGCCTTGGATTCGGCATCCTTGAGGGTATCGACCTGTGCTTTGAGCACATCGGTCTTGGAGGCGGCCGCCATGGACTGCGACCAGACTTTCCCGGAGGCTGCACCGGCCTGCTTGGCGGCATCCGTCGTCCCAGTCAGCAGGAGTTTGGCGAAATTCGCTAGATTGGGGAGAACGTCCATCCACACCGAGTTCACGCCGGCCATGCTCAGCCTCCTGGGATGATGCGGGACGCCAGGGCGTCCAGTTCGGTTTTCGTCTGCCCGTCGAGATCGTCTTCGGGACGATGATGCTTGTCCCGCTCCTTTTCATCCCGGGCGATGGCCAGGGAGAGCGGGTTGATGGGTTTGAGCCCGCGCACGAGGACGGCGAGGGCTCTCAGGGTGATTTCTCCGCGCCAGTACTCCGCGATCGGGTCACGGGGGCTGTACTGCTCACACAGGGCGGCTTCCAGCTCCTCCGGGTGGCCGTCAGCGTCGAGGAGGTCTAGCGCCGTGTAGGGACCCCGTCAGGGGTGGTGGCCTCCATCCGCTCGCCGATCTCATTCATGAGCAGCATTACGTCGGACACCTGCCCGCCGTCAGCAATAAAGTCGTCCCACTGGTCGCCGAGCACGGCCTTGGCCATGTCGATGTCGGTGGCGGCGGCTGTGACCGCCTCCTTGGTCTTGTTGGACTGGAGCAGCGGATGCTCTATGTGGTAGACGCGCGCATCCTTGCCGTCCTGGACAGTGAAGTCGATGGTGTCGGTGACCCCGGGATGGGTTTCCTTATACTTCTGACGAATAGCGTGGAGGGAATACTTAGTTGACATAAATGCTCCTTAGATGTGTTTTGGATGGGCTGGTGTTCAGGCGGCAGTCTTGACGCTGGAGATCTTGGTGTACTGCTTACCGGTCTTCTCATCGGTCAGAACATCGAAGGTGAAGCCGAGATCCTCGGTGTCGGGACGGTCCAGAGTGCGGTCGCCGAAGCCGCTGATGGACGCCTTGTAGGCGAACTCCACCCGGTAGACGGCGTCAGCACCCACTCCGTCCTGGGCGATCAGGTAGATGCGGTAGAGGGGCAGCTGGCTGAGCCCGCGCTCCGTGTAGGCCCAGGTCTTGGAGTTCTTGCTTTCGGGCCAGGAGGCGACCGGCAGGCCGGCCCGCAGAGCCTCCGTGAAGGCGTTTGCCTCGCCGAAGGTGACATCGATCTGGCGGGTGGAAGAGCTCAGGTCGGATCGGACGGGCTCCAGGTCCTGCATCATGGTCGTGTCGTCGGTCTTGACGCTGCGCTTTTCGACCACGCCCTTAGTGGTCACGTAGCCCATCTGCTTGTACCCGTCGGGCAGTTGGAAGGGCAGACCGTCGTCGCCGAAGAACTTCTCCGGCGCAGGGGTCGAATAGTCGGCGATGGCCAGAACCATGGTCGCGTGCTTGCGCACGCTGCCCGGATCGTTCTGCATGTACTGCTGCACGTCGGCAATGGTCGGCGTAGCCGTAGGGGTTGATGCCGTGTCGTCTCGGGTGGCCACTCCTGCAGGCATGGTCTGGATTGTGGGGTCGGTCATATGATGCTCCTTTTGCATATGCAAAAGGCCACCCCTGTCGGAGTGGCCTGAAAATGGGTTGTTTGGTTGGAGTTAGTGGCTTACGGGTCTCATGACGAGGCTGAATGTTGCGGTGCAGCGCAGGATGGCCGGGTCGCCGAAAGGCACGTCGGCAAAGGCACTTCCTGAGATGTCGTCCACGTACCCGTATTTGTTGCCGTTACCGGCCAGGGAGGCCATGCACGAGTCCATGGTCTGGATCAGCGGGCTCATGTCGGCCCAGGATCCGGCAAGCAGGTCGATGTCCACGCTCACTGAGCGTTCCACCGGGCCCATGGACCCGGACGGGCTAAGGCTCGTCTTGACCAATGGCAGCGATGCGATAAGCTGCTTGTCGTCGGGCAGGACCGTGTACGGGTGGTATTTGGTCCTGTCGGCGATCCATTGGTTGACCAGCCGCAGATGCTGCGGCCATCTGACAGGGTCCATGGTCGCCTCCTAGAGCTGCGATGCCGCTCGGCGGAAGAAATTATGCCGAGGGTAGCGTAGGGAGCCGTGCTCCTGCTCTGAGGCGTGCTCGCTGCCGGCGATCACCCGCGCGTAGGGGCGTTTGATGCCGGTGGGTGACTTGGTGCCCGGCCTGGTGCCCGTCTCGATGCGCAAGGAGTCGGCAAACTCGTCGCAGCCTTCCTGGTAGGCGAGCCTCTGGCAGATTGGCAGGAGCCTGGCGGCGATGTCGTTCAGGCCCTGGCGTACTGCCGGGCTTTCCAGGATGTTTTTCTCCAGCCATTTTTCGTCGACTGATGCTCCGCTGGTCATCGGTGGTCCTCCATCATGTACAGTTCGCTGTGCGAGCCCAGCCCGTCGGCAGGTGTGTACTCCTGCACGGCGCTGGCCAGCCGGTAATCATGCCCGTTCCATCCGATGGTGTCGTCCCCGTCGACCAGGTCGGAGAGGACGATGCCTTGCGGGCCGATGACCCGCCACCGGCCCAGGAGGATGTCCTGTTCGAAGAGCACGTCGCCCGCATTGGTGACAGGCTGCACGCTGCACCCAGTCACTGTTCGGGCGGTTGTGGTCTCCTGCGGCTGGCCGTCCACGTCGGGCGCGCCCATGGTGCGGTGCTTGATGGTGATCGTGTCCCCGTGCAGGCCGGTCATAGGATGCCTCCGATCCGGTATTTGGCTATGGCGGCGCTCCATGCGGCGCTGGTGCCCACGGACTGGGCGACGCTGTAGGTGCGGGACTCCTCCCCGGTAGTCCAGGAGGCAAGCCCGGGCATGACCTGGTAGATGGCCGCCGCCTGCTCCAGCACCGCATCCTCCACGTCACCAGGCACCGGGTCGTAGCCGTGCGTGTAGGTGACCTGGATGCTCCGCCACCCGTCCACCGGATGAGCGAAGCGGAGCATCCCGTCAGCCGACCACTCGGGATCGGCAGGCTGGCCGTTGAAAAGGACTTTGTCCACGTCCGTGACCGGCCGGACGGGCAGGCGCACGGTCCTGCCGCCCGTCCCGTCCAGGATCACCGCGTCCGTGCTCTGGATGATGGGGTTGCGGCTTTGGCCGGTGAAACGGTCGGAGGCAAGCCGCAGGCACAAGGCCAGCTTCGGGTCGTCGGGCTTGCAGTTGAGACGCTGCGCCAGATCATCCGGGGATGCCAGCGGCTTCGGCTGGTCCTGCTGTCCGCTCATGCCTGCCTCCTCACGGGTCACTTGCTGGCTGGCGCGCTGCCGGCGATGGAGGCCACGGCGATCCGCTTGGGCTCGCGGATCATGAGCATGTCCTCCTCCTCGGCCCTCACGTAGGTGAGGTTGTGGCGCGCGTCGTCCTCGTTCTGGTTGAACGCGGTGATACCCAGCGGGGTCTTGTTCAACAGCTGGACCGAATGGAAGTCGCCCACCAGGGCCTTGCCCTTGGGCACGATGCTGGAGGTGATCCTGGGCACGCCGAACAGCGTGAAGGGACCGGTGGCAAATGGGGCGTTGGACAGGTACCGGTCGTTCTTGTCCTGCATGAGGTTCAGGGCCTCGTTGTCGGCGGGGTTCAGGACGACCGCCTGGATGCTGATGCCGGGCACCAGCTGCTGCAGCTGGGTGATGGCATGGGAGACGGTGTGCACGATGTCCGTGTCGAAGGGAATGCTCACCGTGCCGGGAGTGTTCAGAATGCCGGTCGGCTGCTCCGATCCGCCGGCACCGTTCAGGACCATGTTCTCCTTGTAGGAGGCCAGGTTCCGGGTGAGCACCGTGTTGATCAGGCTGGCGATGATGCCGTCGTCGGCCAGTTCCTGGTTGGTGACTTTCACGCCGTCCGCCAAAGTGAAGGCATGGGCCTCCGCCACTTCGGTGGACAGGGTGCTCAGCGGCTTCAGATCACCTTCCTTGACCTTGGTGGCGTTGTTGGTGACTGCCGTCAGCTGACGGTACTGCACGTAGGAAGTGGACGTGGTGCCCATGCTGATCAGGGAGAGGAAGGTGTTGGGCTGCGGATAGGTCAGGTCAGTGTACCCGGGCAGCATCTGCGGCACGATGGCTCCGGGCAGAGCCGTGGACAGGGGTGCCGAGTCGGACTTGACATGCAGCTGACGGGCGACGATGTTCACATGGCCGCCGGAAAGCGGCAGATTGTCCTTGAACTCCTGATATGACTTGCTGCGGACGAAGGCTTCGCCGTAGGACTTCGCTGCGGGACGTTCCTCCGGCTCGACTGGAGAGGAGGCCTTATGCTCCTCGGTAGGGCCGGCGAGAGCCTTGAAGGCGGCCTGCGCCTCGTCGGCCTTCTTGATCCTTTCCCTGAGGTCGTCGGCCTTCTTCTTCAGGTCGAGGATCTGCGTGTTCTCCTCGTCGGTGAATTCGCGCTTCTCCTCTTGGGCCTTCACCGCCAGGGTCTTGGCCTGGGCGAGGATATCCTTCAGCTGGTCTTCGAGACTCATAGTGTTCCTTCCATGAGATTCAGTTCGGTTTCCGCCGCCCACGCGGTCAGTTCGGGCACAGTGCAGGCTTTCGCGGTCTTTTCCGCGTCCTCCTGCGGCTTCCCGTCCGCCTGAGCGGACTGGGAGGCGAGTTCTTCTTGGACGGTCTGCCTTACCAGGTCGCGTAGCCCGTCGTCAGGCTGCGTCGGGTCGGGCTGATCGTCCTTGTTTTCCGGGTTGGAGTCTTCGATTTCTTCCTTGTCGGGCTGTTCGGCTTCGGGCTGTTCGGCTTCGTCCTGGCTTTTGGTGCTTATGAGCACGGTGGCGGGGTTCGCCCCTTTCAGACATGGGCCGAGCTCGATCAGGTCGACTTTGCCGACCTGGATGATCGGCCCTTCCGGGCTGTCGACGACTTTGAAGTCGGACTCCTCGCCGGCGTAGGAGAATTCAGTGACGCGGCGATCCTTGAGGAGTTTGAAGACCTGCACAGCGGTGGGGTTGCTCATGTCCAGCTGGGCGGTGACCTCCAGGCCCTGGTCTGTCTCCTTGGCTTCGAGCACCTCGCCGATATGTGACATGGGGTCGGACCACTGGTGGGACCAGACCACGGGGATCGGGTCCCCTTTGACCTGCCATTGCGCCAGGGTGTCGGTGAAAGCCCCCGGCATGACCACTTCGCCCAGGCTGTCCACGTTGCCGAAAACGCTCACCAAGGCCGTGAACTGGCCTTTGCCCAGGCTTCCCTCATCGCCGACGCTTTTCAGCGTGGCTGCGGTGGAGCGTTTCAGAGTGTGCGGCTTCATTGGCTGCCTCCCAAATTCTGTGACCCGGAGTCGGTCGGGTCCGCTTCCGGCCCTCCCCCGCGCTTGGTATTCAACAGGTCGATGATCTGGTCGTATTCAGGCCCCATTGCGGGAAGATTCTGCTCTTTTCTGGCTTCGTTGATGCTCATGTATGGGCCTCCGACCGCCTTCTGCAAAATTTCTGCCTGCTCCGTGAAGCTGCCTCGGAGGGCTGCATTGAGGTCGAATTCGACGTATTCACGCGGATTATCAGCCACCAGGGGCACGATCTGCGCATTGAAAGCCTGCTCCAGCTGAGTGAAGATGGGACCCAAAGTCTCTTTATAGAGGGAGTCGCGGAACGCCTGCGTGCTTGAATAGTTGGCTTCCCTGGCTCCCACCATTTCGGGGGGCACATGGTAGGCGGACGCCACTTCGATGTCCGCCAGGGTGCGCCCCTCCACCTCTTGTGCGTCCTTGGGGCTGAAAGCCTCGACCTTCTCCCAGTGGATGCCCTGCAGGACCGGCGACCGGCCCTCCTTGCCGCCGTTTTCCAGGTAGTCACCAATGTCGGCTTCCAGTCGGCGCTGGGACTCGTCGTCCAGCTTTTCCATTTCAGGGTCCATGGCGAAGATGCCGGGGATGCGTGCCCCGTTCTTCCAAATCGCCTGCCGCCATTTGACCGACTCTGCGTACTCGCGCAGGGTCTGGCTGAGCGTCTGCATCGGGGAGACGCCGTTGGCGCTGCCGTATCCCTTATCCCAGAGGACACCATCCAGGCCTACGGTGTTGCTCTTGTTGTCGGCGGTGGTCAGCTGGATGGCGTGGACATCCTCGAAGCCGGTCCAGGTGAAGCGCCACGTGTAGGCGGGCATCCGGTACAGCTGCCATCCGCTGCGTGATGTGGCGGACGGCAGGAGCTTGGCGGCGAAACGGTCGTAGACCAGCATGTCGCAGATCAGGTCGAACCAGAACCGGTAGGCCCCGTGGTAGGCGGTCGGGTATTTGACCAGATCGTATAAAGGCCCGTCGGTGACCAGAGGCCGGTCGTTGTCCCCGTCACGCCGGTATACCTTCATGGGGATCCTGGCGGCGTTGCGGGCGATGAATTCCACGGTTTTGCGCACGCTGGGCTGGGTGGCGAACACGCTCATGGCCTCCGTGTTGGCGGACAGGGGCATGCCCGGGTCCACCACGTACCATCGGCCGCGCACCGTGCCCGTCTGGAAGTCCTGGACGGACTTTTCAGCATGTTTGCGGTGTTTGAAGGGCCAGATCATGCCGTCCTCCTTATGCGTACAGCCCGTGCGAGGCGTAGGGGTTGGGTTTCAGGGTCTTCCTGCGGGTCATGGCCTCGGACAGAGCGTCGCAGATGGCGGCCACGCCGTCGATCTTGTCCCTCGAGTCCCTTTTGTTGGGCTGCACGTTGCCGTTCTCATCGGTCTTGACCGCCAAGTTATCCACATTCCAACGCAGCACCGGGTTGCCGCCATGCTCGAAGAGCGGATGGTCGGCGGTGCCGGTCAGCAGGAGCCTCTGCAGCTCCTTGAGCACCGGTGAGAGGGTCTTGAACCCCTGCCGCACAGGAGTGAGGCGTTCATCGGACAGGCCGGACTCCTCCAGGTCGTTGACCACCTGGGTGGCATTCCACGGGTCGTAGCCGATGGTCTGGATGCTGTAGGCCTCAAGGTCGGCGCGGATCTGCTGCTCGATGTACGAGTAGTCCGTCACATCGCCAGGCGTGGGCACCAAAAACCCGTCACGCACCCACACGCTGGCATTCCCGGAGGTCCTCCGGTCCAGATCATCGACCGCAGCCTCCGGGCACCAGAATCGCATCCGACACTTGTACCCTTCGCCTTCCGGGAAGAGCAGGCACCAGGCGGTCAGGTCGGACACGGAGCCCAGATCCCAGCCTCCGTAGCATTTGCGGCCTTGGAGCCGTTGCTCATCCAGGGTGCCGGCGTTCCTATCCCAGGCTTTCAAAGTCAAAAACCTGGTCTCCTGCTTGGTGCGGATGCCCAGGTGGAGTCGAAGGTAGTTGGCCAGTTCGGCGGGCGAGTTCTTAGCCCTCCTTGCCGCCTCCTGCAGGTAGTCGGCGGACGGGGAAACACCGTAGCCGGGGTTGGCTTTCATCTGCGTCTCGACTGCGAAAGGATCGTCGTCCTCGTCAGCGCCCCAGACGACCCCGTACCAGGACTGGTCCTTGATGGTGCCGGCTGCCAGCTGCTCCACATAGTGGCGGGTCTCGTCGTAGATGGTGCCGGACTTGCCCGCATCAGGGGTGGTGATCCTCACGCCCAGCGGCTGTGTGCGGGAGCCTCGACCGGTCTCCAGGGTGCGCACCAGGTCAGGGGTCTTGTACACGTGCAGCTCATCGCAGATGAAACAGTGAAGGTTCATTCCGTGCGCCGCGTCGGCGGCCGAGCTGATGACCTCCATGTAGCTGCCCGAAGCCATATGCACGATGCGCTTCTGATGCGCCTTCATCACGCCTTTCAGCGCCGGGGTTTTCTCGACCAGCTGTTTCACCGGCTGGAAGACGAAGCCCGCCTGGTGCTCGGTGGAGGCGGCGCACACCACCTGCGCACCCTCCTCCCCGTCAGCGCCCAACATGTACACGGCAATCCCGCCCGACAGGGTCGATTTTCCATTCTTGCGAGGCACGTCCACATACAAGTCATGGATGATCCGCACGATCTGACCGTCCGAATTCCGATGCACCCAGCCGAACACCGGGGCCAGGATCCAGGCGATCTGCCAGGATGCCGGGTCCAGGTGCCGGCCGGCCCACTTGCCCTGCGTGTGCCTCAGCACGTGGAAGGACATGAGCACCCGGTCGACCCGCTCAGGGTCGAAGTAGGCTCCTTCCACATCACGCGGCTCGGCGGTCTTGATCTTCGGAGTCTGCCACTCCTCGGGGAGGCTGATCCCACGGGAGAGCATGTACCAGGCGACCTCCGGAGACAGCTTCAGACGGCCCAACTCCTCCTGGGAGGGCATCTCGAAGTCGTCGACCATCCGGTAAGGGCTAGGCAGGCATGGCGAACGGGTTTTCCTCCTGGTCGCCATCATCATCACCCATCCCTGAAATATCGCCTTCCGCCGCAGGGTTCAGCCCAAAGTCACGGGCAAACGTATGGATGTCAGAACGAGCGGCCTTCAGCGCGCTCACCGCCGGATGAGGCTTGGGGACACCACTGTCGGTGACCACCGACAGGCCGCCGTTCGCCTGCAGCTCCTTGACCGCCTCACGCATCTGCCAGACCGCCGTACAGTAGGCTTCAAGGCTGGGACCATCCACCTTCTTGAGGATGCCAAGCCGGTCCAGAGCCTCCACGACCTGCTTCCACGTGCTCTTAGCCGCACTCGGCATGTAGGAGGGCATCTTCGGACGCTCACGTTCGAAGTCCGGAGCCTTCTTGACCTTCCGACCGCCCGAATCACGGCCATCCCCACGACCATTGATCAGCCTGAGCTTCGGCGGAGTTGGTGATGGGCCTCTGCGTCCCATAATCCCTCCAATCAAGCCAAAACCGGCCAAAAACGAAAACGAAAACCTGAGACGCGAAAATGCGAGTTTCGGCGGCGCGGAAACCATGGACAATGTCCATGGTATCGACCCCCTACCCCTGTCATGTCAACGATCCAGCTGGTCGAAGATCCTGGCCGCCAAGCCGGACCCTCGTCCCTTGTGCCCGCGTCTGCGTCTGGCGGCGAGGGTCTTGGCCGCGTGGCAGTCATGACAGAGAGACAGGAGATTGGCAAGGTCGTACAGGCTGCCCCCGTCGGCGATCTCCCAGACGTGGTCCACCTCTTTAGCTGGCTTGCCGCATCGTACACACTTGTGCCGGTCTCGGTCGAGTGCTGCCTGCCTGGCTTTGCGCCAGGCTGCGGGGTCGAGCTGCCTGGTGTGGGCTGAGGGTCTGCTCCATGCCGGCCTCTGGTGTTGTGCGCATCTGCCATCCTTGACTGCCTTGGCTGTGCAGCCCTGGTAGGTGCATCTGCCTTTGGGTCTGGTGGGCATCATAGCAGCTCGATGCCCAGATCCTGCAGGGCGTGCAAATATTCGTCCTCGTACATGCGCAGTGGCCAGGCTTTGAGCGCGTCCTCGCGTGTGACTTGCATGCCTTGGCCTTGCATGGTGTCGGCTATGCGGGTGAGCTGGTGGGCGATGGCGTGCAGGTCGTCCGCCCGTCTGCCTGCTTCCGGCGGTTCAACCATGTGGGTATTCGGATTGTTTTGCTTCATTTTCCAAGGCTTTCTCGGCGTGTCGTACTTGAATACTTTAACGAGTTTGTTATTATAGTAATTGTAATCAGAAAGGAGGAAACCAATGGAAAACATCTGGGCGGCAATCAGCTCCATCGCTTCGGCGGTGTCGGCGATAGCCGCGGTCATCGCCATCATCGAAAACAGGAAGCGATGACATGACAGAGGGGTTCCGGTTGCCCATAGAAACCGGAACCCCCGTCTTCCAGACTAAACCAAAGGAAACAAATCATGAACAGGTTCAATACATTCGGATGGATCGCTCTAGCGCTAGGCGTCTGCAGCCTCGCCCTCGCCTTCTGGCAGCCGATCCCGGCAGGGGTCTTCGGAATGACCGCTGGCTCGTTCGGGCTTGCGGCGGGACGCAGGCAATGACCCGCAGGTACCTCAGTATGACGCAGGTGGCCGAACGCCTGGGCGTGACCCTTGGCGCGCTCTCCCACTACAGGCTGCCTGCGCCTGACGTGTACGTGGGGCGTACCCGCGGCTGGAGTGAAAGCACCATCGACGAGTGGAACGCCGCCAGGCCAGGCCGTGGGGTCGGCGGCGGCAGACCACGCAAGAAAAAATAGGGTCTTGCCTGGCTCGCGTCCAAGGTTGGGTTTGTGGCGTGGCCAGGCAAGGATGATGCCCGCAGGGAGAAGTCAAGGGGAAGACCTGCGGGCAAGTGCTGACAATGGGGCAAGTGACGCGGCTTATGCTGGTGTCATGTGTCAGTATGATCCGGAGTGTCCGGTGCATCGTCATCGTCCTGGGACGACGTGTCCTGTGGTGTATCGCAAACAGCGTGCTGCTATCCGGGCCGGCAGCAGTGGAAAGCGATGTGGTTCAGTATTTTCGTGAACGCAATCATCGTGGCGTTCGTTATCGTCTCCATTACCCACCCTGAATGGATCGACGCCATTGGCGACTGGCTGGCGTGGCTGCGGCCATCACTGTTTGGTCCGACTGCCGGTCAGTGACTTTGACGCTTTGAAGCTCTGGATATCCGACATTGCTAGGCTTATCCACAACCGTAGCCTGGTTATCCACAACCGTCCGATGCTGCCGTCAACATCTCTTATACTTGGCTGTATGACGCATCATCCTCATGAGGCATACGAAGACGCCGAAGTCTTGATCATGGCCAAGACGTATCCGACGCATTCACGCGAGTATAACGAGCTGGTCTGCACTGCGGGGCTGCGAATCGATAAAATCCCTTATACCTTTATCAGGCTGTATCCGATACCGTTCAGACAGCTCGAACGGGAATCCCAGTACAGCAAATGGGAAATAATCAACGTCAGAATCCGCAAAAGGGATAATGATCATCGTCCGGAAAGCTATGAGGTGGAGCCCCGTAGCATACACCCAACTGGTAACATAATTCGACCGAATGATGGCTGGCGCGATAGATGCTCATATTTGAAAGATTTCTTCGCGCAGACTGACTCCTGCACGCTACTCCGTAACGCGAAAGTGAACAAGACCGGAGCCCAGTCGCTGGCTCTCGTGAAGCCGCGCAAGATTGAGAAAGTGACTCTTGAGATCAATCCCGATTACCGGAAAGCACACGAGAAAGGCGTCGATGAAGAGGAGGTGCTCACGCTGTTCGGACCCGAATTCCATCGCGTGTATCCGTCCCCGGTCTCTCTCAAATACAAGTACTACTGCCAGGACGCTAATTGCCGTTCGCATACTCAGTCAGTAATCGACTGGGAGGTTCAAGCAGCAGCATATAAACGATGGGTAGGAGAAGACCCTCGAGAGGCCCTGGAATTCATCCAAGACCGATTCATCGAACATTTCAAAGACAGAGATCTGTGGTTTTTCGTCGGGAATGTGCATAAGCGTCCTGCCGACTTCATGATCCTCTCGTTCTTCTATCCTAAACGAGGAGTGATTAACTTGGAACAGTCTACGCTATTCGCCTGAGCAGTTCTTTTATCACGGAACGGTGGCATTGACCTTCGTTCTTTTCGAAGCACAAGAGCATTATGCGTTCCTGTGACGAAAGATCGGCCAGGTATTGCAACGCTTCCCTGGATTCGGCGTTGTCCATGGCCTTCTCGTAAAGCTGCTTGGCATTCATTTGTTCGGACAGCGAAGATGAGGTAAAGCCGGCCCTGTTGGACTTCGGGTTTCCCAGGGCCTTGAGATGAATGTAATTGATCCCCTCCATACCGAGCCATTGGCTGAGGTGGGCCTTGGTGAACCCGGGCTTATGCGACCATGGAGTGAGCCGCACGTCCACTACGGTGGTGATTCCCCAGTCCGTGCAATCCTTTACCAGATCCGGGAATTCCTTGCCTTCATAACCCCATCCCATGATCCGGTTCTTATGCCGGCTCAAGGTCTGTGGTCTACTTTCCATCATCGACGCGCCAGTTCCATTCATCATCATCACCATTGTAGCGAAATGCAACATCAATAACAAAGGGCCGGACGCTTTTGCCCGACCCTTACAATAAAACCAACTGTAACAGTTATACGGCAACAGGCCGGTTTTGTCAAGCTCTACAGCTCATGCGCATGCTATGAGCTCACTCGTATCGAACACCCACTTTCCGGGCTCCTCTGTTTTGACCGCCGAGGGCAGTTTTCCGCGCTGCAGCCACATGGTCACCTGCTTGCGATTTACTTTCCTCCCGGTCTGCCATTGCGTCCAGTCGGCTGCGTCCTTGGGCGTGCAGGTGATGGTCCGGCCTTTGAGCTCCTCCATCCTGGCTTGCCTGATGGCTGCCACGCTCCACACGCTGCCGCATGCGGGGCAGGCGGCCATCTGGTCGTCGGGAAGTCCCGTGATGTCGGCTCCGCACTCCGGGTTGAGGCAGTGCCCGTGGATGATCCGATCCTGTGGCGGCGTTGTGCGCAGTTTGACCCGGTGGAGCGCGTTGGTCAGGCACTTGTAGTCTCTGCCGCTGTTTGGCGCGTCGGCAAGCCTGCCCATCCGGGCTGCCAGTTTGGCGAGCAGCTGTGGGGCTTTGCTACCCCAGAGGCCGATGTCGCCGGCCACATCCTGGATGGTATCCTCCACCTGGTCGTACAGGTCGGCGGCGCTGATGTCGATGGGCGTGGGGGCAAAGGCCGGGTGCGAGGCTCCCCCGCCATGATCTGAGTAGCGGATCTCTCGCCGCTCCATGCTCTTGAGATCCTGCATGCCGAGCCTGAGCCGGTGGATGGTCTTGGCGAGCTCCTGCCGGTGGGTCTTGCACAATGGCCCTCTGGGCAGGCCCTCGCAGATCGGGCATCGTGGTGTGGTCAAAACTCCAGTCCCTCCATGTCGATATTGATGCTAGCGGCTTGCTGATGTAACTCACGCGAGACCGTCTCCCGCATGGCTTGGATCACGGCCGGCGAGTATCCGTATTTGCGTTTCAGCTCCTCGTCGTTTGCGCCGCTGCGGATGTCCTGCAGGGCCTTGGCCTGCTGGCTGGCGCGAGTCATGACTCCTCACTGAATGTGGTTGCTTTCATGTCTGGGCCCACGTCTGCTGGCTGTCCGACGATGGTGACGTAGCTGCTGGCGATGCTGTTGACGATGATCATGGCTATGTCAAAGGCGAAAATCAGACAGACTGACATTGCCGCCCAGTTGTGCGTACTGATGCTCTTCCCGATTTCGATCCCGTTCAGCAGCTCGCCAAGCGCACATAGGATTATCAGCCAGTATTTGGGCCTGTATTTGACGATTCTCATGCTTGCTCCTTTAAATTTTTGAATCTTCCAGGTCGGGTCCTGGGACTCGCTCGTCCAGGTCGTCGTCGGTGTGCCAGTGTTTCGGGCAGTAGTCGCGTCCGTCGTTCCGGTGCAGCCATTTGCCGTCGTTGTCCGGGTCGGCGAACATGATCACGGCGCTGTCGTAGCTCTCCCAGGCGCTGTACTCGCCATCATGGGCGGTCTGGTCGCATCCGGGCCAGTCGCAGGCCAGCGTGTGTGCGGGAAAGGTCATGTCGCTCATGGCTGCTCCTCGGGATCAGGCCCGGGCACACGGTGCGGCCATTTTTTGCCGTGCCAGTCGTAGTGCCAGTGATCCGCGCAGTAGTCCCGCCCTGTGGCCGGGTCGTGCATGAACTCCTTATCGAAGAAATCGTCGTACTCCTCGTCCGGCAGGTAGGCCCACATGCTGACGGCCTCCTCGTAGGTCGAGTTGCCGTCGTACAGGTCGTCCTGCGCGGTCTCCTCGCAGCCGGGCCAGTCGCAGGCCAGGCGATGATAGGTCAGCACACGGTCGCTCATGCCGCTCCACCCAACGTATCTGTGAGGCTTATGGCCCCGATCTGCGCCTGTCCCCTGCCGACGAAGCGGTGCCGCTTCGGGCGAGGCTTGGCGGGCTTGGGCGCTTCAATGGCCTGCCGGTGCGCGGCCTCCACAGCCAATTCGTGCGCCTCCTGGACAGGCACACCCTGTCCCGCCTCCCTGATGAGCCTTCTCCGGTACGCGAGTGCCTGGTCCGGTCTGATGCCGGCCTGGTCCATGAGTCGGCCGATCTGCGCCTGGTCGGGGATGCGTGCGGCTCTCATCCGTTTGGTGAGGATGTTCACGTCGCCCGAGCGCATCCAGTCGGTTCCGGGGTGGGAGCCGTAATACTGCTCCACGGCTGCGAGCGCGTCCTGTGGGTTGACCCGGTCGTCCAGCTCATGCCAGAATTGTTGGGCGTCCGTGTCGTCGAAGGGGGCGTTGCCGTGGTGGCTCATGATCTTGGCGTACACCAGGGCTGCCTCCGAGTATTTGATCCGCTTGCTCATGCGGTCGGCTCCTTTCTTGTCTGCTGTTGGCGTTCCTGTTCCTGGTCCAGGGCCAGGGCGCGTGCCACGACCTGACGGTTGTGGTCCAGGTTCTGCTGGCTTCGGCTGGTTGTCTGGCCTGGTTGGCGCGCTCGCGGTTTGGGTTTGTTCTTCCATCCGCCGGCTCTCAGCCAGTTGCCTAGGGTGGGAACGTATTGGGGGTCGCGGTTTTCGTTGGCGAGGATCTGCGCGCCGTTGAGGAGGGCGGCGAAGCTGGTGTGCGGGCTTTTCCGGTGCAGGACGCGCTTGAGCTCCCTCAACCCGTCGTCGGGGTTGTCGTGGTTCGGGTAGATGCTCATGATCTGCTCGTACTCGCGGGTGGGCTGCGAGGATGGCTGCCGGTATTCGGGTTCGTCGTCGCTCCCGCCCCCCGCTGGGGGGCTGTAGGGGGATTTATCGTTAGATAAATCTTCTTGTGTTCTTGTGTTCTTGTGTTTTGTCCGACTCAGGTCGGATTCATCCGTCTGAATGCCGTCTGAATCTGGGGCTGTGCTGTCTGAATGGTGGCTGTGCTTGCGTTTCCGGTAGTCTTCGGCGTTCTTCTCGCGCTTCTTCTCCACCTGGTCGCGCCGGCAGTTGTGCTCCGTGTAGTCGTGGATCACATATCCTTTGTCCCCGTCGGGCTCCAGCAGGTCGACCGCGCACATCGCCTCGATCTCCTCGTCCGTGACCCCCAGCACGTAGCGCAGGTCCCGACCGGGGATACGCCCGTCGGTCAGATTGTCCGAGCAGTAGGCGATCGCGAATACGAACGCGCCCACAGCCGACGGGCAGCAGGCCCGCAGTTCACGGATCTTGCCGTTCAGATAGAAGTCGTTCTTCAGCTTCGCGTATCCGCGTCTACCGGCCATGGCCGCTTCCTCCCTTCCTGCCTCGATGGAAGCCGCAGGACCAGGCGTGCCCGTTGTGCAGGTTGCTGCCGGAGTAGACTCCCGTCCGCCCGCAGTCGCACCGGCAGTACCAGCTGGTCCTTCCGCTTCGCTTGCCTGCATACCCGAGCACGGTCAGCCTCCCGTACCGGCCTCCGCTCAGATCGATGATGGGCCTCCGGCAGTCAGGCACGCGGATCATGGGCCTGCTCTTCCTTCGCCGGCCAAGCAGATCATTACTGGATGCGCGCACCTTGCGCCCGGAGGCGACCCAGTGCAGGCGACGCTCATACTCGCCCCGACTGAATGTGGGCTCGCGCAGCGTCCGGGCGATCATCAGGGTCTGCTCATTAAGCCATGTCATGGTGTCCTCCCATCCAGGCGAGCAGGACAGCCGCCGCCAGAAGGGCCAAGGTCTGCAGATCATCCGTGTTCATGGCCAGCCTTTGGATAGATCCTGGTCTCGACCCCAGCCGCCACAGCACGCCGGACCATGTCCCAAGTGCCCAGACTCGGGCCGTCCGCGAGCGCGTTGGGGAAAGCCAGGCACAAGTGCGCCCCATGGTCGACCATGGTCTGATTGCTGACCTCCACAGCGTCCTGGGGGTGTTGTTTGGAGTCACCAGGGTAGGTTTCGAAAGGCACGTCGTATTCCTTGGCGAATCTTCGGGCCAACGCGTCTATCCCATCGGGGCAGCCGCCCTGGATGATGACCAGACCCCACGAGCGGCTCCAGAAATCACCGATGTCAATCAGCATGTCGGACATTCTGTCGTAGTCATCCTGGGAGTCCCGCTTGCGTCCGCCAGTGATGATGATGCGCCTGTCACGCATGGCTGTCCTCCTCCTCTTCGATGCGGTGTCCGGTGATGATCACCTGCCAAGTCCTGGGTCGTCCGGTCGGCTCCCCGACCATGAAAATGTGCTGTTTGACGTACTGGTATGAGTCGTCGGCCAGGATGCCGGCCTGGACCAGCCCGTCCTCCAGGTGCTTGACGGTCGGGTACAGGTTGGGGGCGTCGGCTTTGGCGGTGCGCCTGGGGTATCTGATCACGGTGAGCATGTCGATGGGCTCGCTGACCGTGTTGGGCATGCGTAGGTTCCGGCCCTTGATGTAGCCGAGCCTTCTCAGGTCTCTGGCCCTGGCTGCGTTCGCATGCACCACTCCCTGGCTGCCGTTGCTTTTCAGCAGGAGCCCCTTGGGCACGTCGATGGCCACGCGGAATAGTTCCGTGCCGAGCCGGCTCATGCGATCACCCGCTCGCCTGGATGCGGGTCAGAACTCGGGCTCGTCATCGTCGGCTCCTCCCCATGGATCCTGCGGCGGCAGGGTCGAACCCTGCGCCTGCCGGCCACCGTTGCTGTTGGTGCTGGTGGGGTTCTTGGTCACCTGGGCGGTGTTCCGGGACAAGGCGGGCCCGATCTCGTCAAGGTGCAGCTCCATCACGCTCCGGTTGTTGCCGTCCCTGTCCTGGTAGGAGCGTTGCACCAGCCGGCCGTGGGCGACCACCCGCATCCCCTTGGTCAGGCTGGCCTGGATGTTCGAAGCCATGGGACTATAGGTGGAGTCCCAGGCCGAGCAGCGCATGAACAGCGCCTCACCGTCCTCCCACTGGCTTGTGTTCCTGTCGTACTGTCTGGGCGTGGACGCGATGGTCAGGTTCGCCACCGTGCCCCCGTTGGACGTGGTGCGCAGCACCGGGTCGGCCGTCAGATTGCCCACCACCGTCAGATACGTGTCTCCAGCCATTTCTCACTTCCTCCATCTGAAAGGCTTGAAATTTATCGGATCATCCGCGTGCTGATAGCGCCTGGTCGTGCGATGCAGCTCCTCCGCCTCCTGGTTGCACATATATCCGTGCCACTGTGCGCGAGCGCAGGAGGAGGAATGGCACCGGTCACACACGCCCGACGTGAGGTGCGCGCAGGCGGCGCACGGACAGTCGCCTCTTGCTGGCAGGCTCATGAGCGTTCACCTCTCTCCAGGCACCAGCCAAAGCACGCCAGGGCAGCCAGATCAACGAGGCCCAACTGCGGGTATACGATGGCCCACATGGTGCTGAAAAAGCCCAACGTGCCGCAGACGGCGGCAGCCAGCTGCCATCTCATCATCGGCCCACCATCCGTGAAACACCCTTGAGCGGCATATGTTCCTCCACATCTTCGTCGGCAACAAACTCAGACATCCAGGAGCGATCGATCGGGGTTGGATGCCACCGGGTCAGATGCAACCACTTATCCTTGCCGTCCTCGAAACGGATCCACAGGTCGCCGTCCGCATCCTCATAGATGCCCAAAGCATCAGGTATCCGTGTCATCACTCGTCACTCCCCTCAACCTTGTAAGGCTCCGGCAATCCAGCCTCGTCGGGATGGTTAGAGCTCCCCAGGGCCATCCGCATGGGGACGATCATGCCGGCTACCCGCTCGTCTTCGCTCATCACCCACCAAGCGCGCGCCGACGCGCTGTCTCCTCCTATGGATGGGGCCAGCATGATACGGATGGAGCCTTCCGGCATGACCGCAAGGATCACGCCCTCCAACAGCTCCGCATTGAAGGACACCTGCGCGTAGCCTGTCCGCGCCCGAGTGAAAAGATGGGCGACATCCGGATAATCCAGGTCGTCAGGCTCCCTCCACCGTTCCGCGTCCATCAGGTCCCATGAGGAGAGAGCGCCGACAGCCCTTGACCATTGGGCCATGTTGGTCAGAATGTCAGGCTTGGTGTTCTCGCTGTCGTTGTATGCCGGCTGCAGATCGATCCAGCTGTCGTCCGGCACATCAAGACCGGACACATCCCAGCGGATGGCGATAAAACGGTTCGTGTAGTAGGCGTACTTGCCCTGCTTGGAAATCCTGCACAAGGCTGGACGGTCATAGCCCGTGGCCTTGGCCCATGCGGCCAGCTGACGAGCCTGTTTGCGGGACACCAGCAGAGGCGTGCGATCCAAAATGCTGCTCATCAGGCGGCCCTCCCGTCAGAAGCGGGAGTCTTCGACATCAAATGCTGGACCAGACCCTCAAACGGACCCGTGCCATCGTGCTCCTCAGCCTCCCCGTCCACGAAATGCACGGGAGTCAAAGGCATCAGGATAGACATATACTTATCGTTCCTGGCGGGCTTATCGAGAGCATCCGGATCCACGTGCCGCCAAGGCCCACCGTCTGCCGACTTCGCGGACCTGGCCCAAAGCCTTCCCAACGTATCCTTGTAAAAACCCGGCTTCGCGGGCACCTTTACCTTGCGTCGCAACGCGAAGGACACCAGGCTCAAGTCGACGAGCATGCGTCCGGGAGCATCCGTGACGACCTGCGGATGGTAATCGCCCGGCCAAGCCTTTTCCACGGTACAGAGCCGGCCATTGACCACCACAGCGTCGCCATGACGCACGTCCTTGACCTCGATCCGGTCCCAGTCACGCTCATCCCACACCAGGCCCAGGTGCTTGATGCCCTCGAGAAGATGCCATCGCTCATCCTCGCCACACACGAACACCTCGATGCATCCGCCCGAGTAGATAACGCCGTCAGGCCTTTTCAAAGTCAGATCGGGCGAGCCCATCCGCACATAGCCGGACGATTGGTCGTAAGCAAGACGACCATCCACCACCGTTCCGTCATCAAACACGACGCGCACATGCTTACTGGCAAACGCATCGTGTTCCAAGTCGCTATACCATTCACTCATTTGTCTTCCTTTTACGATTTATTGATTTGATTGCCTTCCGCCGTCTCTTCAGCGAGCGCCGGCGGTGATAATGATTGCTACTGATTGCGTGCTGTCGGCTGCCGACGATCAGCGCCCACAGGCTCACCCGCTCCAGACTGTCCGCCGCATCATCCAGCAGATCGTCCACCTCGTCAGCGTCATAACCCTGATGCAGCCAGCCGCGCGTAGTCAACAGCCTGGTTCGGATCTCATGGGGTGTGATCAGAGCCATCAGACCCACCCCCCAGCCCATAGAGGGCACGAGTCGCAGGATCAAGACGCTCCAAATCAAGCAAAGCAAGCTCAGTCGGGGTCACGATTCCTGCTCTCGCTCTTTGCGAACCGCGCGGAAAGGCCAGGACTCCACCTCAGCCTGCAGGTCAGTAGCCAGGAAACCGCCGTTCGCGCCCGGCTTGGGCTCCCGGTACAAGCGTCCGAAGCGCTTCTCGAAAGCGTCCTTGCTGTACGGGGTACGGGCCATGGCCTGCTCCTTGTTCAACAGCTCGAAAATCACCGGCGTACCCTGCGCTGCACTCCTGCTCATGCGGCCACCCCCATCTCTGCGAGCGCATAACGTGCGCACCGGTGCCCTGCACGGCTAACCCCGTTCCGGTCTGTCACAACCACCACACCCTTGCCGGCCAAAGCCTTGACAGTCTCCGCCTGCATGCGGGTCACATTCACTGTTTCCGCCGCCTCATAGGACGTGTCAGGGTCTCCTCTGCGCGTCGGAGCGGCTGGTACACTTGATGTTGACATTGGATGTTTACTCACTTTCTGTGTCGTTGCCGCAGCTGCAACTGCGGCTTTCTTCTTTTGTGGGAAAATGCTGTTATGCATTGGATGGAAAGCTTCACGGGGACCACGGCAGCATGGGTGGCCGCATTCATTTCCTTCATCAGCGTGGTAATCAACCTCTGGATACCAAGCAGGCATCGGCCGCAGGCATCGTTCACACTGATCGAGCACCCAATCCCCGGAGCGGCTATGTACCAGCTCCACAACGACGGAGGGACCGGGGTCTACCGCATCTACGTGGGGTCCCACAGGGCCTTTCATCTTCGCAACCTTGGGGATGGTGCCGGCTACAACCTGTCCATAACCTTCGTGGACTGCCGCGGGAGATCGGCCATCAGGACGGGATTGGACTCCTTGGACATCGCCACAAACGGCGTCTTCTCCACAAACGACAACCTGTGGGTATTTGTGGAAAATGACAGTCTTTGCGAATCCAGCGCCTTGGAAGTGCATTGGGTCACACCTCCGACCCGGCTGAACCATTGCCGCTACCAGCGCATTTCAATCCCTGCGACCCCTCACAAATGGGGCATCGCCGGCAGGATCTCCGAAACGGGTAGACAGTGGTTCCTGCATCGGAGCTGGCACCATCGTAACCGGACAAACCAGCTGCGCTACCAGTAGAGCTATCAAGCAAGTGGCACACGCACGCCGTAAGGTCACTCAAGGTTCTCCGGCAGTCGTCGAGCATCCAGCCGTCAAAATTCTCAGCACGCCGCAAACGTGAAACACTCACCGCATTGCACACCGTCGAGATGGCAAGACAAACAATCGCCGCATCCTGTAGCAGTTCGGACCAATCCATGTCACGCCGCCAACCCGTTGTAAGACAGATCTTGCCTATGCATGGAGGCGTCGAATTCCGCTGATTTAATCAAATCGTCAAAGGTGATACCAAGCCATTCAGCCACCTGATTCAGATCCTCGGTTGAAAATGGCCTCTGAAACCTGAACCGCTCGTATACATATTTCGGGTCCCTGCCCAATGCTTTTGCTACGTCCTTGCCGCTGTACCCGCAACGGGCCGCTTCCGCCCTCACTGCCCGGATGACCCGGGTGGAGGATTGTTTAAGTCTCATTTCTGGCACACCTTGATAGTGCCATATTTGGGACTATCTGTCAACTCAAAACGGGACATATTGTAAAAAGTGCCAAATTTGGTTACTATGAGGACTATGAAAAAGCTAGACACGTTCACTGACCAAGTAATCAAAACGATTGAGTCCACCAGGCAGGAGGTGGGCATGACGACCCAGGAGCTCATCCGACGCTCCGGCATCAGACGATCCACGTTCTTCCGAAAGATGCGCGGGGATACCAGCTTCACCACCGAAGACATCGATGCACTGGCCAAGGCTATGGGCGTCGATCCATTCCTTATCCTCAGCAACGCGGCCGAAAGAGCCGATGCTGCGAAAAGGACTGACATGGACCTCTCCCAGCTTCCCGAGGATGAGAAGGTGGCCTACGTACTGGACAAGATCAAGGCCGGCGACCAGACGCTGGCAGCCATGAACGACCCGAACAAGGAGAAGGAGGCAGAAGGCGGCGATGGCAGATAAGGGCCCAAGGCTCCTGGACGGCCTGACCTCGACAATGACCTACGGGCAGATGCGCCACTACGCCAACACCCTGAACGTCACCATCAGCAGCGCACTCCTGCCGGCAGGCATGCCAGGCTTCTACGATGAAACCACCAGGACCATCCTCATCGACAGACAGCTCATCTACTGCCAGAAACGCTGCACCCTCGTCCACGAGCTCATCCACTGGAAGCACGCCGACGCCACCAGGGCCGGCGTATACGGCGCACGCCTGGAACGCAGGACACGACGAGAAACCGCACTGAAGCTCATCAACCCACTCGAATACCAGACGGCCGAAGCCATGTACGAAGGCGACCCCTACCAGATCGCCTGCGAACTCGACGTCACCCTCCAAATCATCCAGGACTACCAGCACATACTCGATTCAAGCCAGACGCACTGCAAAGTTCAGAACTAATCCTAACAAGCATGATCACCGTACAGAACAGCAGGTAGTCTGCTGATAGTCATAGAAGACTGAAGGAAGGACCGAAGTTGAAGAGAAAAGGCATGGTGGCAGCCTCTACCGCATTGCTGCTCGCACTCGCTGGATGCGGAAGCCAGGGGTCGGATGCCTCGGAGCATAAGCCTGATGATGGAGGAGCGAAGACTGCGCAGACAGCGCCGTCGAAAGGGGGGCCCACAATCAACTCCAGAGGCAACATCGTCAAGCACGTCAACGAGAAGGCCGGGGCCTTCTCCGCTGACGGCAAGACCGAGGTGGCTAACTGGACTGTTACAGGCATCAACAAGGACTTCAAGTGCACGAAGCCCGACCCGCAGGCATCGATACAGGGTCATTTTGTCGCTCTGGATGCCACAGTGAACACAACTTCAGCCCTCAAGGGCAACTTTGGGTTTGGGAACGGGAGCACTTGGCAGTACATAAAAAAGGACGGAAGCGTGTGGAACGAGGACCCGGAGTCGATCCCCAGCGCCAACTGCGTCCCCGACGCGGACCATCTGCCTGCCAACATGGGGCCAGGTCTTAAAGCCACAGGAAAGGTCATCTTCGACCTTCCGGACACCGATGGCTATCTGGTGTTCCCCTATACGGGCGAAGACGGTCTGCGCACGACATGGGAGTATCCGCTCCAATGAAGTTCGGTATGCGCAAGCCCAGCCCCCGACGCTCCCTCAAGGCGCGAACCACAGGCAAGTGGAAGCGGCAGGCGAAGAAGGCCCTCATACCCGGATACGGAAAGAAGGGCATGGGGTGGATACGGAACCCCAAGAAAGCCGCCTACAACAAGGTCTACCGGAAGACAACGTTCAGCATCTGGGACCTGTTCAAGTAAGACAAAATATGAGCCCCGCTTCGGCGGGGTTTTTCTATGCTCGCGTTACATTTGTTTAGCAGCTGTGTCCTGCGAAACATCCTCTTCTTGACTGGTTTTGGCTCCGGGAATCTGAAACATCCTCCCAGCCTGGGTCATGTACTCAGCCTCCTCGTCTGCATATTGATTCTTCTTAGGGAAAATGCTTCTGGTAATGACCAATACGATGCCGATAACTTCCACAACGCAGGAGCTGAGCCAGGCCAACATGACTGTATCAGTGTGCGCGTTATTCCACATAAAGCAAGCCAGGAATATGTCGCTGGCAATAAGCTGCACGCCCACCATCAAGAGCAAGGCGTTCCCCAGCTTGTTCCTCAGTTTGTTCTCATCTTTGACGCGCTCGTTGAGCGCCTCCCTGCGGTCACCTTCCAAGCGCTCAAATCTTTTCTGGATTGGCTCCACAGCAAGGTTCGTGCCCTCATCATCCGAACCAGAGATATTGCCGTTATACTTCTCTAAAGGGAGAGAACCGTCAGAAGGCGACCCACTTTCTGACGGGAACGGAGTGCTGTCTTCATCAGACACAGACCCTTTTGCCGAGTAGTCCTGATAGATGCGGATTGCCTCGTCATCCTCGCCACAGTGTGAATTATCTCCGCTGCCCTCGGAACCCACGGTGCGCTACCTCAGGAGTCCTAAAGTTGAAAGCCGGTTCGTCATGGCTTCGCCTGACACATCAAAGAGCGCCGACATAGCGGGAACGCTCATGCCCTGGGCCCAGTAATTCCGGACAATCGACGCTGGCATCAGCAGGGCCGCCGCGAACTTATTCGCCCAGATCTCATCTGGGTCAGTGCCCGAAGAGGCGAGTTCGTCTCGCTTTTCGACCTTCCCGGCTTTCTCGCTATCGGGCAAGTCCTGGTATGAATGAATATAATGGCCGAGTTCATGAGCGTAGGTGAACCTTTTGCGGTGTGGATGATTCTCAATATTTGAGACAGCCTTGAATGGCTCATTGGCTTTATCCTTCACCAGCAGACCCGACGTATCAGACTTAAGGGGCATGGTCTGCACTTTTATTCCAAATTTTTCCAGCACTTGCTTGGCATCGATAGGAAGAGACACACAACCATTCCTGTCGGCGATGGTTTTCTTGAGAGCTTCGGTTGCTGCTGCGGCAGGCGTCTGCAGGTTCCTTACTTTGATTTTCTCTCCCATCGCACGCCTCCCATCTCTGTTTGCTCAAGCTACGGGACTTACCAGCCTCTTGCTCCATTAATTCGCTGCGTTTACGTGATTCTATCATGGAGTTGCGAGATTTTGATTGCAAGCGAAAAGTGCACATTGATGCGACAGCGCATTCAAACCCACGCGAAGCGCGTGCTTTCGACAAACTGAACTGCTGCATTCGCCACGAATCATATCCAGAATGCGTGCCTGCTCGCATCAAAACTTAGATGGCCAACAACATGTCTTTGCTTGCATCCCTTTCAGACCGACTGCACGATAATCTGACGGTCAAGATTCGTCGCAGTGACCTAACAGGCCGGCATTAGCTCGCGGACACCATTGATGACTATGATCCACCTGCACAGCCCGGCAAACCCCATAGGGGCATGGATAGATCTACTCTCTAGGTTTCAGCCGTGCCTCTGGATGCTCCGGGAGTGTCGGAATAATCCGATGCAATTTAGTATACATTTAGTATACATTTTGGGGCTTGCCACCTCTGGTTTAGATAAAGGAAAAGCCCCGCAGCCTTTGCGGCTGTA
>NZ_AWUO01000015.1:0-35839 GCF_000499185.1 Bifidobacterium sp. A11
CCTAGGGCCAGCGAATGATCGTCTCCGGCGCTGACCTGCATGTAGGTGAAATCCTTGGGCAGATCCGGATACGTGCTGCGGTCGGGCATCCTCACCATGACCGGCGTAGACCGGTAGCTGCTGCTCGTCCCGTCGCCGAGCTGACCATTGCTGTTGTTTCCCCAGGCGTAGGCGTTCCCGTCGCTGCCCACAGCCAAGGAAAAACCAGAGCTGGAGCTTGATGCGCTGATCTGGCTGAACCTGATGCCCCGGCTGGCGCTGTCAGGCGGGGTGATGGTGGTGGATTCCCTGCCCAGCTGGCTGCCCTTATCAGGGCTGATGCCCCACGTGCTGTTCCGGCCTGCGGGCGACCAGTGGGCGGTCAGGGTCAGGTCCTTGGTGACAGGCTTGCTGAAATCATAGGCGACCTGCCCGGTGAACCATCCGTCGAACAGGAAGCCTTCTCGCACAGGGTCGGGGGAGGGCCGCTTCGCCCTGCCGTTCGGGGTGGAGACAGTCTGGTCTGCAGGTTCGGGGTTTCCCCCGCCCGTGTCGAAGCGGACCGTGAGCGTGGATCGTGGTTCGGCGCCTCGTGTCAGTGGCTGGTCGACCGTGTAGTTGAGGCTCCTGGTGAAGGACTGGCCGTCCTGCCTGCCGGTGATGAGGATGGCGGCTTCCCCGGGCTTGCGGGCGGGCATGCCTGTCTGCCATGAGTTGTTGTTCTTGGTGAGTTTGAGCGGCTGGCTGTCCATGCTGGCTGTTTCTAGGATGGGCGCCTGTGTGGTGTCGAGCCTGGCTGGCCTGCCGGGCCGGCCCTGCCCCTCCAGGGTCCAAGTGAACATATTGCCTTGCCCGCTGATGGCAGTGATCCTGCTGCCGGTGCTGGCGACCTGCGTGTACTGCTGGTCCCCGTCGTCCGCGCGGGTGGGCTTGCTGCCGGGCTTCCAGGCCCAGACCCGGCCTTTTGAGTCTATAAGAGTTGCTTGCATAGCGTTACTGCTGATGGCCGTGATGGCAGAATGGTCGGGCAAGACCAGTGGTTCTGGTTGGGTTTGTCCGTTGTCCAGATAGCTGGTCTGGCCTGTCGAGTCCAGAAGCATAGAGCCGTGATCCATGGCTGATATCTGAACAATTCGGTTGGCAAGCTTGACGGGTTGGATCTGATCGGTGTCAATGGCATCCGGCTTCCAGATCCAGACCTGGCCCTTGCTGTCCAAGGCGAGCAGACGGTCAGCATTGCCAGCAGCCGTGACTGCCAATGCCTGCCTCGGCAGACTTATGGCCTTTCCTGTTGGCTCGTTCTTACTGGTCCATGTGCGGATACGGCCTTCCTGGTTTACTGCTATAAGGCGATCGCCAGCCATGGCAATGCTGGTGTAAGTCGTGGAGTCTGCGTCAAGTAAGGCCGGCGTATTCCCATCTTTGCTCCAAGTGTAGATGCGGTGTTCACTGCTCAAGGCTGCAAAGCTGTTATCGCCAACGACTCCAGCTGTGAATCGCATGTCGTCGGACTCGCTTTGTGGTGATGGCACATGAACAGGCTTTTTGTCCTTTGAAATCCACGTGAATAGGTGGCCATCGCCGGTCACGCCGATCATCTTGCCGTCATGGGCTTCCAGCGTGCTGAACGATGGGGAATCTGCGTTCGGGGGTGTGATGGTGATGCTGGTGCCGCCGGAAGCCGGACCATGGTCGGGGCTGAGCGCCCAATCAGTCAACGGGGTCCACTTGGCTTTCAAGGCGGTGTCCCTGGTGACCGGGGTGCGGAAGTCCATCATTGCTTCATGCTCCGACCAGCCGTCAAACCGGTAGCCGTCACGCTTCGGATTATCGGCGGGTGGTGACACCAAGGAGCCATCCTGTAAAGTTACACGTTCCGCTTTGCTTCCATTGGCAGGATCGAATACGACCGTGTGAGAATCAGCAGCAGACTGGATCCCAGCAGGTGAATAGGAGCTGGATGGCGAGATTCCGAGGGGTTGGGAAGAGCCTGTTGGGGTTTGAACAGGCGAGGGGGAAACAGATGAAGTGGTCAGTGGCGAGGGGGAAGGCAGGTTGGTTGGTTGTAGATCGCTCAGGGAACCGTTATCTACCTGAGCGGTATAGCCGACCCCCCCCCCCTGTTGACATCTGAGCCGGAGGCGAAGACGGTGCCGGTGGCCATGCCGGTCAGCAGCAGGGGGATCAGCACCAATGCTGACATGAGCGACCGCAGGCCAAACCTATGCGTACGAGAACCGGCAGACGTCGACGACGAAACCACAACAAACCTCCCCAAAGGATTCAAAAATGCTTCACTGACCAGTCCCCCGCAAACATGGGCAGCACATGAGCAAATCCTATCACGGGGCCATGTGAGCGTCGAATCCCCCGGCAATTCACCCAGGCTCAGCTGGCCGCCACGCCGCCTACTGCAGGCAGGGCACCGACCATGAGCATGATGGCCACGAAGATGGCCAGGCCGATCCGGTAGATGACGAATCCCCGGTAGGAGAAGCGTGAGACGATCTTCAAGAAGGCGATGATGACGATGTATCCCAGCAGGAAGCTGACCACGGTGGCGCAGATGGTGGCCCCCCAGCCGGGGAAGGCGGCGTCCGCGTTGATGTTCTTCAGGGACTTGACCGTCTCTAGGATGCCGGCGCCGAAGACGGCGGGGATGGCCATGAGGAAGCTGACACGTGTGGCGGACTCGCGGGTGTAGCCCAGGGCGCGGCCGAAGGTCATGGTGCCGCCCGAGCGGGATACGCCGGGGATCAGGGCCAGCATCTGCCCGATGCCGAAGAGCAGGGCGTCCCGGGCGCTCATCTGGCGGATCTCCTTGTTCTGGCGGCCGTGGCGGTCGAAGTAGTCCAGCAGCAGGCCGAAGACGATCAGCACCACCACGGTGATCCAGAGGTTGCGCAGCTTGGTTTCGATTATCTTCTGGAAGAGCAGGCCCGCCACCACGATGGGCAGGGTTCCCAGAATGATGTACCAGCCCAGGGCCGCGTCATGGTCCTTGGAGCCCATCCGCTCACGCAAGGAGGAGCCGTCCTTGCCGGCCAGGCAGCGGAACCAGTGGGTCAGTATGCGGGCAATGTCATGCCGGAAGTAGAGCAGGACCGCCAGCTCGGTGCCGAATTGGATGATGGCTGTGAAGGCCGCGCCCGGGTCCTGGCCCAGCAGGCCGCCCACGATGCGGATATGGGCGCTGGATGAGACGGGGAAATACTCCGTCAGGGCCTGCACCAGGCCGAACAGAATGGCTTCGAAGAAATTCATGGACCCCTCTTGCTATGTCGGACAACAATGGCAAGCATAGCCACCGCGCAGGGCAGGCAGAGCCAAGGGCCGGGCATGTCTCGCAGAATGCCCACAATGGGTCTTGTCGGAATCGACGACTCGACGATTAGGGGTGTGGATCATCATGGCCAAGACCTACAGAAAATCCAGGGGCGGGGCCCCGGCGGGATTCTTCGAGTGCGAGGGGCGTGGGCTTAAATGGCTGGGCCAGGCCCAGGCGCAGGGCGGTCCCCGGGTGGTGGACGTCTACGACTGGGGCCCGGACTACCTGGACATCGAAGAGGTGACCTCCGCCTCCCCCACGCCTGGTGCGGCCTACCGTTTTGGCGCCCAGCTGGCCCACATGCATGATGCCGGAGCCGACCACTTCGGTTCCGCGCCCGAGGGCTACACGGGCACCTGCTACTTCGGACCCCTGCAGGATCCGCTGCCCATGGACGTGGGCGACTGGGACGACCCGGCCACCTACTGGGCCGAAGGACGGCTGAAGCCCATGGTGGGCATGGCCATGGATCGGCGGGCTCTGAACCGCGATGACATGAAGATGACAGAAGAGGTGATCCAGGCCCTGCCGGAGCTGCTGGGCGCGGCTGCCAATGACAAGCCTGCCCGGGTCCACGGGGACCTGTGGAGCGGGAACGTCATGTGGACCAGGAACGACGGGAACACCGAGGCCGTCCTGATCGACCCTGCGGCCCACGGCGGCCACCGCGAGGAGGATCTGGCCATGTTGCAACTGTTCGGCATCCCCTACCTGGGGCAGATTCTGGACGGCTACCAGAGCGTGCATCCCCTGGCGGCCGGCTACCAGAACCGGACCACGCTCTGGCAGCTCTACGCCATCGCCGGGCACTGCGCGTTCTTTGGCGGCGGCTATGTGAGCGAGTACCGATCCATGTGCCGGTCGCTGCTGGGCTGACTCAGCCGCCTCAGCTGAAGATGTCCTTGAGCTTGCCGAAGATCCCCTTGCGGCCCCCGACTCCGGCAGGCTTGGCGCTCTGCGGGACCTGCTTGGCTTCGGAGTCGTGGCTGTTGGCGAAGTCCTCAATTAGACGGCGCTGATCGTCGTCCAGCTTGGTGGGGATCTGGACCAGCACGTGGACGATGATGTCGCCGCGCTCCTCCCGGTTGCCCAGCCTGGTGACGCCCAGACCCTTGATGGTGATCTCCTGGTCGGGCTGGCAGCCGGCGGGAATATCCACCTGGCGCTGGCCGTCGAAGGTCTCCAGGTCAACCTGGTGGCCCAGCACGGCCCAGGTCATGGGCACGGCAATCCAGCAGTGCAGGTCCTGGCCGCTGCGGGTGTAGTGCTTGTCGGGCTTGATGGTGATGTCCACATACAGGTCGCCGGCTGCGCCGCCGCCCTCGCCCACCTCGCCCTGTGAGGCCAGCCGCAGCCGGGAGCCGTCAGCCACGCCTGCGGGCACGTTGACGCCCACCTCGCGACGGGTGCGTACACGGCCGTGGCCGTTGCAGACCGGGCAGGGGTGCTCGATGATGGTGCCGTGGCCCTCGCACCGCTCGCAGGGTGCCTGGCTCATCATTTGCCCCAGTAGGGTCCGCACCACTTTCTGGGCATAGCCCTTGCCGTTGCAGACCGGGCAGGTCACCGGGGAGGTTCCCTTCTGGGCTCCCGAGCCGCCGCACTCCTGGCAGAGACCGTAGGTGCTGATGGGGGTGCGGACCACGCCGCCGAAGATGGCGGTCTTCATGTCCACGGAGACCTGGGCCAGGGCGTCCCGGCCGGGCTGGGTGCGCGGAATCGGCCCCTGGGTGGTGCCCCCGAAGCCGCCGCCGAAGAACTGGTTGAAGACGTCGCCCATGTCGAAGGGGCCGCCTCCCTGGGAGGCCTGGGGATCGTTGGGATCCACGCCCGCGTCGTACATGCGCCGCTTCTCGGGGTCGGAGAGCACCTCGTAGGCGCTGTTGACCTCCTTGAACTTGTCCTCGTATTCAGGCCCGGCGATGTCCGGGTGGTACTTGCGGCTCATCTTGCGATAGGCACGCTTGATGTCCTGATCGCTCGCGCCGCGCTCGACTCCCAAAACCTCGTAGTAATCTGCCACCGATCATCCTTTTCGTTTGATGCCCTCTCGACCCATAGTTGCATGGGCCCACGATACCTATGACTTATGCGTTTGCCTTGACGGTCACGGCTCCCCGTCGCCTGCCAGGAAACCGGTTAAATACGAGGCCACGGCGCGAACCGCGCTCATGGTCGCCGGATAGTCCATATGGGTCGGGCCGATGGAGCCTACGAAGGCCACGGGCTCGTCGGCTTCGGAGCCGTCGTTCTGCCTGGACCGGGCATGGCCGTATCCGCTGGTGACCACTGAGGCGTGGGCCAGTTCGGGGGTCCGGGTCTCGGTGCCGATGGCTACGCTGACCCCGTTGCTCTCACGCGAGAGCTCGCTCTGGGCCCGCATGAGCCGCATGAGCACCACCTGCTCCTCCAGGGCGTCCAGGAGTGAACCCAAGTCTCCCAGGGAGACGGCCTGGCTGTGGGTCAGCTGGGAGGTGCCGGCCATGTAGAGGCCGCTGGTCTGCTCCCGGGTGGCCATCTCGTCGAAGACCGTGGCCACCAGGCGCAGCATGGACTTGTCGCGCCCCTCGGTAAGGGAGTCGGCCAGCATGCGGCAGCGGTCGGCGGCACGGTCCAGGGGCAGGTCCTGGCACTGTCGGTTGATCTGATCGGACAGGTCGGCCAGGGCGTTCGGATCCTCCTGCAGGGGCCCGTGCAGGGTGCGCTGGACCACCCGGCCGGTGTCGGTGATGACCACCATAAGTATGGTCCCCCGGCTCAGTCCTATAAGCTCGGCCCGGCGCAGGTTGGAGCTGGCCAGGGAGGGCGAGGCCACCACGGCGATCTGCCCGGTGATCTGGGCCAGAAGCTGGGCGGCGTGCTGCAGGGTGTCCTCCAGGTTGACCGACCCGGATAGGAAAGCGTTGATCCCCCGGCGCTGGGCGGCGGACAGGGGCACGATGGTGGCCAGCCTGTCGACGAAGTAACGGTAGCCCTTCTGGGTGGGGATGCGGCCGGCCGAGGTGTGGGGCTGGACCAGGTATCCCTCGCTCTCTAGGGCCGCCATGTCGTTGCGCACGGTTGCGGAGCTGACACCAAGCTGATGATTTCTGGTGAGCGAACCCGACCCTACCGGCTCGCGAGAACGAATATAGTCCTCGACGACCGCGCGCAGCACCAGCATGCGTCTGGTATTAGGCAATGTCGCTCCTTCCGTCATGGTTTCATTATTAGCACTCGGGCCATGAGAGTGCCAAAACGTCGCGCGAAGAGCCGAATTGTGTCGTCTCAAACCGATACGATGGAAGCGCAATGTGAAGGTAATCGAACATTTTCGACACAAGTCGAACATGAAGACCTCTAGATTGGAAGGAAAGCAGCACCATATGACAGATTTCACATGGTCCGAACTCGATGAGCGGGCTGTCAAGATGGCCAAGGTCCTCTCGGCCGACGCGGTCGAGAAGGCTGGAAGCGGTCACCCCGGCTCCCCTATTTCGCTGGCGCCCATCGCTTACGCGCTCTACCAGCACTTCATCCGTCACGACCCCAACGACCCCGACTGGGTTGGGCGTGATCGGTTCATTCTTTCCGGCGGCCACGCCTCGCTGACCCAGTACGTGCAGCTCTACTTCTCCGGGTACGGACTGACCCTGGACGACCTCAAGCGCTTCCGCACCGCCGGCACCAGGACCCCCGGCCACCCCGAGTACGGCCTGACCCCCGGCATCGAGATGACCACCGGCCCGCTGGGCCAGGGTCTGGCCTCGGCTGTGGGCTTCGCCTATGGTCAGCGCTACGAGCGCGGCCTGCTGGATCCGGATGCACCCGAGGGGCAGTCCCCCTTCGACCATAAGGTCTGGGTCATCTGCGGCGAAGGCGACGTCGAAGAGGGCGTCTCCTCCGAGGCCAGCTCCCTGGCCGGCGACCAGCGCCTGGGCAACCTGACCGTCATCTTCGACGCCAACCACATCCAGATCGAGGGCGACACCCGCATCTCCCTGGGCGAGGACATCCTCAAGCGCTACCAGGCCTACGGCTGGTACACCGACGAGTTCAGCTTCATTCAGCCCGACGGCTCCTACAAGGAGGACGTCGAGGGCCTGGCTGCCGTCCTGGAGAAGGCCGAGCAGGTCACCGACCGGCCCAAGTTCATCAAGGTGGACACCCTGATGGCCTGGCCCACCCCCGGCAAGACCAACGATCCTTCAGCCCACGGCTCCGCCCTGGGCGCCGAGGCCGTCGCCGGTCTGAAGAAGACCCTGGGCTACGACCCTGAGCAGAGCTTCCAGATTGACGAGGAGGCCCTGGCCCACGCACGCGAGGTTGCCCAGCGTGGTCTGGCTGCTCATAAGGACTGGGACGAGAAGTACCAGGCCTGGCGCAAGGCCAACCCCGACAAGGCCGACCTCTACGACCGCATCCATGCCGGCAAGCTGCCCGAGGGCTTCGACAAGGCCCTGGACGACCTTGAGGCTGGCTTCGAGCCCGGCTCCAAGGTGGCCACCCGCAAGGCCTCCGGCGCGGTCATCAACGCCCTGGCCCCCATCATGCCCGAGCTCTGGGGTGGATCCGCCGATCTGGGCGGCTCCAACAACACCAACATCAACGGTGCCGTCTCCTTCGCCCCCGAGGCCGACGAGACCGTCCAGTGGCCCAAGGCCAGCAAGTACGGCCGCCAGCTGCACTTCGGCGTGCGCGAGTTCGGCATGGGCGCCATCACCAACGGCATCCTGCTGGGTTCGGACACCAGGCCCTACAACGGGACCTTCTTCCAGTTCAGCGACTATGAGCGCCCCTCGGTGCGTCTGGCCGCCCTGATGGACATCCCCAACCTGTATGTGTGGACCCACGACTCCGTGGCCCTGGGCGAGGATGGCCCCACCCACCAGCCCATCGAGCACCTGACCGCCATGCGCGCCATCCCCCAGATGGAGGTTGTGCGCCCGGCCGACCAGTACGAGACCGCTGAGGCCTACCGCGCCTTCTTCGAGAAGGATAACACCCACCCCACGGCCATGATCCTGACCAGGCAGGGCGTGCCCACCCTGGAAGAGACCAAGGCCAAGGCCCGTGAAGGCGTTCGCAAGGGCGCCTACGTGCTGGTCGACACCGAGGGCCAGCCGGATGTGCTGATCATGGCCACCGGCTCCGAGGTGCAGCACGCTGTGGCCGCCTCCAAGACCCTGGCTGAGCAGGGCGTCAAGGCCCGCGTCATCTCCGTGCCTTCGCTGGAGTGGTTCGAGGAGCAGGACGACGACTACAAGGAAGCCGTTCTGCCCGCCTCCGTCAAGGCCCGCGTCTCCGTTGAGGCCGGACTGGCCACGCCCTGGTACAAGTACCTGGGCAGCTATGGCAAGCCCGTCTCCATCGAGCAGTTCGGCCTGCAGGGCAGCGGCGACGAGAACATGCGCGACCTGGGCATCACCGCCGATCATGTGGTCGAAGCAGCACAGGCCTCCCTGGAGGAAGTCCGTCGGGCCCGCTGAACCCGACATCCATGACAAATCGGGGGCCGTCCGCGACGCCGGCCCCCTCCCCTGCAGGCACGCCCGAAACGCGGGCCTGCGGGAATACAGCAACAGACTTCCCGGTAGTGCATAGTGAATGTGATTCCATCGGGAACCCAAATAAGGAGTGACAAGATGGCAGAAAATGCAAACACCCAGCGCACCAGTGATTCAGGTGTCTCGATCTGGTTGGACGATCTGAGCCGCACCCGCATCGAGTCGGGCAATCTGCAGCAGCTCATCGCCGAGCGCAATGTGGTGGGCGTGACCACCAACCCCTCGATTTTCCAGAAGGCCCTGAGCCAGGTGGGCCCCTATGACGAACAGCTCAAGCAGCTGGGCCGCATCCCCGTCGAGGAGGCCGTCCGCGAGCTGACCACCACCGACGTGCGCAACGCCACCGACATCTTCCGCGAGGTTGCCGAGAAGACCGACTACGTGGATGGACGCGTTTCCATCGAGGTCGATCCTCGTCTGGCCCACAACACCGAAGAGACCGAGAAGCAGGCCGAAGAGCTCTGGAACAAGGTTGATCGGCCCAACGCCTTCATCAAGATTCCTGCCACCCTGGAGGGCCTGCCTGCCATCACCGCCACCCTGGCCAAGGGCATCTCGGTCAACGTAACGCTGATCTTCTCCCTGGAGCGCTACCAGCAGGTCATCGACGCTTTCATTGAGGGCATCGCCCAGGCCGACAAGAACGGCAAGGATCTGAAGCACATCGGTTCGGTCGCCTCCTTCTTCGTCTCCCGCGTGGACACTGCGGTTGACAAGCTGCTGGAGGCCAACGGCTCTGACGAGGCCAAGTCCCTGGAGGGCAAGGCCGCTGTGGCCAACGCCCGCCTGGCCTACGAGCTCTTCGAGAAGGCCTTCGACAAGGATCCTCGCTGGGCCGATCTGGAAGCCAAGGGCGCCAAGCGTCAGCGTCCGCTCTGGGCCTCCACCGGCACCAAGAACGCCGCCTACTCCGACTGCAAGTATGTGGACGAGCTGGTGGCCCCTGACGTGGTCAACACCATGCCTGAGAAGACCCTTGAGGCCCTGGCTGCTCACGGCAACGGCGCCCCCTCCATCGAGGGCACCTATGAGGAGAGCCACCAGATCATGCAGAAGCTGGCAGACCTGGGCATCAACATCAAGGACGTGACCGACAAGCTGGAGGCCGATGGCGTCGCCGCCTTCATCAACTCCTGGGATTCGGTTCTCTCCGACGTGCAGAAGGGCATCGACCGCGTCAACGGCTGAGCGCCTGACTGACAGTCGCAGCTATTAAAGATTGTGCCCCGTCCGGTTCAAACCGGACGGGGCACAATTGGTATCAGTTACTCTGCTACTCTGCCTTGGTCTCCTCGACCACCTCTTGCAGGGTGGCGATCAGGGCGGGGCTGTCGTTGGGCATGTTCAGCCTGGTCAGGGTGCCGCCGGCTGATTCGATGGCCTTGGCCAGTTCCTGATCGACGTCGTAGCAGATCTCCAGGTTGTCGGCAATGAAGCCGATGGAGGCGGAGACGATGGTCTTCATGCCGCTCTTGGTGATCAGATCCTTGGCCACGGTGACGAAATCAGGTCCGATCCAGGGCTCCTGGGTGCGACCTGCCGACTGCCAGGCCAGCACGTACTGGTCCTCATTGAGACCGGCGGCCTGAGCCACGGCATTGGATAGACCGATGACCTCATCCTTGTAGGGGTCCCCTCCCTGGATGATGCGCAGGGGCAGGGAGTGGGCGCTGAAAATCACCTTGGTATCCGGCCGATCGGTCAGGTCCTTCTTGGCCACCAACTGATCGCTCCAGAAGTGGATCAGATCCTGGTGGTTCCACCAGGACCGCACAGGCAGGTATTCCATGCCCGGATGGGACTCGACGGCCTTGCGGGCGCGGTTGTGGTAGTCCTCGCTCGAATAGGAGGAGTACTGCGGGGCCAGGGGCAGACCGATGACCCTGGAGATACCATCGGCGGCAATCTGGTCGACTGCGTCCTTGATGAAGGGGGCGATGTACTTCAGGCCCTCGTAGACCTTGTAGGCACCGGGGTGGGCCTTGTCCAGCGCAGCCTGGAGACCGTCGCGCTGGGCGGTGGTGATCCTGGCCAGGGGCGAGGGCAGGCCGATGGCCTTGTAGCGGCCGACCAGCTGGTCCATGAGCGGCTTGGGCGGCTCCTGCCCATGGCGGATATTGGTGTAGTACCCCTTGATGTCGGACTCCTGGTAGGGGGTGCCGTAAGCCATGAGGAGGACAGCTGTAGGTTCAGTCATCAGCAACTTCTTTCTGTGAAAATGGAATGCAGTATGTCAGGCCGATATTGACCAGGGCTATGACGATGACCACCAGGAACATGTTCCTGTAGGAGGCCAGCCCGGCCTTTCCGCCCACCTTGCCCAGTTCAATGGCCGAGGCGAAGAGCAGCGGGGCGATGGTGGTGCCGATCTTCTTGCAGGCCGACAGCCCGCCGATGGCCTGCATACGGTTCTCGGGTCCGGCCAGCCTTCCGGCGATGACTTGGAGCGGCGAGGACATCATGGAGCCCATGCCCACCCCCATCAGGAAGGACAGGACCATGAAGAGCTGCAGGTTGTGCAGGGTCAGGGTGATCACCAGGGCCATCAGGCCTATCAGCGACGATGAAAAAACGAGCGTGGTCCGGTAGCCGAACTTGTCGACCAGGAGCCCGCCCAGCCAGGATCCGACCACGGAGCCCAGCCCGACGCCGACCATGACCATGCCGGCCGACCGGACCGGAAGCCCGAAGACGGAGTGGACATAGGTTGGAATGTAGACGAAGAGGGAGAAGAACATGCCTCCCAGCGTCCCCAGCAGAAGTGTCAGCCCATAGGAGGGCAGCTTCAGCAGGCGGATGGGCAGGAAGGGCATGGTGTCCTTGGCGTCGCCCAGGTTGCGCTCATGCATCAGGAAGATCGCGCCGGCCACCACTGCGACCAGGAGGCATCCGATGATCAGGGCCAGGTAGGTGGTTCCGTACTGGAGGAAGGTGATCGCCACCATCAGCAGGGCCAGAGCGATGCTGAAGGAGCCCAGACCCAGGTAATCGGTCTTCCAGGCGCGGTCGGTTTGGGAGTCGCCCATCATGAACCAGGCCAGGATGAAGAGGATGGCCAGGAAGGGCAGCATCATGAAGTAGTAGGCCCGCCATCCGTGGGTGATGCCCAGGAGCATGCCAGACAGGACCGGGCTGACCATGGCGGAAAGACCGGCGATGATGCCCACCGTGGAGACCTTCCTGCCCTGGTTGTTCCTGCGGGCGCGCTGCAGAAGGACGTTCATGGACAGGACCATGATGCCGCTGTCTCCCAGGGACTGGATGAACCGGCCCAGCAGCATGACCGCATAGTTGGGCGAGACCGCCGTCATCAGACATCCAAGGAACCAGAAGGCCAGTTCCCAGAGGAAGACCTTCCTGGTCCCGTGGGCGTCGGAGAGGTTGGAGGTGATGGGGGTGCCCACCACCAGGCCCAGGGTGTAGAGTCCGACCACCCAGGAGGAGCCCATGGTGGTCAGGCCGAAGGTCCGTGTGATGGACGGCAACATGGTCGGCACCGCTCCCCCATCCAACTGGGTGATGAAGACGATGACCATGAAGAACCATATGGGCGTGGAAAGGATCGATCTTCTCTCTCTTGTCGACATGATGTTACTGTCCCATCTGGTCCGTGAGCAGCCTGTCGATGCGCTCAGGATCGGTCTTGGTGCCTACCAGGAAGTAGGGGAATTCGCCATAGATGGAGCTGGCTTCGATGTAGCGCATCTCGGTGACGATCTTCTTGAATTGGACGGGGTCGTCGGCGAACAGGGTGACGCCCCACTCGTAGTCGTCCAGGCCGATGGAGCCCGTCAGGATGATGGAGACCTTGCCGGCGTAGGAGCGGCCGATCTTGCCGTGGTCGTGCATGTAGGCCTTGCGTTGGTCGTAGGGCAGCGTGTACCAGTTGGCTCCGGGGACGCGGGTCTTCGACATGGGATAGAAGCAGATGTAGGGCTTGTCGGGGGTCTTGGGATGCAGGCTGGCATTGACATAGGACCAGCCACGGTCCGTGGTCGGCTCGCCCGAGTAGAGGCCCACCTCGGTGACCGACACATAGGAGATGGTCGGCTCCAGGTAATCGGATAGCCGCAGCTTCTCCAGGGAAGTCTCGACCTCCTGCAGCTGGTCCAGGGTCTCCCTGAGGACCATCAGGCCCAGGTCGGCCTTTTGCCCGTTGACCTGGCACCAGTAGTGGCTTCCCTCGCCCTGGGACTGGACCGCGTCCAGTTGTGCGGCCAGGGCCTTGAACTCATCCAGGCATTCCTGGCGTTCGCCCTGCGGCACTCGGCGCCACTTGGCCCAATCGATTTTCCAGAAGAGGTGAAGGCAAAACCAGCCCTCCAGGCTCGGTGCAGCTTGCTCAGCCATGAGCACTTCCTTTCGCTTGCTTAGCTTGCACGACATTGTGTGATGCGCCACTCATTCGGCACACCATTCTCTACTCTATCCGTCAGGTGGCTGAATCGTTGGATTATCGGTGCATTGTGAATGACATATTCTGGTAATCGTCAAGGACTAAGAGCACGGCACTAAAGTCATCCAGATATGGAAAAACCCCGGTAAATGCCGGGGTCAAATATTTTAGGTATTGTCTGATGGAATCAGGCCAGCTTGTACTTGGTAATGAGATCCAAGGCGATGATGATGGCCACCCAGATCAGGGCCACGATAATGGTCAGCCGGTTCAGGTTCTTCTCGGCTGCGCCTGAGGTGCCGGCGTTGGAGCCGATTCCGCCGCCGAACATATCGGACAGGCCGCCGCCCTTGCCCTTGTGCAGCAGAATCAGCATGGTCAGCAGTATGCTGGCGAGGATCACAACGACTTCGAGCGCAATCTTGACAATGGTCACGGCACATACCTCCATGTAAGGAACTGGGAACAAGTATACAGACACCCGGGGAAAAACGCATCAACCCTTGGCAGCCAGTCGTACGATCCGTGCGAACTCCTCCACATCCAGGGAGGCGCCGCCCACCAGAAAGCCGTCCACGTCCGGCTGGGTGATCATCTGGGAGGCGTTCTTGGAGGTGACCGAGCCGCCGTAGAGGATGCGCACGGCCTGGCCGGCAGGCTCTCCGAACTTCCCTGAGATGTGGTCGCGGATGGCCCGGGCGGCCTGTTGGGCGGTGTCCGGGGTGGCCACCATGCCGGTGCCGATGGCCCAGACTGGTTCGTAGGCCACAATCAGGTTTTCCATGTCCTCCTTGGCCAGGTCCCGGGTGACGTCGTTGACCTGGCCAACGGCGAAGTCCAGCTGGATGCCCTGGCGGCGCTCCTCGTAGCTCTCCCCCACGCAGAGGATGGGCTTCATGCCCGCAGCCAGGACGGCACGGACCTGGTCGACGATGTTGGCATCGTCCTCGGGATGGTACTTGCGTCGCTCGGAGTGGCCCACGATGACGTAGCTGCAGCCCAGCTGAGCCAGCATATCCGCGGACACGTCCCCGGTAAAGGCTCCCTGGGCGGTAACGGAGACGGCCTGGGCCCCGTATTCGATGGGCAGGTTGTCGGCCTCCACCAGCACCTGGACGGAGCGCAGGGCAGTGAAGGCGGGCATCAGCGCCACCTGGCAGCGCCTGCGGTCGAAGTGGGCGTCGCGCAGGAGCCAGGCCAGCTTCTGCACAAAATAGGTGGCTTCCAGGTGGTCGAAGTTCATCTTCCAATTACCGGCCACCAGGGGAATGCGTGCCATACAAGACCTTTCCATCCGCGCAACAACAGCAATGCCGGGCCGCCGGATGCGAAACCCGGTGACCCGGCATTGCCCGTCTGTCTGCCGATTTTACTCCAGCACCTTCAGACCCGGAAGCTCCTTGCCCTCAAGGAACTCCAGCGAGGCACCGCCGCCGGTGGAGATGTGCGAGAAGCCATCCTCGGGGAAGCCCAGGTTGCGCACGGCCGAGGCGGAGTCGCCGCCGCCGACGATGGTGAAGGCTCCGGCCTTGGTGGCGTCGACCAGGCCCTGGGCCACAGCCCGGGTGCCGTCGGCGAATGCCGGGAACTCGAAGACGCCCATGGGTCCGTTCCAGACCACGGTCTTGGAGTCCACGATCTTGTCGTGGAAGAGTTTCTGGGAGTCGGGGCCGATGTCCAGACCCATCTTGTCTGCGGGGATGCCGTCGGCAGGAACCACCTGATGAGGCGAATCCGCCTTGAACTCGTCAGCCACCACGATGTCGGTGGGCAGGACCAGCTCCACGCCCTTCTCACGGGCAGTGGCCATGTAGCCCTTGACGGTATCGACCTGATCCTCTTCCAGCAGGGAGGAGCCGACCTCGTAGCCCTCGGCCTTGAGGAAGGTGAAGACCATGCCGCCGCCGATGACCAGACGGTCGGCCTTGCTGAGCAGGTTCTCGATGACGCCCAGCTTGTCGGAGACCTTGGAGCCGCCCAGGACCACAGTGAAGGGCCGCTCGGGGTTCTCGGTCGCCTTGGACAGGGCCTTGACCTCCTTCTCGACCAGCAGGCCTGCTGCGGAGGGCAGGAACTTGGCCACGGAGTAGTTGGAGCCCTGGGCACGGTGGACCACGCCGAAGCCGTCGGAGACGAAGACATCGCCCAGGTCGGCGATCTTGCGGGCGTAGGCATCACGCTCGGCCTCGTCCTTGCTGGTCTCCTCGGGGTTGTAGCGCACGTTCTGCAGCAGGACCACGTCGCCGTCGTTCATGGCGGCTACCTTGGCATGGGCATCGGGACCATAGGTGTCCTCGGCCAGAGGAACCTGCACGCCCAGCAGCTCGCCCAGACGAGCGGCCACGGGGGCCAGGCTCAGCTCGGGAACGACCTTGCCCTTGGGGCGACCCAGGTGGGCCATGAGGATGACCTTGGCGCCCTGACCACGAAGCTGCTCGATGGTTGGCAGGGCGGCGCGGATGCGGCCGTCGTCCGTAATGGTGGTGCCGTCCAGCGGCACGTTGAAGTCCGCGCGGACGAGCACGCGCTTGCCCTTGAGATCACCGAGGCTCTTCAGTGTTTTCATGCGTATCCTTTCTGACTGCGGGTCCATGCGCCCGCTCCCCTGCCATGGTACTCAGGCAGACCGACCTGTGTGAGATATCTCACTCTTGTTTTGCTTGTTCCTCGGCCCTCTTCTTTTCGACCTTGGTGGCCAGCTGCAGCAGACGGCGGATGCGTCCAGCGATGGCATCCTTGGTGACCGGCGGATCGGCCAGACGGCCCAGCTCTTCGAGGGAGGCCTCGCGATGGTCCAGACGAAGCTGGCCGGCTGCACGCAGGTTCTCGGGGATGTCGTCGCCCAGAATCTGGAAGGCCTTGGTGACTTTGGCGCTGGCCTCGACGGCGGCCTTGGCGGAGCGGCGCATATTGGCATCGTCGAAGTTGGCCAGACGGTTGGCCTTGCCGCGGGATTCCCCGTCGCTGCGCTTGCCGGTCCACTCACGGGAGGACTTGGGGGCGCCCATCAGGTTGAGCATGCGTTCGATGACGTCCGGGTCACGCAGGGTGACGCGCTCGGAGCTGCGCACCTGGCGGGCCTTGGCGTTGATGCCCAGACGGCGGGCGGCGCCCACCAATGCCAGAGCGGCCTCGGATCCGGGGCAGACGATCTCCAGGTAGGAGGCCTTGCCCGGGTCGGACAGTTCGCCATGGGCCAGGAAGGCTCCTCGCCATGCGGCCTTGACCTGGGCGATGTTGCCGGAGACGATGTCGGCGGGAAGACCACGAACCGGATGCTTGCGGCGGTCCAGCAGACCGGTCTGCAGGGCCAGGGCGCCACCTGCCCGCAGCACGCGGACCGAGTAGCGGGTCAGGTTGCCGGTGGGGGCCTGACGCTTGACCTGGATCAGATCGGAATCATGGCCGTAGACGTCTCTGATGGTGTTCTGCAACCACTGCGCTGCCGGCAGGGAGTCGAATTGCGCTTCCACCACAATGTGACGCTGAATGATGTGCAGACCGCCGCCGAAGCGGATCATAGCCGCCGATTGTGCTTTCTTGGCAGAGGGGGGTTCGTTGTCAATCGCGGCCAGCTCGCTTTTGACATCATCAAGTAGGGCCAAGAGCCGTCCTCCTACGAAAAAATACTGAAAAATGAATACTTCTTGGCCGCGCGACACACCTGCCGTGCCGACCACCGGATTACTGTGATACCGAATATCTTGGACAAATTGCGCCTTTGGCTATCCGCGGGAACGGTGCGGCAGCTCGCGGGCCGAGACGGTCACCTCCATTCCCCGGGACCGCAGACGGGCGGCCAGAGCGTCGGCCATGGCCACTGAGCGGTGCTGTCCGCCAGTGCAGCCAAAGGCGATGGTCACATAGTGCTTGTCCTCGCGTGCATAGCCGCTGAGCGCGGTCAAGATGGCGGTGGTGTAGGCATCCAGGAACTCCTTGGCACCCTCGCTGGCCATCACATAGTCCCGAACCGGGCCATCGTGGCCGTTCAGGTCCCGTAGCTCGGGAACCCAGTAGGGGTTGGGCAGGAAGCGCACGTCGGCCACGAAGTCGGCGTCGATTGGCAGGCCGTACTTGAAGCCGAAGCTCATGATGTGCACGCCCACGGTGGTCGGGCCGGAGCCCAGGACCATTTCGTAGAGGCGGGTGGACAGCTGATGGATGCTCAGGTTGGAGGTGTCGATGACCATGTCGGCGCGCTCCTTGAGCCCGCTCAGTAGGCGGCGCTCCTCCTGGATGCCGTCGATCAGGCGGCCCGAGCCCTGCAGGGGGTGGGGTCGGCGGACGGACTCATAGCGCTTGACCAGCACCTGGTCGGAGGCATCCAAAAAGAGGATGCGGCAGCGCACGCCCAGGTCGTCCAGGTGGCTGAGCACGGCCGACAGGTCGTCGAAGTAGGAGCGGGACCGGACGTCGATGACGGCGGCCAGGCGGTGCAGGGAGCTTCCGGCCGAGGTCATCATGTCGACCAGGGGCACCAGCAGACGCGGGGGCATGTTGTCGACCACATACCAGCCCATGTCCTCCATGGAGTCGGCGGCGCGGGAGCGGCCTGCGCCGGACATGCCTGTGATCAGCAGTACCTCAAAGCCTGCGAAGGGCGGTTTCTCCGTCGTCATCGTCATGCCTCCCTCAAGGCTCGGTCCATGGCGGCCACCGGAACAGCAGCCAGGGGTCGGCCGGTCATCAGCGCCACCTGACGCACGGCTTGATAGAGCAGCATTCGTTCGCCGCTGATGGCCCGTGCGCCCGGCCGGCGGCAGAAGGCCTTCATCAGTGGAGTGGGCCGGGGATCATAGACCACGTCCAGAAGAACCCTGTCCAAGCGCCCGTCGTCATCAGCTGTACTGAACAGATCAGCCAGGGGGTCAGCTGCACCCGAAGGCAGGGTGGAGACGACAATAACGGTCCCGGTCAGGGCCCTTTCGGCTGCCTCAGCCTGGTCCATGGCGGTGACGATTGGCTCAGGCAGACCCAGCCGGGAGGCAAGGTCCAGCATGTGGTCACAGTGCTCCGGGTTGCGGGCCAGCAGGTCCACACGCTCGATCCCCAGCACCTTCAAGGCACAGAAAGCGGACTCGGCGGTGTTCCCGTTGCCGATGACCAGGGCTCTCGCTCCCCCATACGGTTGGTCGGGTAGCCGATCCTGATAACCCTGACCGGCTGCCCCAAGCAGGGCGGCCAGATCGTGAGGATCTTCGTCAGCCCTGCAACGGTCGGCAGCCTCCAGCAGGGCTGCCACGATTCCCTCCACGTCAGTGTTGTACAAGGACAGGCCCTTGGCTGGGCCGCCCTGTGCAAAGACCGCTGTGTTGGCCACACCTAGGGTCTTAGACCAGCAGTCACAAAAATCTCCCAAGGGGCCAACAGCACTCTTCAAGGGCATGGTCAGGCTGAGACCGGCCCAGGACGGGTCAAGTCCGTGGATAAAGTCCGTCAGACCGTCAGCGTCCATGCGCACACGGTCGTAACGCCAGCCCTCCAGACCCAGTGCGGCATAGGCTGAGCGATGCAGGAGGGGTGAAAGGGAATGGCTGATGGGGTCGCCCAGGACGGCACAACGACGATCAGGTCCATTCATATCCGCAATCACGCACCAATCAAGATCAGGGCATGGCCTTCTGCCAGCCTTCTGAGCCATTTTATCGCTGGCTGTCCCCGGTCTGGTCCTGGTCACTGTGGAGGGCCTGATAGATGGCCTCGGCCTTGGCTGAGCCGATGCCCTTGACGGCCTCCAGCTCCTCCTGGGAGGCCTGGCGCATGCGCTTGACCGACCCAAAGTGATTGAGCAGCTTCTTCTGATAGGCGGGGCCGATGCCCGGAATCTCGTCCAGGGCCGACCGGAGGGCACCCTTGCGCCGGGTCTGCCGGTGGTAGGTGATGGCGAAGCGGTGGGACTCGTCGCGCACCCGCTGCAGCAGGTACATGCCCTCGGACTGACGCTTGAGGATGATGGGATAGTCGTCGTCAGGCACCCAGACCTCCTCCAGGCGCTTGGCCAGCCCGCACAGGGCCACATCATCCACACCACAATCGTGCAGGGCCCGGGCAGCAGCGGTCACCTGGGGCTTGCCGCCATCGACCACGACCAGGTTGGGCTTGTAGGCGAAGTGGCGGGCGGCGGTGTTCTGCTGGACGATAGCCCCCTCCTCCTGCTCCACCAATTCGGGTGCCTTGTCGCTGGCCTTTCGCTCGGCCTCCATGCTGTCGCCGCTGTCGCCGGCGATGTTGCCATGGCGGAAGCGCCGGGTCAGGGTCTCGTAGATGGCGCTCATATCGTCCACAGCGCCCTTGCCGTCCTCGCCGCGGATGGCGAACCGGCGGTACTCGGACTTCTTGGGGACGGCATCCTCGAAGACCACCATGGAGGCCACCTGGAACTGGCCGCCCACGGTGTTGGAGATGTCGTAACACTCGATGCGCAGCGGGGCGCGATCCAGCCCAAGGGCCTTGGCCACGTCGTTCATGGCCTGGGTGCGGGTGCCCATGTCGCTCATGCGGCTGAGCTTGCTGCGCTGGAGGGCCTGGCGGGCGTTGGCGTTGGCCCGGTCCATCAAGGACTTCTTCTCGCCCCGGCTGGCCACACGGATGGTCACTGCGGACCCGCGCAGCTCCCGCAGCCACTCCTGCAGGTCACCGGTCCGATCCGGCTGGATGGGAACAATGACCTCGGGAGGCACCGGCGAGATGGGGGCCAGCAGGTCGGCACGTCCGGTCTGGTCCTGATGGCGGTGCCGGCTCCTGGTGGCCTTGGCCCGGGCCTCGGCATCCAGGGCTGTGACCTTCTGGGTGGAGCCCATGGCATCCCGGTCCTGGCTGATGGAGACAGGGATATCCGACTCTCCGGGGAGCTTGTGCAGCTCGCTGTCGTTCTCATTCATCAGGTCCGAGTAGACCTGCACCAAGAGGTCGCTGATCAGTTCGCTGTCGGAGACGTCCTCGACCCGCTCCACGCTCCAGTTGCGTTCGCCGCGGATGGCCCCTGAGCGCACGAAGAAGGCGTGGACCGAGGCCTCCAGTTCGTCCGAGGCCACTCCGAAGACATCCACATCCACGTTGGAGGCGAAGGCCACGGCATTCTGCTCGATGACCGTGTCCAGCATGGCGATCTGGTCGCGCAGGCGGGCGGCCTTCTCGAAGTCCAGATCCTCGCTGGCCTTCTGCATGCTTCTGGTCAGCCCGGCCCGGTAGCTCTTGCCCAGCCTGCCGGTGATGACCCCGGTCAGCTCCGTACACAGACGACGGTGGTCGCTAGCACTGATCCGGCCCACACAGGGGGCCGAGCACTTGCCGATGGAGGCCAGCAGGCAGGGACGGCCGCTGAGCTTGGCCTTGCGGAAGACGCCGGGGGTGCAGGTGCGCACCGGGTAGGTCTTGAGCAGGGCATCCAGGGTGTGCTTCATGTCCCAGACCTTGGCATAGGGGCCGAAGTAGCGGGTGTCGTGCCGTTTGCGCACGCGGGTCATCCATACCCGGGGGAACTTTTCCCCCACGGAGACAGCCAAGTAGGGGTAGGTCTTGTCGTCCCGCAGCTTGACGTTGAAGCGGGGGTCGAACTCCTTGATCCAGGTGTATTCCAGGGTCAGGGACTCCAGGTCGGTGCCCACCACGGTCCACTCCAGGCTCCGGGCCGTCAGGACCATGGTCTGGGTGCGCGGGTGCAGGTTTTCCAGGGGCTGGAAGTAGTTGGTCAGACGGTTGCGCAGGTTCTTGGCCTTGCCCACGTAGATGACCCGGCCGTCGCCGTCCCGCCACTTGTAGACCCCCGGCTGAGTGGGAATGTCCGAGGTCTTGGGACGGAAGAGGTCCCGGCTGTCGCCCAGCAGGGGTGCGCCGTTCTTGTTGACGCCGGTCGTGGTGCCGGTGGCGGACTCCTCCTCCAGGGCTTGGGCGGTGCGTCGCCATACCTGCGGCGTGTGCCGCTCGAAGCAGCTACGGGTCATGATCGGGTGGCCTTGGCTACCTTGGCGGGATCCAGCATGGGCTTCAAGTACTTGCCGGTCCAGCTGTTCGGATTGGCAGCCACCTGCTCAGGGGTGCCCTGGGCCACCACGGTGCCGCCGCCGTCGCCGCCCTCGGGTCCCAGGTCGATGATCCAGTCGGCGGTCTTGATCACGTCCAGGTTGTGTTCGATGACGATGACCGTGTTGCCCTTGTCAACCAGGCCGTGCAGGACCTTGAGCAGCTTGCGGACATCCTCGAAGTGCAGGCCTGTGGTGGGCTCGTCCAGGATGTAGACGGTCTTGCCGTCGGAGCGCCGCTGCAGCTCGGTGGCCAGCTTGACCCGCTGCGATTCGCCTCCGGACAGGGTGGGAGCCGGCTGGCCCAGGCGGATGTAGCCCAGGCCCACGTCCACCAGAGTGTCCAGGTAGCGGGCGATGGAGGGATAGGCCTTGAAGAAGTGGGCGGCCTCCTCGATGGGCATGTCCAGCACATCCGAGACGGTCTTGCCGTTGTAGGTGACCTCCAGGGTCTCTCTGTTATAGCGCTTGCCATGGCAGGTCTCACACTGGACGTAGACGTCGGGCAGGAAGTTCATCTCGATCTTGATGGTTCCGTCACCGTGGCAGGTCTCGCAGCGGCCGCCCTTGACGTTGAAGGAGAAGCGGCCTGGCCCGTAGCCGCGCACCTGGGCCTCCGGTGTCTTGGCGAAGAGCTGGCGGATCTTGTCCCAGACGCCGGTGTATGTGGCCGGGTTGGAGCGCGGGGTGCGGCCGATGGGGTTCTGGTCCACGTGGATGACCTTGCGCACCTGGTCCACGCCCTCCACCCTGGTGTGCTTGCCGGGCACGATGCGGGCATTGTTGAGCTGGTCGGCCAGCACCGGATAGAGGATGGAGTTGACCAGAGTGGACTTGCCGGAGCCGGAGACGCCGGTGACCAGGGTCATGACCCCCAGCGGGAAGGAGACCTTGAGATTTTTCAGGTTGTTCTCGCGTGCCCCCACCACGGTCAGTTGGCGGGTTCGGTTGGTCTTGCGGCGGCGCTTGGGCACCTCGATGGAACGGCGTCCGGCGATGTAGTCGGCGGTGATGGAGCGGGAGGCCTTGACCAGGTCCTGCGAGCGCCCGGAGAAGATGACCTCCCCGCCATGCTCGCCGGCCCCCGGGCCGATATCCACCAGCCAGTCGGCCTGGCGGATGGTGTCCTCGTCGTGTTCGACCACGATCAGGGTGTTGCCCAGGTCGCGCAGCCGCTGCAGGGTCTTGATCAGCCGGTCGTTGTCCCGCTGGTGTAGGCCGATGGAGGGCTCGTCCAATACGTACATGACGCCCACCAGGCCCGAGCCGATCTGGGTGGCCAGACGAATGCGCTGAGCCTCGCCGCCGGAGAGGGTGGCTGCAGCCCTGGACAGGGTCAGGTAGTTCAGGCCCACGTCGTTGAGGAAGCGGAGACGGGCGCGAATCTCCTTGAGGACCTCGCCGGCGATCTTGGCCTGGGCGCCCTCCATGTGCAGGCCCTCCACCCACTTCAGGCTGGCGGACACGGCCATGTCGCAGACCTGGGCGATGGACAGGCCGTCAACAGTAACGGCCAGGACTTCTGGCTTCAGGCGCTTGCCCTGGCAGACCTGGCAGGGCACCTCGCGCATGTAGGACTCGTAGTACTGCTTCATAGGCTGCGAGTCGGTCTCGTCGTGGCGACGCATCAGGGTGCGGACCACGCCCTCGAATCCGGTGGTGTACTCCCGCAGGCGTCCCCAGCGGTTCCGGTAGGAGACGTCCACCTTGAAGTCATGCCCGTACATGACGGCGTGACGGACCTCCTCGGGTAGGTCCTTCCAGGGGGTCGAGGTGGAGAAGCCCATCTCCTTGGCCAGACCGTCCAGCAGGTGGCCATAGAAGCGCTGCTGGCTCTTGGTGCCGCTCCATGGCTCCACGGCCCCTTCCTTGAGGCTCTTCTCCGGGTCGGGCACCACCAGCTCGGGGTCGATCTCCAGGTTGAATCCCAGGCCGGTGCAGGCCGGGCAGGCTCCGTATGGGGCGTTGAAGGAGAAGGTCCTGGGTTCGATCTCGTCCAGCTCCAGCTCATGGCCGTTGGGGCAGGACCGCTTCTCGGAGAAGGGCTGACGACGCTCGGGGTCCTTGGCATCCAGATCCACGAAGTCGGCAACTACAGTGCCCTTGGCCAGGCGTAGGGCGGTCTCCACGGAGTCTGTCAGCCGCTGGCGCATACCCTCGCGAATGACCAGCCGGTCCACCACCACCTCGATGGTGTGCTTCTTCTGCTTGGTCAGCTTGATGGAGTCGGACAGCTGGTGCATGTCCCCGTCGATGATGGCCCGGGAGTAGCCGTCGGAGCGCAGCAGCTCCAGGGTCTCCACGAACTCGCCCTTGCGGCCCTTTACGATGGGGGCCAGCAGCTGGAAACGGGTCCCCTCGGGCCTGGACATGAGGGTGTCGACGATCTGCTGCGGCGACTGGGCGCGTACCTCGGCCCCGCAGACCGGGCAGTGGGGAATGCCGGTCCTGGCGAAGAGCAGGCGCAGGTAGTCGTAGACCTCGGTGATGGTGCCCACGGTGGACCGGGGGTTGCGGTTGGTGGTCTTCTGGTCGATGGAGACGGCCGGGCTCAGGCCCTCGATGAAGTCCACGTCGGGCTTGTCCATCTGGCCCAGGAATTGGCGGGCGTAGGCGGAGAGGGATTCCACGTAGCGGCGCTGGCCCTCGGCGAAGAGGGTGTCGAATGCCAGGGAGGACTTGCCCGATCCCGACAGGCCGGTGAAGACCACCATCCGGTTGCGGGGTATGGAAAGGTTGACGTTCTTGAGGTTGTGGGCCCGGGCGCCCTGGATGACGATCTTGCGGTCGTTGGGCACCATGGACAGGTCCGCCACCAGGGACCCCTTGGATTCGATCATGCGCGGGTTTTCGATGGCCGCGTCCACTGTCGACTTAGGCTTGTTCTGCTGCTTCACGTGCTTCCCATCCGCTTCCCTGAAGACCCATGGCCAAGGCTGAGGCCAAAGCCTGACCATACTATCGCCGGGGCCGAATAATTCGAACAGGTGTTCGATGACGGCTTAGATGGTCGGGTCAGGCGGATCCAGGGTCGGGTGGCTGCAGCCGTTGAGGAAGCAGTCGTGCTGATGGTCGTTGATCATGCCGGCCGCCTGTAGAAATGAATGGACCGTCACCGGGCCTAAAAAGCGCAGGCCCAGGTCGCGCATATCCTTGCAGACGATGGCCGACAGGTAGTCGTAACGCGGTATGGACGGATCGTCCGGGTAATCATGGTTGATGGTCAGCCCGCCGGTGAAGGACCAGCAGTAGCGGTCGAATGCCTCCCCGGGAAATTGGCGGGCGATCAGGGACGCGTTGGCCACCGTGGCTTCGATCTTGCGCCGATTGCGGATGATGGCCGGGTCGGCCATGAGACGGTCGATTTGGTCGGCGTCGAAGGCTGCGACGGCCTGAATATCGAAGTTGTCGAAATCCTTGAAGAGGGCCTGGCGGCGGTGCAGGACCAGCTGCCAGCTGAGCCCGCACTGGAATATCTCCAGGGAGAGCATGGCGAAGAGCCTCTGGGAACCGTGCAGGGGGCGGCCCCACTCGTGGTCGTGGTAGCTGCGCATGAGCGGATCGTCCACCCGAGCCCAATCGCATCGATATAAAGGTTCGGCCACTTCACACTCCCCCTCCGGTATTTGGCTTCAGGATTTGGCTTCAGGCTAGCACCGGCGGTCACCCGGACCGGGTGGTCAATACCACTGAGCCAGGCGGGCCGCTTTAAAGTTGAAGCAGAGGCCGGTCGGCCCATGCCCGGGGCCATCCCCATGGCGGCAGTACGGTTGCGGCCGGCAAGGAGAGGAAGCATGTGCCATGACTGACAAGGACAATCCGCGCAGACTCTGGACCGACGATGAGGACCCGGTCGAGAGGACCAAGCGCACCTCCCCTGCCATGCAGGGCAACCAATCAACCTCGGGCTCGTCATCGGCAACCCGGAGTTCGAGGAATGAGAGTTCAGCATCTTCTGGTGCGTCGACTTCAAATTCTTCGACTTCAAATTCGTCTAGCTCAGGTTCATCGTCTTCAAGTGCCGCAGCCAAGCAGTCTGGTGATTCGTCGAAGAAGGCCTCGACTGAAAAAACCAGTACAGATAAGACCGCCAGTAGGGGCGAGAAACGCTCTGATAACAGCAGCACTGAGGCAGCGCAGGAATCAAATCAGACCAAAAAGCAGGATCAGCCCGAGAAGGAGCAGGAATCCTCCAAGGGACGCGGCTGGAAGCTCTTCGAGGACATCCTGCTCTGGGTGGCCTGGGTGGCCATGGTGGGCTTCAACGGCTATGCGGAGGTCTACCACTTCAATGGCACGACCGTGGGCGGGCTGGCTCGCAAGGTCGACCTGTGGATCATGCCTGCCGGATACGTCTTCGCCATCTGGGGGGTCATCTACATCGCCCTGGCCATCTGGCTCTTCCGCTTCTGCCTGGCCGGGCCAAGCCGCAAACGCCTGGGCTTCCTGCCCTTTACGCTGAGCGGGCTGCTCTTCGTGGCCACCTGCTGCCTGAACATCGCCTGGCTGGCCCTGTGGCACATGGAACGCAACTTCTGGGCCCTGGTCATCATCCTCATTCTGACCGTGCTGGCCTGGATGCTCTACGCCCTGGTGCGCAGGGACGCCACCAAGGCCGGAACCCCCACTGCAGCCAAGGCCCTGGACTGGATCCCCTTGTCCATCTACGCCAGCTGGCTGAGCGTGGCCACCCTGGTCAACGCCGGATACATGGTGGTCGCCGGGCACAAGGTCGGCGACGCCGTCCAGGGATTCGCCACCATCATCGTGGTCGGCGCCCTCCTGGCCGTCGCCTACCTGATGAACAGGCACGGCAAGGACTGGGTCTTCGGCCTGGTGGTCATCTGGGCCTGCCTGGGCATCGGCATCAGGATCTTCTCCTTCGCGGCCGCCATGGGCGTGCTGGTCATCGCCCTGACCGCCGTGGGCGCCTTCCTGGTCTACTTCCCCTGGGACAAGTTCAGGCTGGTCCGTCGCTGATCCATCCATGATCCATCCATTGCCCCGTCAGCCGAGACGCACTGGCGGGGCTTGCTTCTTGCTACCATGATTCCTTGCAAGATTTGAATCCATAAGGAAAGCGGGGTCGGAGGCGGCATGGCTATTGAGGCGCAGGGACTTGAGATCCGGATAGGTGCCCGACTACTCCTGCAAGCCACCGACTTCCACGTGACCAAGGGCGACCGGATCGGCCTGGTGGGCCGCAACGGCGCCGGCAAGACCACGCTGACCCGGGTCATCACCGGCGACATGCTCCCCTCGGCCGGCAAGGTGCGGGTGACCGGACAGCTGGGGTACCTGCCCCAGTCCACCCATGCGGGCGACTCCGAGCAGAGCGCCCTGGACAGGGTCATGAGCGCCAGGGACATTGCATCCATCATCCAACGGATGCGCAAGGCCGAGACCGATATGACCAGTCCCGACCCCAAGGTCATGGAAAAGGCCATGAAGCGCTACGACAAGGCCCAGCAGGACTTCGAGAACGCCGGCGGCTATGCGGCCCAGTCGCAGGCCATCGTCATGGGCGAGAGCCTGGGGCTGAGCCAGGAGACCCTGCAGCAGGCACTGGGCACCCTCTCCGGCGGTCAGCGCCGACGGGTCGAGCTGGCCAGGATCCTCTTCTCCGACGCCGACACCCTGATTCTGGACGAGCCCACCAACCACCTGGATGCCGACTCCATCGAATGGCTCAAGGGCTACCTGCGCCGGTTCGAGGGCGGCTTCCTGATCATCTCCCACTCCACCGAGCTGCTGGACGAGACCGTCAACCGCATCTGGCACCTGGATGCCCAGCGTTCCTGCATCGACATGTACACCATGGGATGGAAGGCCTACCTGCGCCAGCGGGTGGTGGATGAGGAGCGCCGCCGCCGCGAACGGGAGGTGGCCGAGAAGAAGGCCGACCGTCTGATGCGGCAGGGCATCCGCCTGCACGCCAAGGCCACCAAGGCCGTGGCCGCCCAGAACATGATGCGCCGCGCCCAGCGCCTGCTGGCCGACACCCAGGAGGCGGAAAGGGCCGAGAAGGTGGCGGACCTGCGCTTCCCGGATCCTGCTCCCTGCGGCCGCACGCCCATCATGGCCGAGGACCTGTCCAAGGCCTACGGCTCCAACATCGTCTTCGCCGGCATCAACCTGGCCATCGACAAGGGCTCCCGGGTGGTCATCCTGGGGTACAACGGCGCTGGCAAGACCACCACCCTGCGCCTGCTGGCCGGCATCGAACAGCCCGACACGGGCAAGGTGACCCTGGGGCATGGGGCCAAGATCGGCTACTTCGCCCAGGAGCACGACACCCTGGATAACGACGTCACCGTTCTGGAGAACCTGCAGCATGTGGCCCCTGACCTGGACAACACCCAGGCGCGGACCATCCTGGGATCCTTCCTCTTCTCAGGGGACGACGCCATGAAGCCCACCAAGGTGCTTTCGGGCGGCGAGAAGACCCGTCTGGCCCTGGCCACCCTGGTGACCAGCCGGGCCAACGTCCTGCTGCTGGACGAGCCCACCAACAACCTGGACCCCGCTTCGCGTGACGAGATTCTCAAGGCCATCGCCAAGTACGAGGGGGCCATCGTGCTGGTCACCCACGACGAGGGGGCCGTCAAGGCGCTCAACCCCGAGCGGGTGCTGCTCATGCCCGACGGTGATGAGGACCTCTGGAGCGACGACTACCTGGATCTGGTGGCCGAAGAGTAGGCAGCCGCAATAGCGAGCGGGTCAGTCGTCCCCGCCTAGGACCTCCACGCCCTTGACCCCTGGGGTCTGACCAATGGATTCCACCAGCTCGGTCACATCCCCCTTGCCCAGCAGGTTGACGGTGACATCGGCGCCCTTCCAGGCATCCCGGTGCAGCTCGTGGATGGTCAGCACCCGGGATTCAAAGCCCATGCGGGTGGCCAGGAGCAGGGATTCGCGCAGACAGCCGTGGCCGTCCTGATATACGATGCGCAGGACCGTGTTCTGACGGTTGCGCAGGAACCACTTGAGGATGGGCGCGATGACCAGGACGGCCAGAAAGTAGAAGACGACCGCCAGGATGGCGATGGCGAAGAGCTGGACCCCGCAGGCCATGCCTACGGCGGCGGCCACCCAGATGGCGCTGGCTGTGGTCAGACCCTTGACCGAATCGTGGTTGAAGAAGATGACCCCGGCCCCGATGAATCCGATGCCCGAGGCCACGCCGGCCGCGATTCGCGAGGCATCCCAGGAGTAGTTGCCCACAGCGGCCTGGATGCCGTAAAGGGAGACCATGGTGAACAGACAGCTGCCCAGGCCGACCAGAATATGGGTGCGGATGCCGGCGTCGTGTTTGAGGAACTCGCGCTCGAAGCCGATGAGGCCACAGAGCACCACCGTCAGGACTACCGCCATAATCTGCCCTTGATTCGGCATTGCGAATCCCTGCATGTATTTCCCTTCCTGCCCTCGCAAATAGGCAGACCTTATAACGCTTGCAGGACAAGGCCATCAGATAGAGTGGAGCCAGCACGTGGCCGGCCGTGCCGCCGCCGCACGTGGACCTTTTGAATGAAGGGTGTGATGCCATGAAGCCGTCACCAGATGAACGCCGCGAAGCCCGCTGGACTCTGGCCACCAGCGCTTATACCGCCGACATGATCCGATCCTTGGAGCAGCCGTTTTTGGATGACGGGGTGCCCCTGATGCGTATCGCCGCCGGATCCCTGGCCTCCGTCGCCGACGTCATGCTGACCCAGGCCGGGCTGGAGCCGGCAGGAGCAAGAATCGTCCTGCTGGCAGGAGCCGGCAACAATGGCGGCGACGGGCTCTACGCCTCGGCTGACCTGGCCGGGCACGGGGCCGACGTGACGGTGGTGGCGACCGGGCGGAGCCTGCACCAGGGCGGGTTGGATGCCCTCCTGCGCGCCGGCGGAGTGGTTACGGCCCTGGATCCCCAGGCAGCCATCCCTGGTTGCGAGGCACCGGCCGGCCCGGATCAGGCTTCCGAGGAGCTGGACCAGGCCCTGGAGCTGTGCCGACAGGCGGATCTGATCATCGATGCCATGACGGGCATCGGCCTCAAGGGGGCGCTGCGCGGCATTCCCGCCGCTCTGGCCGCAGAACTGGGCATGGAGGGCGGCCTGCCCGACAGGCCAGCCTGGCACGACCCCGCCGGTCAAGACGGGCCCCTGGTGCTGGCCGTGGATACTCCCTCCGGCGTGGACATTGATGAAGGCACCCTGCCCGGGGCCTACATCCCCGCAGATGTGACCGTGACCATGGGGGCCATGAAGCCCTGCCTGATGCTGCCCCCGGCCGCCTACGCCTGCGGAAGGATCGTCCTGGTGGACTTCGGCTTCGACACCTCGGCCCTGGTCCCTAGCGTCTCCTGCATGAACGCCGAGGACTGCGCCGGACTTTTGCGCGCGCCCCGGGTGGATGACACCAAGTACACCAGAGGCGTGGTTGGCCTGGTCACCGGATCCGCGCTCTACCATGGCGCGGGGCTGCTCTCCAGCAGGGCGGCGGCCAGCGGCAACGTGGGCATGATTCGCTACTGCGGCCCGGAGCAGGTGGGCGATCTGATCCTGCAGGAGCTGCCCGAGACTGTCCTGGGCCGCGGAAGGGTCGAGTCCTGGGTGCTGGGTTCGGGTGTGCCCACCCGGCAGGCCCAGGAGGCCGCTGGACCTGAAGGCCAGGACGATCAGCGGGATCTGATTGCCGACATACTCAACCGACAGGCGGCGGACCTGGACGAGGACGAGGCAGCGGCCGATCCGCCGGTGGTCGCCGATGCCGGAGCCCTGGACCTGCTGCCGGACCGGCTGGGGCCACGCACCGTCCTGACCCCGCATGCAGGCGAGATGGCCGCCCTGCTCAACTCGCATGGCGAGAACGTGGACGGCGACCAGGTCATGGCCGAACCCCTGCACTGGGCTGTCCGCGCCTGCCAGCTGACCGGGGCCACCATTTTGCTCAAGGGCGCCATCACATTGGTTGTCGGCGAGGACGGCACCGACCGCCCCCGGGTCATGACCACCGGCTTCGGGCCGGCCTGGCTGTCCACGGCCGGATCAGGGGACGTGCTCTCCGGCACCATCGGAGCGCTGCTGGCCCAGAATGCCGGACCGATCCAGGATGATGCCACCCTGATGGCGGATCTGACTGCAGCTGCGGCCTTCCTGCACGGACTGGCCGGTTCTTTGGCCAGCGGCGGCAGGCAGACCGGATGGGAGCAGCCGCTGATCTTCGACCCCCGCAAGCCCCAGGATTTCGCCGATCTGGTAACCCAGGACAGCCAGCGGGATGGTCACGGGACTGTTGCAGGACCCATGGGACAACCGATTCGCGCCGGGCAGGTGGCCGATGCCCTGCCCAGGGCCATAGGGCTGGTCATGTCAAGAGCCGAGGGAACTGCCGACCAGAACGACCAATCCGCCCAGGATGGGGACGATGCCTCTCAGTTCTTCGAGAACAGCTCGCTTTGGTTCTGAACACGTCATCAGCAAAGGAGTCTATTCGATGACCGCGCAGCTCATCGTCATGCGTCATGGGGAAAGCGTCTGGACTCAGAAGTCGGTCAACCGTTTCGCCGGTTGGGTGGACGTGCCCCTGACGGAACGCGGACTGGATCAGGCCCGCCATGCCGGACGGCTGCTCAAGGAGTCAGGCCTGCTGCCCGACCTGGTCTTCACCTCCCTGCTGACCCGCAGCATCGTCACCGCCAATACGGTGCTGGATCTGGTTGATCGGGCCTGGATTCCGGTGGAGCGCACCTGGAGGCTGAACGAGCGCCACTATGGCGCCTTCCAGGGTCAGACGCGACCGGCCATGCTGGAACGCTACGGCCAGCAGCAATTCGACATCTACCGGCGTTCCTACGATGTTCGGCCGCCTGCCATCGCAACCGATTCGCCATACTTTCAGGGACGGGATCCGCGTTATGCCCCGGCCATGCGCGACGGGCTGGACAGCCGGAATCCGGCCGAGCTCCGTGCCGAGTGCCTGAAGGACCTGCTGCTTCGCCTGCAACCCTACTGGCGCAGCAAGATAGCCCCGAACCTGGCCCAGGGCCGGACTGTGCTCGTCGTCACCCACGGGTCCGTGGTCCGCAGCCTGATCAAGGTCCTTGAAGAGGTTGACGACAAGGATATCAGATCCATCAACGTGCCCACTGGCGTGCCCATGGTCTACAGCTTCGTGAACGGCGAAGACGGCAACCCCCAGATCCAAGGTTCGGGTCGCTATCTGGATCAGGAGGCCGCCGACCAGGGTATGGCTGAAACTGCGGCCCTGGGCCGATAGGGCCTTGGGTATAGATTGGCTTGTATGACACTGCTCCAACTGCGCTACATCGTCAAGATCGTCGAATGCGGCTCGATGAACGAGGCCTCGCACGAGCTCTACATCTCCCAGCCGGCACTGAGCTCATCGGTCAAGGAGCTGGAGAACGAGCTGGGCATCGAAATCTTCACCCGCCACTCCCAGGGGATCGCTCTGACCGTGGACGGGGCGGAATTCCTGACCTACGCCCGACAGATTCTGGACCAGACCGACCTGCTGGAGGCCCGCTATAAGCAGGTCAGGCCCCGTAAGCAGCTCTGCCGGGTCTCCACCCAGCACTACATGTTCGCAGTGGAAGCCTTCGTGGAGATGATCAACTCCATCGATTCCGACGAATACGAATTCACCATACGGGAGACGCGCACCAGGGACATCATCGACCAGGTGGCCACCCTCCAGTCCGAAATCGGCATCATCTACGAGTCCGACTTCAACAAGCGGGTGCTGTCCAAGATGCTCCGCGAGAAACATCTGGACTTCCACCCCCTCTTCCGGGCGGATCTGCATGTCTTCCTCGCCAGGACCAACCCCCTGGCCGATCGGGCCATGGTGACCATGAAGGATCTGGAACCCTACCCCTTCCTGCAGTACGAGCAGGGCGAAGAGGGTTCCTTCTACTTTGCCGAGGAGGCGGTCTGGCCCGACTACTCCCCCAAGCAGATCACCGTGAGCGACCGGGCCACCATGCTCAACTTCATCGTCGGGCTCAACGCCTACACGGTCTGCACAGGCATCGACAACGAGGATCTGAACAACGAGAAAATCGTCAGCGTCCCCCTGGAGTCGGATGAATCCATGCTGGTGGGCTGGATCGTCAACAGCCGGACCAAACTGTCCCATGCCGCCGACCTCTACCTGGACAAGCTGCGCCAGGTGGTGTCCAACCACGGATATTCGCTGATCGAACGGGAGTCAGACAAGTAAGAGCCAGGCAAGCGACAGTTCAAGAGGTAACAGTTCCTCCTGTAGCGGTGACGAGTGGACTTCGCCGCTGGTCACCAGTCGCGGTTCACTTTACTGCCAGCGCTTTTCCTTGCGCTCCGATGGAGGGCATCTTCCCCTGGTGGCCCACATCCTGCGATTTGAGTCCCAGGGCCTTGAGCAGGGCTCGATCCAGATGTTCCAATCCGCCTTGGCTCTTGGCCGCTGCGGTCAGATCCCAGACCCTGCCGTTGATCATGATGGTGGGAGTCGAAAACTCCCCTTTGGTGTCCTTGGCATCCTTGCGGGTGATGGCATAGGCATTGACCTTGTCCACCCATGGCCGGTAGGTGCCCTGGGCGAAACGGTCTGCCAAAGCCCTGGGCACGCCCACGCCCACGGCCTTGTCGGCCAGACGTGCATCGGAGACCGCCTGATAGGAGCTTTCATTGGGCTGGAAGTCTGCTGCAAAGACGGCGGCAGCGAAGGCCGGCAGATGATCCGGATCCTCCTGGGCCACCATGGCCAGGGCGTTGTCCACGCGGCTGGAGTACTGGTCGCTGGAAGCCGAATCCAGGAAGTTCAAAAAGTTGTAGGTGACGTTGATCTGACCGGCGCTGATCATGCGCTGCAGCTGGGGATCAATGACCCGGCCCACCTTGCCGCACCAGGGGCACATGGGATCCATGAAGATCTCTATGGTCGGTGCGTCGGCAACCTTCTTCTTGCTGCCGACCCCTTTGGTTGAAACAGTCAGCCCTCCCTGGTCGTCGGCCACCGAAGGCTTGACGGTGACCTCTTGCAGGGCCTTGTAGGCCTTGGCATCCCCGCTGGGACCCTGGCTGACTTGCGCGGTCGATGCTCCTGATGAGGGCTTTTGGGCTGACTGGCTGCCTGTTGCATGATCAGCCCACAGCATGTAGATGCCTGCCGCAAGCACCAGCACAAGAGCTACCGCCACCAGTATCAACGGAACCCTCCGCGAGCTCTGTGCGGGTGCACTGTCTTCAGAGCCGCTCTCCTGAGGCTGACCTGTCTCTACGGGTTTCTCCTCAGTGGCAATTCGCCCTTCAGCAGGTTTTGCAGTATCCGCAGGTTTCACTGCATCAGCCGAAGTGGCCGAAACGGCAGGCTTGGTCGCATTCACCGCATCGGCCGTAGTCTGGTCCGGTTCCTCATGACCGTTCTGTCCCAGAGGTTTTGTCATGATCCATGGCCTTCCTTGCGATGATGATCCGTCGGCCTGCCCGCCGGACCTTTACCAATCTACACGAGGGTCGTCCGACAGCAGGACCGTCCGAAGAATGTGCGCTGATATGAGCCGGTCCTTGCTCAGGCCCCGTAGCGCTCCAGATAGTCCCTGGCGGCATCGGCCGTGCGCTGATCCAAAATGGGCGACCCGTCCGGTCCCTTCATGGAGGCAGCCGCATCGAAGATCTGGCGGACGTTGACGATGCTGATGACCGGGAAGTGGAATTCGTCCATGATGGACTCGACAGCCGAGCCCTGGCCCTGTCCGGTGCGCTCCATCCGGTCCACCGAGAGCACCAGGCCGACGATGGTCACCTTGGCTTGGGACATGATCTTGGGCACCACCTGGCGGACCGCGGTCCCGGCGGTCATGACGTCATCCACCAGCAGCACCCTCATGCCATCCCTTAACTGGGTGCCGACCATGAGCCCTCCGTCGCCATGGTTCTTGACCTCCTTGCGGTCAAAGGTGTAGCCGACTGGCATGCCGTGCGCCCCGCTCAGGGCAATGGCGGTGGAGACGGCCAGGGGGATCCCCTTGTAGGCCGGACCGAATACCGTATCGATGTCGGCGGGCAGGGTCCCCTGCTGCACAGCCTGCACGATGGTCCGGGCGTAGAACTCCCCCAGCAGGGCGATCAGCCGTCCGTCGTTGAAGGCCCCGGCGTTGATGAAGTAGGGCGAGCGCCTCCCCGACTTCAGGGTGAAGTCACCGAACTTGAGCGCTCCGCTCTGCAGCAGGAAGCTGGTGAAGCCCTCCTGGATGCGGCGGGTCTGCTCCTGGGCATCCCCGTCATGCTCGGCCGTGTGTTCTGTTGCGGATGCGCTCATCGCCAGCACTCCCCTTTCTTGAGCAAATCGGCCAGATCGGGCCGCTCGTCCAACAGATCGTCCAGCTCCCGGGCCACTCTCATGGGCGCCACGGGATCCACCAGGGCCGCAGCCCCCACTTCCACGGCGTTGGCTCCGGCATAGAGGAATTCCAAGGCCGTGCGTCCCGAGTCGATGCCCCCGATGCCGATGATGGGAACCTCGGGCAGTGCCTGGCGCACCCGCCAGACGAAGGACAGAGCTATGGGCAGGATGCAGGGGCCGGAGACGCCGCCTGTGCCTTGGGCCAGGATGGGCCTGCCTGTGTTGATGTCGATGCGCATGCCCACCAGGGTGTTGATCAGGCTGAGGGCATCCGCTCCCCCATCGATGGCCGCCCGGGCTACCTCCACGATATCGGTGACGTTGGGGGTCAGCTTGACCACCATGGGCTTGTCGGTCAGACCCCGCAGCCTGGTGATCAGCCGGTTCAGGGCCTTGGCGTCGGTGCCTACGGACATTCCACCATGTGAGACGTTGGGGCAGGAGACGTTGATCTCCAGCATGTCAGCCGGGGAGTCGGCCAAGCGTTCCACGACCGTGGCATAGTCCTCGTCGCTGTGGCCGGCCACATTGGTGACCACGTTGGCTCCCAGGGCCTTGAGCCTGGGCAGTTCGTCCACCAGGTAATGGTCCACACCCGGGTTCTGCAGGCCCACGGAGTTGACCATGCCGGCGGGGCTCTCGGCTGTCCTGGGCGTGGGGTTGCCTTCCCAGGGCACCGGCGAAACCCCCTTGGTGGAGATGGCGCCCATTTGGGAGACGTCGTAATAGTCGCCGCAGGCATCCAGATTGAAGGTGCCCGAGGCCGTGCCCACCGGATTCTTCCAGGGCGTGCCGGCCACAACAGTGCCATGCCGCCAGGCGTGCGGCTCCAGAGGGTCCATGATCGTCAGCCCGCTCATCGTGCCTCCTTCTTGTCCTCGCCTGCATCCCAGATCAGACGGTCGGCGGCAAAGACTGGGCCGTCCTTGCAGACCTTGAGCCTGCCGTCCACGGTGTCGACCACGCAGGCCACGCAGGTGCCATAGCCGCAACCCATCCGGGACTCTATGCAGCACTGGGCAGGCAGGCCGGTCTGGCGGGCCCAGGCGGCCACGGCCCGCATCATGGGCAGGGGTCCGCAGGTCAGGATGATGGTTCGCCCGGGATCGATGTCGCCGCGAACCCGGTCCAGAAGGGTGATGACATCCCCGGAGGCATTGTCGATGGATTCCAGCCG
>NZ_AWUO01000016.1:0-30719 GCF_000499185.1 Bifidobacterium sp. A11
AGTGAAAAATCGTATCCGGCGCTGCCCTGCACGTAGGTGAAATCCTTGGGCACGTCCGGATCCGTGTTGCGGTCAGGCTTCCTCACCCTAAGTGGCGTAGTCCGGCTGGTGGTTGTTCCGTCTCCGAGCTGGCCATACTGGTTGCGTCCCCATGCGTAAGCGTTCCCGTCGCTGCCCACCGCCAAGGAAAAGCCGTAGCCGGAGTTGTAGACATTTCCTGCGCTGACCTGGCTGAACTTGATGCCTCGGCTGGCGCTGTCCGGCGGGGTGATGGTGGTGGATTCCCTGCCTAGCTGGCTGCCCTTGTCGGGGCTGATGTTCCACTTGGTGTTCCGTCTTTCAGTCCATTTGGCGGTCAGGGTCAGATCCTTGGTAACGGGCCTGCTGAAATCATAGGCGACCTGCCCGATGAACCACCCGTCGAACAGAAAGCCTTCATGCGTCGGATCGGGGGAGGGGCGCTTCACCCTGCCGTACGGGGTGGAAACATGCTGGTCTCCTGGTTCGGGGCTTCCTCCGTCCGCATTGAAACTGACGGTGTAGGTCGTGCCCTGCCGGTCGGCTCTGGTCAGCGGCTGGTCGACCGTGTACTTGAGGTTTCTGGTGAAGGGCCGGCTGTCCTGCCTGCCGGTGATGAGGATGGTGGTTGGTCCTGGCTTGCGGGCGGGTATGTCCGCCTGCCATGAGTCGTTGTTCCTGCTGAGCGTCAAAGCTTGGCCGTCCATGCTGGCTGATTCCAGGATAGGCGCTGTGGCGGTGTCGAGCCGGGCTGGCTTGCCGGGCCGGCCCTGCCCGTCCAGACTCCACTCGTATATGTCGCCCTGCTTGCTGATAGAGGTGATCATGCTTCCGACTTCGGCGGTCTGCATATATTGCTGGTTCCCGTCGTCTGCACGCTTGGGGGTTTCGCCGGGCTTCCAGGCCCAGACGTGGCCGTCGGTGCTGGTGATTATGGTCTGATCTTTGCTGCTGGAGATACTGCTGGCCTTTGCACCGCTCGGCAGGCTGAGAGCTGTGTGATTGGTGGTGCTGTCGGCTATGTGGTAGGTTTGTCCGTCCGCGTCCAGCAGGAGGATTCCTTTACTGAGGGCTTGGGCTTGGATGATGCGGATTCCTGGGTTCTGTCTGACGCGTACGGGTTTGGCTTTTCCGGTGTTGTCTGCATCCCAGGTCCATGCCTGTCCGTTCGCGTCCACGATGAGGATCCGGCTGACGGAGGCGACGGCGGTGACGGCCTGCGCCCGCCCCGGCAGGCTGGTCGTGACTTGCTCTGCGAATTTCGGATTCTGGTCCTGGGTGCCGGGCTGGCTGGCTTGGAAGGTGTGGACCTGCCCTTGCTGGTCCACGGCTAGCAGTCGGTCATCGTTCAGGCTGATGCTGGTGAACCTGGTGTTCCGGCTGGTGTCGAGGATGGTGGGCGTGGCCTGTTGGTTGGTCCAGGTGTAGATGTGCTGGTCGGATCCTAATGCGGCCTGCGATTGGCTGCCGGCTGCGGCTTGCAGGTAGTGGAACCCGTCGGGAGCCTGGGCTGGGAGAGGAACTTGCACGGGCGTGCTGTCCTGCGTCCATGTGTAGATGCGGCCGTCACCGGTCAGGCCCACAATCTGCTCCCCTGTGGCATGAACACTGGCAAATTGAGGTTCCTGCTTGTCGGGCGGGCTGATGGTCAGCTGGGCGCCGGTGGCGGGCCCATGGTTCGGGCTTAGGGTCCAGTCCGTGGTTTTGGCCCATTTGGCAGTCAGGGTTATGTCTTGCAGGATGGGCGTCTGGAAGTCATAGGGCTGATCGTCAAGCGTCCATCCTTCGAACTGGAAGCTTTCACGTACAGGGTTGTGTTCTGGAGGGATGACGAGGGTGCCGGTTTTCACGGTTGATTGTGTTGGCTTGTTTCCGTTATTCAGGTCGAAGCACACCGTGTGCGTGGCTTGATCATCCGTCTTGTCGGATGGCTTGGTTGAAGCGGAATTCGTACTGCCTGTAGTAGCCGTCGGCGATGACGGAGCAGACGGATCTGTTGTTTCGGGATTTAATGGTGATGTGGTTGTCAGTGGTGATGGGGTCGGAAGTGGAGTGCTGGTTGCGTTGCTGGGGAGAGTGCCGGAGGTTCCCTTAGCTACGCGAGGGGTCTGACCGACCCCCCCCCCCGGTGAGTACAGGAGCGTCCGCCGCGTTTGCGGATGCGACGCCCAAGCCTGCCAGCAGGCTGATCAGGACGATCACCATCGCCGACGCGCGACGCAGACGGGAAATCACATGCATGAAACCAAAACCCCTTACCAACACCAAACGAATTCAAATGCCGTTTGTTTGTTTAAAGTTCTGTCCGTCGGAAAGCCCTTCTGTCCTTCAACGCCAGCCCTGCATCGGATTGCATGAGCCAATGGCGGAAGCCAGTTGTCTTCTCGACGCCCCCACATTTTTCACCATACCACCGGATTAACAGGCAACACACACGAGCCAGGTCCGAGCCCTGGGTGGCGATGACCTCGATGGTTGGGTAAAGGCGGCTGCTCGCCAAATCATGAGAATGGTAAGGGAAGGGAAATGAACAGCGGCCGGGCTGGCTCGGGGCTGTTAGGCCTTCTGGCCGGCCTGGCCGTGTTTCCTCCTCTCCCAGGCTGGGGCGGGGGCGTGCATGCCTGCCCTCGGCTTCCCCTGCAGAAGTGTGGTGGGGGCGCGGGAGGGAAGTGTCGGCTCTCTTGGGGTTTGAGCCTTAACTGGCACTTGTCCTCCCTGCTCCCCCTGTACGGGCCGGGGGCGGGGGGATTGATACGCCGCCCGGCCGCTCTTACTCGTGCGAAGCGTGCAATAGTCGGCGTTGTTCCTTCCGGTGGCGGCGGGATGCCAGCACCCCGCCCATGCCGGTCACGCCGGTGGCCAGGGCGAGCAGGATGCCTTCCCCTCCGGCCTTGGGGAGCACGCCTGCTGGCAGGTACGTGTATTGGAGGGAGGTGTCCGGCGTTTGAGGTGCGCCGCCCAGCGTGTAGTCCACGCTGACCGTGACCGTGCCCGGCAGGTGCGCGGGCGTGAACACGCTGACGCTATTGCCATCGCCGCGCGTCAGCCCTGATACAGCGGTCTGGTCGAACCTGACGCCGGTGATCACCAGCTGCAGGTTGAACGACACCGGCACAGGAACCCTCGATAGGGTGGTATCGCCGTTGCCGAGCTGGCCATACTGGTTGTATCCCCATGCCCAGGCGTTGCCGTCGCTGCTCACGGCCAGCGAAAGATGGTATCCGCCGCTGACCTGCGTGGCTTGCTGTCCTTTGCTCGTGTCGGCGGGGCTGGCGGGGTCGCGCACGCGCTTAGGAACAGGATTCGTGTCACCGGTCCCGCTGGCGGTGTTGTTGCCGAGGTTACCATAGTAGTTGCATCCCCATGCGTAGGCGTATCCGTCGCTGCCCACGGCCAGCGAATGATCGCCTCCGGCGCTGACCTGCAGATAGGTGAAATCCTTGGGCAGGTCCGGGTACGTGTTGCGGTCGGGTGTCTTCACCCTGACCGGCGTAATCTGGCTGTGGATCGTTCCGTCGCCGAGCCGGCCATTGTAGTTCCATCCCCATGCGTAGGCGTTGCCGTCGCTGCTCACGGCCAGCGAAAAATTAGTTCCGGCGCTGACCTGCATGTAGGTGAAGTCCTTGGGCAGGTCCGGGTACGTGTTGCGGTCGGGTGTCTTCACTCTGACCGGCGTAGTCTGGCTGGTGCCGGTCGTTCCGTTGCCGAGCTGGCCATAGATGTTGTATCCCCAGGCGTAGGCGTTCCCGTCGCTGCCCACGGCCAGCGAATGATCGGCTCCGGCGCTGACCTGCACGTAGGTGAAATCCTTGGGCAGGTCCGGGTACGTGTTGCGGTCGGGTGTCTTCACTCTGACCGGCGTATTCGGGCTGGTGGTCGTTCCGCCGCCGAGCTGGCCACTGCTGTTGCTTCCCCAGGCGTAGGCGTTGCCGTCGCTGCCCAGGGCCAGCGAATGATAGGCTCCGGCGCTGACCTGCAGGTAGGTGAAGTCCTTGGGCAGGTCCGGGTACATGTTGCGGTCGGGTGTCTTCACCATGACCGGCGTAGTCCGGTAGCTGGCACTCGTCCCGTCGCCGAGCTGGCCATAGATGTTGTATCCCCAGGCGTAGGCGTTGCCGTCGCTGCCCACCGCCAAGGAAAAACCATAGCCATTGTTTTTTCCTCCGCTGACTTGGTTGAATCTGATGCCCCGGCTGGCGCTGTCAGGCGGGGTGATGGTCGTGGATTCCCTGCCCAGCTGGCTGCCCTTATCAGGGCTGATGCTCCACCCGCTGTTCCGGCCTGCCGGCGTCCAGTGGGCGGCCAGGGTCAGGTCCTTGCTGACGGGCCTGCTGAAATCGTAGGCGACTTCGCCCACGAACCATCCGTCGAACAGGAAGCCTTGGCGCGTCGGGTCGGGGGAGGGGCGCTTCACCCTCCCATACGGAGTAGGGAATTGCTGGTCTGCTGGTTCTGGTTTTCCTCCGCCCGTGTCGAAGTGGACCGTGAGCGTGGATCTTGGTGCGGTGTCTCGTGTCAGGGTCTGGTCGACCGTGTAGTTGAGGCTCCTGGTGAAAGTCCGGCCATCCTGCCTGCCGGCGATGAGGATGACGGCTGGCCCCGGCTTATGGGTGGGCATGTCCGCCTGCCATGAATCGTTGTTCCTGCTGAGCGTCAATGCTTGGCCGTCCAGGCTGGCTGATTCCAGGGTGGGCGCTGTAGCGGTCTCGAGTCTGGTTGGCTTGCCGGGCTGGCCCTGCCCGTCCAGGCTCCACCTGAACATGCCGCCCTGCCTGCTGATGGCGGTGATCCTGCTGCCGGTGCTTGCGGCCTGCACGTACTGTTGGTTTCCGTTGTCCGCCCGGGTGGGCTTGCTGCCCGGTTTCCAGGCCCAGACATAGCCGTCCGTGCCGGTGATCATGGCCTGGTTCTTGTTGGCGGTGATCCTGCTGGATCTCATTCTTTCCGGCAGGCTGACCTGGATCATGGCGGTGGTGCTGTCGGCCAGGTACCAGGCCTGCCCGTCCGCGTCCAGCAGGAGGGACCCCTGGAAGAGAGCCTGGGCTTGAATGATGCGCATGCCCGGGTCTTGCTTGATGCTTGTGGGTTTGGCTTTTCCGGTGTTGCTCGTATCCCAGGTCCAGGCTTGCCCGTCCGCGTCCACGATGAGAGTCTGGCTGCCGGAAGCGACGGCGAGGACGGCCTGCGCCTGCCCAGGCAGGCTGGTTGCGGCCTGCTTTGTGAATTTCAGGTTCAGATCCTGACTGTCGGCATCGCTGGCCTGATAGGTGTGGATTCGTCCCTGCTGGTTCACGGCAAGCAGCCGGTCATCGTTCATGCTGATGCTGGTAAATCGGATGTTCCCATCGGCGTTAAGGATGGTGGGTGTGGGCTGTTGGCTGTTCCAGGTGTAGATCTTCTGGTCGGATCCGAGCGCCGCCTGCCATCGGCTGCCGGATGCGGCCTGCAGGTAGTGGAACCCGTCGGGAGCCTGGGCGGGGGTGGGAACCTGCCTGGGTGTGCTGTCCTGCGTCCATGTGTAGATGCGGCCGTCGCCGGTCAAGCCAACAATTTGATTTCCTGAAGTTTGGATGCTGGCGAACTTAGGCTCCCGCCTTTCGGGCGGGCTGATGGTCAGCCGGGCTCCGGTGGCGGGTCCGTGGTTCGGGTTCAGCGTCCAGTCCGCGGTCTTGGTCCATTGGGCTTTCAGGGTCGTGTCTTGGAGAGTAGGGGTCTGGAAGTCGAAAGGCTGACTGTCGAGTGTCCATCCGTCGAACTGGAAACCTTCGCGCACAGGGTTCTTTTCCGGAGGGTATGCGAGAGTGCCGGTTTTCACGGTTGACTGAGTTGGCTTGCTGCCATCGGCGGCGTCAAAGCGCACTATGTGCGAGGCTTGAGTATCTGTTTTTTCGTCTGATTTAGCCGGTGTAGAGTCCGCGCTGCCGTGTGATTTTGTTGTCGATGACGGGGTGCCCGGGCTTGGTGTTGCGGAACTTAATGGTGTGGTGGTTTGTATTGGTGAGGGTGTGGGCAGTGGTGTGCTGGTTGCGTTGCTGGGGAGGGTGCCGGGGGTTCCGTCAGCTACGCGAGGGGTCTGACCGACCCCCCCCCCGGTGAGTATGGGAGCGTCCGCCTGGGCGGATGCGACGCCCAGGCCTGCCAGCAGGCTGATCAGGACGGTCATCATCGCCATGATGCGACGCAGACGGGAAACCAGATGCATGAAACCAAAACCCCTTCACCAAACACCAAGCGGTATCAACACCGCCTGCCTAATAAAGTTCTACCTGTCGGAAAACCACCCATTGCTCAATGTCAGTCCGTGCAACAGATTGCGTGAATCCTGACGGAAGCCAGCTGTCTTCTCGACATCCCCCGATTCTCACCCTACCACCCAGCCAGAAAACAACACACACGTGCCGGAGCTAGGCGCACGAATGCAAGGAGACCCAGCCTTCTGTTAAGCGTTGCTTCGCCAATCAGTGCTTCAACTTCCAGACTTCTATCTGTCTGGAAGCAAATCGGGCTGAATACTCAGACGAAGGAAAGAGAGGCATGACTGAGGGCACCAATCTGATCTGGCCGCCCTTCTCGGTGGCTTATCCCCTGTTTTGCGAGGATCAGAAGGGACAAGCCGCTAGTCAGAGATAAGGCCAATGCCGTTCTGGCAGAAGTATATGGGTGGCCCCTTTGTGTTGGGGGAGTTGGGGCCACCCGTGTGGTCCGGGAGTGTGTTGGGGATAGTGATAACCCGGACCTGCTTACACGAGGGAAGTCTTTATTGTTGTCGGCTGAGAGTTTCCAGCCTGTGGCGCCTGGCTGCTGCGGCGCATGCAAAGGCGAGCAGCCCGGCGATGAGCAGGGGGAGCAGGCCGCCTCCGCCGGCCCTGGGCAACACGCTGATGGAGTTGTACCGATACGTGTTGCTGGTGTCGGGGGTCTGGGCTGCTCCGTTCAGTCTCCATTCGATGGTGACGGTTGATGTGCCGGGCATGTGTGCCGGCGTGGTCACCGTCCAGGTGCCGTCGGAGTTCCTGGTCAGGTCGGAGGCTTCCACATTGTCGAACTGGACGTGTGTGGGGATGCCAGGCCTGGGGAAGGTGTCCTTGGCCGGGCTGGCGGCCTGAGTATCGGTGGTGTCGCGGCCGAGCTGGCCCTTGGCGTTGTCTCCCCAGCTGTAGAGGTTGCCGTCGGATCCCAGGGCCATGCAGTACGATGCTCCTGCGCTGGCCTGAGTGAAGGTGATCCCTGCCGGCGTATCCACCTTGTTGGGCCTGTCTGACGAGGTTTTGCCGCTGTCTCCCCAGGTGTAGAGGTTGCCGTCGGATCCCAAGGCGATGGAACGCGCGCCTCCTGTGCTGGCCTGGGTGAAGGTGACCCCTGCCGGGGTGGCGGCCTTGCCGGGCTTGTCTGCGGGGGTGCTGCTGGTGTCGCGGCCCAGGCGTCCGTTGGCGGCATTGCCCCAGGTGTAGATGCTGCCGTCGTCGCTTACGGCCACGGAGTGGCTTCCGCCTGCGCTGGCCTGGGTGAAGGTGATGCCTGCTGGGGTGTCGGCTTTGCCGGGCTTGTCTGCAGGGGTGCTAGTGGTGCTGCGACCGAGTTCGCCGTGGGTGTTGTCGCCCCAGGTGTAGACGTCGCCTTGCGTGTCCACAGCCACCGTGTGGCCCCAGCCTGCACTGACACTGGTGAAGATGACATCTGCCGGGGTATCGGCTTTGCCGGGTTTGTCTGCGGGGTTGTTGCTGGTGACGGTACGGCCCAGCTGCCCAGCGCTGTTGTCTCCCCAGGTGTAGATGTTGCCATCCGAGCTTAGGGCTACGACATGGGTTCCGCCTGCGCTTGCCTGGACGAAGGTGATGCCTGCCGGGGCCTCAACCTTGTGGGGCCTGTTGGCTGGGTTGTTGCTGGTGACGGTACGGCCCAGCTGGCCTCGGCTGTTGTCGCCCCAGCTGTAGAGGCTGCCATCCGAGGCCAGGGCCACGGAAAATCCGTAGCCTGCGCTGACATGGACAAAGTTGACGCCTGCAGGGGTATCCGCCTTGCTCGGATGGCTGTCCTGTTTGTCGGTGGTGTCGCGGCCCAGCTGGCCGTGGCTGTTGTCTCCCCAGGTGTAGAGGCTGCCGTCGGAGCCCACGGCTGCGGAATGGAGGTCTCCTCCGTCAGCCTGGCTGATACGGATGCCGCGTGCTGGCGGTGGAGTCAGCTTGACGGTCTGGCCGCCTGACTCGGGCCCGTTGTCCTTGTCGAGCTTCCACCTGTTGCTTTCAGCACTGCTCCAGTGGGCGGTCAGGGTCACCTTGTCGGTGACTGGCCTGCTGAAGTCATAGGCTGTTTCGCCGATGAACCAGCCGTCGAACAGGTGTTTATCCTTGGTTGGATCCTTGGCGGGGGGTTTCAGTCGGTTTCCCTCAGTGACGATTTGGAAACCGAACCCAGTGCCACCGTCGGGGTCGAAAACGATGAGATAATTGCCTAGGTACCTGTAGGACAAGTGTGCGTCTGGACGCTCGCCGTTCATCCTCCAGGTGATGACTGTATCTACTCTGCCATGGTCATGCGGGGGCGTGGTGACGCTCCAGGTGCCGTCCGAGTTGGGGTCGAGGTTGGTTCCGGGTGTACCGCTGAAACTCACGTTAACGGGCTTGGGATCCTCGGGGAATGCGACCATGCCGGGGCTGCTGTCGTACTTGCCGCTGGTGGGGCGTCCCAGTTCGCCATACTTGTTTTGTCCCCAGCTGTACAGGTTACCGTCGGAGCCGATGGCCAGGGAGTGGGAATAGCCGGCGCTGACCTCGGTGAATTGTGCGACACCTGCTGGTGTAGGCACTTTGCCCGGCTTGACGTCGTATTTGGCTGACCCGGTGTCGCGGCCCAGCTGTTCGCAATCGTTTAGTCCCCAGCTGTAGAGGTTGCCATCCGAACCTAAAGCCAGGGAATGCCTGTGTTCTGCGCTGACCTGGGTGAACTTCGCGACGCCTGCCGGCATGGTCACCTTGCGCGGTGTGCGGTCTTGTCTCGCCGGGGCGGTGTTGCGTCCTAGCTGGCCATATTCGTTCCATCCCCAGCTGTAGAGACTGCCATCTGAGCTGGTGGCCAGGGATGTCCATTCTCCAGCCTTGATCCAAGTGAATTTCTTGACGCCTGCCGGCATGATCATCTTGCGCGGTGAACGGTCACGGAAGGGATATCCGCCGGCGTAGCGTCCCAGCTCGTCATAAGTGTTGTCACCCCAGCTGTAAAGGTCACCGTCCGAGTCCAGAGCCATGGAGTAGAAGGTTCCTGCACTGATTTGAGTGATTTTTGTGATGCCCTTCGGCAAGTTCACCTTGCCTGGCTTGACGTCGTATATGGCAGAACCCGTGTCACGTCCAAGTTCGCCGTACTTGTTTTGTCCCCAGCTGTAGAGGTTGCCGTCCGATCCCAGCGCAAGGGAATGCCATTTGCCTGCACATGCTTGGGTGAAGTGGACGCCGGCCGGTGGAGTGACCAGCCTCGGCTGATTGTCTATCTGGGAGTTGTCGTTTGGTGTTGTGCTGACAGTTTCACGTCCCAGTTCTCCGTCGGCATTGTGTCCCCAGCTGTAGAGGTTGCCGTCTGAACCGATGGCCAGGAAATGGAAGTTGCCTGTGCTGACCTGGGTGAAGTGGACGCCAGCCGGCGGGTTGACCAGGCTTGGCGTGCGTTTTTCTTCTTCAGGAGTCCCCAATTTGTAGTTGGTGTTTCCCCACCTGTAGAGGTTGCCGTCCGAGGCTATGGCTTGGGAGCCTTCTTCTTTTGCTGGGACGATATGGCTGAAGCGTATGTCTGGTGTGGTGGGTGGGGTCAGGGTGATCTTGGCGTATCCTGTGGTTTTCCCTGAGGTGGGGGAGAGGTTCCAGGCGCTGGTGCCTTTGGTCCAGTGGGCGGTCAGGGTGAGGTTTGTGGTGACGGGCTGGGTGAAGTCGTAGGCCACCTTGGAGTCGCCCTTGGCGTCTTTGGTGAACCAGCCGTCGAACAGGTAGCCGTCCTTGGTTGGATCCTCGGCGGGACGACTGGCCTGGGTGCCTTCGGCAATGGTTTGTGAGTCGACACTGCTGCCGTTGTCGCTGTCGAAGACGACCTGGTACGAGGTTGAGCCTGCCTGAGCGCGGCCTGTTGCTGTGCTGATGGAAGCGTCTGTTTGCTGGGGTGGGCTGATCGGTTTCGCGACGGCGTCGGCCGCGGCGAGGCCGCCGATGATCATGCTGGCTGGAAGAATGACGATGACCTTCAAAAGGTCTACAACAATGGCTGACCGGGAAGACACGTCCGGATGGCACATGATCGCTACAAACCCCTTTCCCAAGGTAAGGCGGTCCGATGATGAAAACCCCAAGTTTTTTCATCGGCTGCATGCCGGGCACGTTCCCGGTTGCTAGAAAAAACGCTAGCATGCAGGTTTGGGTCTGAAGGGGAGCAACACTCGGATAAAACGAGTAAAAAATATTATGTCAAGTTGGGATGCAGGTATTTTCCTCTAGGCGCAGAGGTAAAAATGAAAATGGGTGGCTCCCTGGTGTTAGCGGGGGTGTGGAGCCACCCATCAAGGTCGGGCCGTTCTTGGGATGCGGCCCGACCGCTTACTCGAGCGAAGTGAATTCGTGCCTGTGGCGTCTGGCTGCCAGAGCACCGGCGGCGGCAAGCAGGCCGGAGGCGAGCAGGAGGAGTACCCCCGTGTTGCCTGTGAGGGGCAGAATGCCTTTGAAGGTATAGCTGAGGTGGGTCGGGGCTTGGTTGGCGGGACCCAGGGACCAGTCCACGATTACATCAGACAGTCCCGGGTTGTGGGCTGGCGTGGTCAGGGTGACCGACCCGTCCGCGTTCTGCTGCAGGCTGTTGGCTGCTGTTCGGTCGAACTTGACGCCGGTAATCAGCGGCGGCGGGTATAGCGCCACCAGCGTCGGCGTAATGATCTTCGTACCGCTGTTGCTGCCGATGCCGAGTTGCCCACGGTAGTCGTATCCCCAGCTGTAGCTCTTGCCGTCCTGACCGATGGCCAGGGAACAAGCCGATCCTGCGCTGATCCGCGCGACTGCGAACCCCTCGCCTGCGTTGCCCTGTCCGGCAGGGGGTGACACTTGCGAGGGGACGAGCAGTTCGAAGGTGTCCTGATTGCTGCCCAACTGATAAAAAATGTTTTCTCCCCATCCCCAGGCTTTGCCGCTCTGGTCGACGGCCAGCGAAGATGTGGCTCCGGCGATAATTTGGGTGGCCTTGAATCCCTGGCTGGGATCAGCAGGGTTTTTCACCTGCGTGGGTGTGGACCGGTCGGTTAGCGTGCCATCGCCGATCTGGCCATCCGCGTTCAATCCCCATGCCCAGGCTGTGCCGTCCTGACCGATGGCCAGTGCGTGGACTTCACCGCTGCTGATCATCCTGGCCTTAAAGGTCTTGCTGGCGTCCTTGGGATCGGGCACGGGAGCTGGGTCGGCAACATATGCGGTGCTGTATTTTCCTGTGCTTTGGCCGTTGCCGAGCTGTCCGTGGTTGTTGTATCCCCAGGTGTATACGTTGCCGTTGGAGTCCAGGGCCATGAGGAAGCCGTATCTTGCGCTTACCTGGACAGCCTTCAGCCCCTTGTCGGAGCCGCTGGGATCCTTGGCCAGGGTCGGCGTCAGTTTGGACGCGCTATAGGTCCTCTGGCCGTTGGTTTCGCTGCCCCAGACGTAGACGCGCCCATTCAGGTCGATGGCTGCCGAGTCGGTGAAGCCCGCGGTCACCTGAGTGGCCTTGAAGGGTTGGCCATCCGAACCCTTGACAGGTTGTGGCTTGGAGCGGTCTTGCGTGCTGCCGTCGCCAAGCTGGCCATATTGATTTTGGCCCCAGCTGTAGATGGTCTGGTCGGAGCCAATGGCCAGCACGTGTGCTCCGCCTGCGGCCACTTGAGTGTAGGTGAACCCGATGGGTACGCCGTCAGGCATGGGGACCTTGGTCGGCGCATTCTGTGTGGTCGTCGTACTCGGATCCTGACCCAGTTGCCCGTACTCGTTGTCGCCCCAGGCGTAGGCATTTCCATCGCTGGCCACCCCTACGGAAAAGCCGGTAAAATTATCGCTGGCGCTTATCTGGTTGAAGCGGATGCCCCGGCCTATTTTGGGCGGAGTAATGGTCACCTGCTGACCGCCCTGGGCATCGCCGTTATTCGGGCTGATTGCCCAGCTCCCGATGTCTGCCGGGCTCCAATGGGCGACCAAGGTGATGCTGCTGGTGACGGGCTGGCTGAAGTCATAAGCCACATTGGAATGGCCGTTGGCGTCCTTGAGGAACCAGCCGTCGAACAGGCTGCCGTCTCTGGTCGGGTCTGCGGTCGGCCGTGTGGCCTGCTTGCCTTCGGTGACGGACTGGGGCCCGGGCATGCCCGAGGGCGCCGGAGGTGAGTCACTGTCGGAAGAGAAAACGACATTGTAAGCGTTCACGTATTGGTAGGTCAGGTGGGTGTCGGGCTGCTGGCCGTTCATGCTCCAGATGATGGTGACATCAGCCTTGCCTGCTGCATGCTGGGGCGTGGTGACGCTCCAGGTGCCGTTCGACTCGGCCTTGAGGTTGGTGCCGAGTGCTCCGCCGAAGCTGACGCTCACGGGCCTGGGAACTTCGGGGAATGTGACTGTGTCGGGGTGGGCGTCAGAACGGCCATTGGTCGTGCGCCCCAACTGGCTTCGGCTGTTGTCTCCCCAGCTATAGAGGTTGCCGTCAGAGCCCAGGGCCAGGGAAGAGGTATCTTCTGCGTTGATCTGGACGCAGCTGACTCCTGCCGGCAGGGACACTTTGCCCGGTGCGACATTTCTCATATCGTTGGTTTCGCGTCCCAGCTGGCCGTCGAGGTTGCGTCCCCAGCTGTAGAGGTTGCCGTCCGAGCCCACGGCCAGGGTGTGCTGGTTTCCTTCGATGAACTGGGTGAATCTCGTGACGCCTGCGGGCAGCGTCACTTTGCCTGGCTTGGTGTTTGATATGGAGTCGTCGGTGTCGCGTCCCATCTGGCCATAATTGTTGTAACCCCAGCTGTAGAGGTTGCCGTCCGAGCCCATAGCCAGAGAACACCATCCCCTTGCGGCGATCGCGGTGTATTTCGTAACGCCTGTCGGCAGGATCACTTTGTTCGGCAAGGCTCCCGGCTTTTCGCTGTTGGTGTAGCGTCCGAGTTGGCCATTGGTGTTGCTTCCCCAGCTGTAAACGTTGCCGTCCGAACCCAGAGCCATGGTATAGAAGGTTCCCCCGCTGATCTGGATGCAGGTGATGCCTGTTGGCATTGACACTCTGCCCGGCGTGGCGTCGTGGGTGGCTGATCCCGTGTCGCGTCCCAGCTGGCCGAAGGTGTTGTTTCCCCAGCTGTAGAGGTTGCCGTCCGAGCCCACGGCCAGGGATTGCGAGTATCCGGCGGTGAACTGGATGAAGTGGATGCCGGTTGGCGGGGTGACCAGGCCCGGTCTGTCAGCTGGCGTGCTGGCGGTGCTGCGCCCCAGCTGCCCGCTGTCGTTTTGCCCCCAGCTGTAGAGGTTGCCGTCCGAGCCCATAGCCAGGGAATAGGACATTCCTGCGCTGGTCTGGGTGAAGTGGACACCGGTCGGCGGGGTGATGATGCCTGGGGTGCCTTCTGGTGCCTTATTCGATGCGTCGCTTGGTGTCGTGTTGATGTCGCGTCCCAAACCTGCTCTGTTTTGTCCCCAGCTGTAGAGGTTGCCATCCGAGCCTGTCGCCAAAGTATGCCATAGACCCGAGCTGATGTGGCTGAATCGTAGGCCAGGTTTGACGGGTGGGACCAGGGTGATCTTGTCGCCTCCTGTGGTTTTCCCTGAGGTGGGGGAGAGGTTCCAGGCGCTGGTGCCTTTGGTCCAGTGGGCGGTCAGGGTGAGGTTTATGGTGACGGGCTGGGTGAAGTCGTAGGCCACTTTGGAGTCGCCGTTGGCGTCTTTGGTGAACCAGCCGTCGAACAGGTAGCCATCCCTGGTCGGATCCTCGGCGGGACGGCTGGCCTGTGCGCCGTCATCGACGCTTTGAGGGTCGATGCTGCTGCCGCCGGCGCTGTCGAAGGTGACGGTGTGCGTTGCCGAGCGTGTCTGAGGCCGGCTGTCGGTTGTTTTATCGTGTTTGGGTGTTGTGTTTAGTGGCGAGGGTGTGGGTGTCAGTGGGGAGGGCGTGGCCAGTGGGGACTGGGGTGTCGTCGGCGTGGCCTGCAGGGTTGGCTGGCCTGTTGCGGTCTGCTCCAGAGGTTCGCTGTCGGTGTCGGCTGTGGCGAGGCTACCCATGATCAGACTTGTGGGCAGGATGATGGCAAGCAAAAGGCTCACGGCAATGCATAGCCGGGCAGAAGCATCCCAATGGTGCACGATAGCTGCGAACCCCTTTCCCCAAACAGGTGGCTCGATGATGAAAATCCCCAAGTCGCTTCACGAGACGTGTGCCGGGGACCATCCCGACAGCTAGCTGACAGGCTATCATGCACGGACGGGTCAGAATGGGAGCAACACCCGAATGAAAAAAGAAGGGTGACTCCGCTCTGTTGGGGGAATGCGGGGCCACCCTTGTAGGTCCGGATCGTCATGATTTGGGGGATAGACGCAATCCGGACCTGCTTACTCGTGCGAAGTCTACTGCTTCTGGCTTCTAGCCTTTCTCAGGCGTCGCGCTGCGATGGTTGCCATGATGATGAGCAGACCGACGGCTAGGGGCAGGAATATGCCAGTGCCGCCGGCCCGAGGCAGGACGCTGATGGAGGTGTACAGGTAGGTGTTGCTGGTGTCAGGAAGTTGCTTAACCCCGTTCAGCGTCCAGTTGATGGTCACCGTAACCGGCCCTGGAGTGTAAGGCGGTGTGGTCACCTTCCAGGTACCGTCATTGTTGTCGATCGGATAAATTCCGCTCGTATTGCCGAACTGAACGAGATTGGGAATGCCGACTCCGGGGAAGACGATCTTGCCTGGATGCGGATCCTGGTTGCCGCTGATGTCGCGTCCTAGTGCACCGAAGGCGTTCTTTCCCCAGCTGTAGGTGTTGCCATCTGATCCTATGGCTAAGGAGTGGTTTCTTCCTGCCTGAGGCTGAGTGAGGGTGATGCCCGTTGGAGCGTACGTTTTGGTGGGCAGGTAGTCGGATATGCCACTGGTGGTGCGTCCAAGTTGTCCGCAATCATTATATCCCCAGCTGTAGAGGCTGCCGTCCGATCCTGAAGCGAGGACAAAGTAACTTCCCGCCGCAAACCGGGTGAAGTGAACGCCTGAAGGCATGACGACCCTGGAAGGGGTCGCAGAAAGCAGTTCCGTGTTTCCCAACTGAGCTTTGTTGTTGCCTCCCCAGCTGTAGAGATTATTGTCGGAGCCGAGAGCCAGCGAGAAGTTCAGGCCCGTGCTGGCTTGCGTAAAAGTGACACCGGTTGGTGCCTTTATTTTGTAGGGCAGAGGGTCATATAGCCCAGTTCTCGGAGTACGTTGGCGGCCCAGTTGGGACGAATCGTTGTATCCCCAGCTGTAGAGGTTGCCGTCTGAGCCCAGGGCGAGGACATGCTTGCTGAATGGACCTGTGAAAACCTGGGTGAATGTGATGCCTTCGGGTGCAGCTACTTTACGGGGGTCTGTGCTCCTGAATACGGATCTGCCTTGCCCTAGTGCGCCTCCTCTATCGTCTCCCCAGGCGTAGAGGTTGCCATCGGAGCCTAATGCCAAGGCGAAGCCATCGCCCGCATAGACTCGAGTGTAGTGGATGCCCGCAGGCAGCGCGACTTTGTCGGGGGCATTGCCATTGATGCCGAAGACGTAGCGTCCCAGCTGTCCATTAGTGTTGTCTCCCCAGGTATACACATTGCCGTCTGAGCCTAATGCCAAGGCGAAGTTTTGTCCTGCAGCGGCCTGGGTATAGCGGACTCCAGCGGGGGTCTGCACCACGACAGGCTTACCTGAGGTGGTGTGTCCGAGTTGGTAAGTAAAATTAACACCCCAACTGTAAAGGTTGCCGTCTGAACCGAGAGCCAGAGAAAAATCATCTCCTGATTGGATCCAAGAGAAGCGGATTCCGCGTGTGCCTTGCGGTGGGGTAAGTTTGACGCTCTTACCGCCAGTTTCTGGTCCCTCTTTCTTGTCGATGGTCCAGTGCGAGACGGGACTGAAGTGGGCGGCCAAGGTGATGTCCCCGGTGACGGGCTGATTGAAGTCGTAGGCTATATTGGAGTCGCCCTTGGAGTCTTTGAGGAACCAGCCGTCGAACAGATAGCCGTCCTTGGCTGGATCCTTGTCCGGGCGAGCAGCCTGATCGCCATCCATGACCTGCTGGGTATCTGGTATTGGTGTACCACCCGCGCTGTCGAAGGTGACCGAGTACGTTGAACCATCATACTTGTAAGGCAGGTGTGCATCGGGCTGATGACCGTTCCTGGTCCAGGCGACTGTTACGTCCACCTGGCCCTTTTCGTGCGCAGGGGTGCGGAAACTCAAGGTGCCGTTCTGGTTTTTGGTCAAGTCGGTAATCGGGGTTCCATCCAGTTTGGCGCTGACGAATTTGCATGCTTGTGGGTAGTCTGCCTTGCTGGGGGTCGTTGCTGGCACACCGCTGGAGGTGCCGGTGCCCTGCTGACCGCTGCTATTGTCACCCCAGCTGTAGAGGTTGCCGTCTGAGCCAAGGGCAAGGGTGTGTCTGTACCCTGCAATGGCTTGGGCATAGGTGACGCCGTCGGGCATGTTCGCTTTGTCCGGCTGGTTTGTGGTCTCACCACCAGTATTTCGTCCCAGCTGGCCGCTGCTGTTGTCTCCCCAGCTATATATGTTGCCGTCGGAACCAGTCGCCAGGGAATAGTCGTATCCCGCGCTGACAAGCTTCGTTTTGATGCCGTTGGGCAGAGCTACCTTGCTGGGCTGGCTGGTGCCGCCGTACCCCCAGCTGTATGCATTGCCATCTGAATCGATAGCCAGTGTGTGGCGGTATCCTGCGCTGATCTGGCTGAAGCTCATGCCGTCCGCCGTATTTATCTTGTATGCCCGATTGGCCGGTTCGCTGGCGGTGGGTGTACGTCCCAGCTGGCCGCTGCTGTTGTCTCCCCAGCTGTAGGCGCTACCGTCAGATGCGAGCGCAAGGGAGGACTTGCCGCCTGCCGTTACCTGGGTGATCTTCACACCTTTTGGCAGCGACACCGGGTTCGGGTACGCGTTCCCATAACTCTCACCATGGAGTCCGTCGGTATCTCGTCCAAGCTGGCCGCTGCTGTTGTCTCCCCAGCTGTACGCAGTTCCGTCCGAGGATGTAGCCAGCGCATAGTTTGGTCCTGCGCTGACTTGAACAAAAGTTTTGGAGGAATCTGCAAATGGGATCACCTGAGTTGGCACGTGGCTTGATGAGTGGACGGACCCTAGTCCTGACTGGCCTTTTTCATTGCTTCCCCAGCTGTATAGATGGTTACTGATATCGATGGCCACAACATATTCGTCTCCTGCGCTGACCTGGATGAAGCGGGTGCCATCTGGCACGTCTACTCGTCCAGGCTGATTGGCAGGTTCGCTGGCGGTTGGTATGCGTCCCAACTGCCCCTCGCTGTTGTTCCCCCAGCTGTATAGCACTCCGAGCGAGTCGATGGCTATCGAAAAGTCTTTTCCTGCGCTGAACTGGCTGAAGCGAATATCTCCTATGGCCGGCGGGGTCAGGGTGGCTGTTGTGTTGCCGTCGGCAGGACCATGGCTAGGGCTAAGGCTCCAGGAATTGAGGCCCTTGACCCAGTGAGCTGTCAGCGTGAGGTTTGAGGTGACGGGCTGGGTAAAGTCATAGGCGGTATTCCCAATGAACCAGCCGACAAAGGTATAACCTTTGCAGTAGGGATCTGGGGGACGTACCACTCTACTTCCTGGGTCGAGTGTTGACGGTAATACTGACGAACCTATCGTGCTGTCGAAAATTACTTTGTATGAGGACAAGCGTGGCTGGACTGAGTTTCCGCTGTTTTTGCTGGCCTTGTCAGAATCCTTGGGATTATTTTCAGACGGCGTGGTCGTCGGAGCTGGGGAGGAGTCGGAAGAAGGATTCGGCTTGGTGGGATTCTGGGGCGCGGTAGTACCCGACGGGGAATCTGAAGTGCCTGGCGCGGTGGAAGGCGCTGTTGAAGTGTTTGGGGTTGCTGTAGGTGAAGACGGTGTCGCAGGTTTTGTTGACGGGCTCTGCGAGTTTACGGTGCTGGAGGAAGGGCCGGGGTTTTGTTTATCTACCCGAGCGGTCGGTCGACCCCCCCCCCGGTGCCATTTAGAGCAGTCTGCGCGCTCGCGCTGGCTGCTCTAGACTCGTTCGTGACTGGCTCGGCAGTAGCAGCAAGGCCAGTCAGAAGGCTGGTAGGCAGGATAATCGCGAGTAGAAGGCCAGCAACAGTGGACGGCCGAATCTGCTTTTTCCGACGATGACGCATGATGGGTGCGATCCCCTTCCTCAAAATCAGCAACTCTCCAATAAAAACCCCAAGAAAAAACGAGCTGCCTACCGAGAACTTCCCCGGCTTATAGGTCTTAATGCTACCACGGTCTACACACATTGACTGCCGGACTGCAATTTGGCGGGGTTGCAGGCAACTAGTTGCTGCCTTGCGGATGTTTAAATTACGTTGTTTTTCCTTTCGGTGCTGTGGTTGATGTGAGAGGGAAATGAGGTGAAGAGGGGGTGGGTGGCTCCGCTGTGTTGGGGACTGCGGGGCCACCCTGTTTGGCCGGGCCATCTTGGGGTATGGTCCGGCTGCTTACTCGGGTGAAGTCTTCAGACTTGCAGGCTGCGGGATTCGCGCCGGTGGCGTCCTGCTGCTGCGGCGCCGGCGGCGGCCAGCATTCCGGCGGCCAGTAGGATCATGATCCCGCTGCTGCCGGCGTGGGGCAGGATGCCTTCGTAGGTGTAGGTCAGATGCGCCTGGGGCTGGGCGATCCCGCCCAGGGTCCAGTCGACGATGACATCAGCCTGTCCCGGGTTATGGGCGGGCGTGGCCAGAGAAACAGAGCCGTCAGAGTTCTGTTGCAGGGTGTCTACGGCCGTCTGGTCAAATCTGACACCGGTGATCATCAGCACCGGGTTGAATGCCACCAGAGTCGGCGTGCGGCTCTGCGTCATGCTTTGCTCGGATCCAAGCTGGCTGTAGCGGTTGTCGCCCCAGGCGTAGGCCTTGCCGTCTTGGCCGATCGCTACGGAATGGCTCCATCCTGCACTGATTCGTACGGATGCGAACCCGGTGCCGACGCTGCCCTGATCTGAGGGGGCCGAGACTGGCCTGGGCGTGGCTCGCTTGCCTGTGGTGCCGTCACCCAACTGGCCGTTAGCATTGTTGCCCCATCCCCAGGCAGTGCCGTTCTGGCCGATGGCCAGAGAATTCCATGTGCCTGCGCTGATCTGCTGGGCTTTGACATTGGGCACCTGCTTAGGCAATGTCACTTGCTTGGACGATGTCTGATAGTCGGTGCTGAAGCCTAGCTGACCGTTGTTGTTCATTCCCCATGCCCATACTGTGCCGTCCTTATCGATGGCCAGAGCATGCCAAGCGCCTGCGCTGATTCGGGTTGCTTTCAGCCCTTTGCTGGTATCCGTGGGATCGCGCACCAGCGTGGGGTCGGAGGAGTAGACGGTCCAAGTATTGTTGGTTGAGGAGCCATTGCCGAGTTGCCCCCAGTTGTTGTAGCCCCAGGCGTATATGTCGCCATCCGCGTTCAAGGCCATGATGAAGCTCCAGTTGGCGCTGACCTGGACTGCATGCAGACCCTGGTTGGTGCCGCCTGGGTCGGCTACCGGGGTGGGCTTCGGTTTAGAGTCGGAATTTGCAGTGTTGACATTGTCGCCCAGGGTTGTGGCCTCGCTTCCCCAGCTGTAGACCTTGCCCGCAGTATCGATGGCGACCGAGTCGCAGGCTCCGGCGCTGACTTGGATGGCCTGGAGCGGCTGATCCGTACTGGGGTTGATGACGGCTTCCGGCTTGGCGTGGACGTTCGTATCCGTGCTGCCATTGCCTAACTGGCCGAAATCGTTGTGTCCCCAGCTGTAAACGATGCCGTCGGAGCCGATGGCTAGGGTGTGTGCGCCCCCTGCCGAAATCTGCGTGTAGGTGAAGTCTTTCTTCACGCCCTCCGGCTTGAAAATCTCGGTTGGTTTGTCCTGCTGTTTATTGTCGCCGGTGCCCAGTTGTCCGTACCTGTTGTTGCCCCAAGCGTAGGCGTTCCCGTCGCTGGCCACGCCTACTGAGAAACCGCGCATCTCCCTGTTTTGGGAGCCGCCGGCGCTGATCTGGTTGAAGCGGATGCCCCGGCTGGTCTTGGGTGGCGTGATGGTTACCTGCTGGCCGCCCATCGAGCTGCCCTTGATCGGGTTGATCGACCATTTGCCGTTGTCGGCGGGGCTCCAGTGGGCGACCAGCGTGATGTCCGCGGTGACCGGCTGGCTGAAGTCATAGGCGACCTTGGAATCGCCATCGGCATCCTTGATGAACCAACCATCAAACAGGCAGCTGTCCGCCTTCGGATCGGGGTACGGGCGCATGGCCTGCTCTCCCTCAGTGACGGACTGGTTTTGGGGCATGTCGGAAGATGCCGGGCAGGAGTTGTCTTCGTTGCTGAAGGAGACGGTGTATTTTGGTCCGTCGTATCGATAGGTCAAATGCACATCCGGCTGTGACGCCCCATTTATGGTCCATTGAACAGTCACGTCCGCCTTTCCCTTTGCATGTGGCGGGGTAGTGGCGTTCCAGGTGTCCTCATTCGTGTTCTTCGACAGATCTGTAATGGTTGTTTCGTCGAACTTCATGCCAGTGAGGTTGGGTGTGCCGAGTGCTGACACCACTCCGCGCTCTTCGTCGTTGACGGCCCCGTGTCCGAGTTCACCGTAATAGTTGAAGCCCCAGGTATACAGGTTGCCGTCTGAGCCGAGCCCCATGGTGTAGCCATTGTTTATGCTGGCCTGCTTCCAGGTGAAGTCATCCTGATTGCTGTCAGGCTTGGACACAATTCCCGGGCCGTTTACTGGTGTAGCTTGCCCAAGCTCGCCGTCACCGTCGGTTCCCCAGCTGTAGAGGTTGCCGTCTGAGCCGACCCCTATGGAGTGGTAGTCAGTCGTCATGCAGTCAATGTAATTGACGTTGGCGGGTTTATAGACAGCTGCCGGACGGTTGGCGACTTTGAGGCTCAGATCGCGCCCCAGCATAATTTCTTGCTCATCCGATCCCCAGGTATAAATGTTCCCATCTGAGCCAAGGGCCATGGAATTGTAATGGGCTGATCCTGTCTGGAGCCATGTGAAGTCGCTGGGAACACCTGCAGGTTTGTCGATTTTGCCGGGAATAGGATTGTTCGTCGCATCGGTGGTGTCGCGGCCCAGTTGATCGAAATCGTTGTTCCCCCAGCTGTAGAGGTTGCCGTCTGAACCGATTGCCACTGTATCGTAGAACCCTCCGCTTGCCTCGATCCAAGTGAAATTGGATGAAGCGTTTGCAGGTTTGTCGACTTTGGTTGGTTCTTTGACTTCTTGAGTTCCCCCATCATGACCCAGTTGCCCATACTCGTTCCATCCCCAGCTGTAGAGATTTCCAAGGGAATCAAATGCCATAGCGTGATTTGCTGCTGCCTTGATGCGGGTGAATTTGATGGTCTCCTGCTTGTCTACAGGCCTCGGCGTCCGATCACCGCCGAAGATATTGAAAACCCCGTCCCGCCCAAGCTGACGGAATTCGTTGGAACCCCAACTATAGAGAATGCCATCCGAACCGAGAGCCAGGGCAAAAGTGTCTCCTGCGCTGACCTGAACCCAGGTGAAGTCGGATGATACGTTTGCGGGTTTGTCAACTTTACCGGGTGTGGGATTTGGATCGTATAGGCTACTGCTGGCTATACGTCCCAGCTGGCCTTCCTGGTTGAATCCCCAGCTGTACAGGTTGCCGTCTGATCCCAAGGCCACGGCAAAATTATCTCCGGCACTGAATTGACTGAACCGAATATTAGGTATGACGGGTGGAGTAAGAGTGACCTTGGTGTTGCCGCTCGCTGGCCCATGGACGGGATCAATGCTCCAGGTACTGGAGCCTTTTATCCAGTGGGCTGTCAGGGTGATGTCGCTGGTGACCGGCTGACTGAAATCGTAGGCCACGGGTGTGTCACCTATGAGCCATCCGACGAATATATAGCCGATTCTTGAGGGATTGGCAGGTCGGCTTACGCGATTTCCATCCGTGATTTTTTGTTCTGTGCTGGTTTGCTGTTCAGGGTTGTTGAAGGTGACGGTATGTTGAGCGGATGAGCGTGGTTGTGGTCGGCCGTTTACATGTTCATCTGCAGCGATTCTTTTATTGGGCTCTGGGATGGTGGGTGACGGCAGCCGCGTTGTGTTGAGCGGGGAGGATGTAGCTAGGGGTGATGGTGTAGATAGGGGTGTGGTTGGAGTTGGAAGCGTTGCCTTGCTGGAGGAAATGCCCGAATTTTGCTTAGCTACGCGAGGGGTCTGACGACCCCCCCCCCCGGTGCCTCCTGCTGTGGCAGGCGCGCTCGCGCCGGACACAGCAGGCTCGCTGGCCTCAGTGCTGGCATCGGCGCTGGTGCCGGCAAGCAGGCCTAGAGGCAGGATGACAGCCAGCAGTGTGCTGATGGCCATAGCCGGTCCGATAGACGTGTGCTGGTGCTGACGCATGATAAGCATGATCCCCTTCCCCAGGAACTGCGGCTACATGCCCGGAACTCCCCAGTCCGGATCCCCCGCCGCGCGCCGGGCACAATCCCGGCCTCATCTGCAACAACTTTATCACCCCGGTGGACATGCCTATTCAAAACTCTATCGAGGTCCTAGCAAGTCCAGGGAGATTGATCTTGTGCTGCCTGAGGAGTTTTGTTCTATCTGGTTCTTCTGTCTGGCTTATTGATTCTTCCGGCCGAGCGGAAGCAAAAGAGAAATGGGTGGCTCCGTTGTGTTGGGGTCTGCGGGGCCACCCTGTTTGGCCGGGCCACCTTGGGGTATGGTCTGGCTGCTTACTCGTGTGAAGTCTTCAGGCTTGCAGGCTGCGTGCCTCCCGCCGGTGGCGTCCGGCCGCGACGGCGCCGGCCGCGGCGAGCAGTCCGGCGGCAAGCAGGAGGATCATGGTGCCATTGCTACCGGCGTGGGGGAGCATGCCTTCGTAGGTATAGGCCAGATGCGCCTGGGGCTGGACGATCCCGCCCAGGGTCCAGTCGACGATGACATCAGCCTGTCCTGGGTTGTGGGCAGGCGTGGACAGGGTTACCGACCCGTCAGAGTTCTGCCGCAAGACGCTAACCACTGTCTGGTCGAAACTGACACCGGTGATCAACAGGACCGGGTTGAAGGCTACCAGGGCCGGGGTGCTGCTTTGTGTTGTACCCCCGTTCCCGAGTTGGCTGTATGTGTTGTCTCCCCAGGCGTAGGCGTTGCCGTCCTGGCCGATGGCCAGGGAGTGGTTTCGTCCTGCGCTGGCGCGTGCGGCTGTGAGCCCGCCGTCGGCCTTGCCCTGGCCGGCGGGCGGCGATACGCGCGTGGGCTTGGGCTGGTCGCTGGTGTTCCCGTTGCCGAGCTGACCGTCACTATTCCATCCCCAGGCCCAGGATGCGCCATTCTGGTCGACAGCCAGGGAGTGGTGCACACCTGCGCTGATCCGTGCGGCCTGCAATCCTTGACTGGAGCCCGTGGGGCTTGGCACCTGCCTGGGCGAGGGCCGGCTGGTTGTCGTCCCGTCGCCCAGCTGCCCGTGGTCGTTGTATCCCCATGCCCAGGCGGCGCCATCCTGGCTGATGGCCAGGGCGTGGTTGGCTCCTGCGCTGATCTGCGAGGCTTTGAAAGTCCTGCTGGTGTTCGCAGGGTCGGGCACGGGTGCCGGATCGGCGGCGTATGTGGTGCTGTATTCTCCTGTGGCCGCGCCGTTGCCGAGCTGCCCGTAGTTGTCGTATCCCCAGGCGTAGAGGCTGCCGTCCGTGTCAATGGCCATGATGAAGCTCCAGCCGAGGCTGACCTGGGCCGCGTGCAGTCCCTGGTTTGATCCGTTGGGGTCCTTGGCCAGTTTCGGTGTCAGTTTGGATGCGCTGTATGCGGTGTAGTTGTTGTTTTCGCTGCCCCAGGTGTAGACGCGCCCCTGCTGGTCGATGGCCGCCGAGTCGTAGGCGCCGGCGCTCACCTGGGCAGCTTTGAAGGGCTGGCTTTTGTCAGATGGGTCAGGCACGGGTTGCGGCTTGGAATGGTCGGTGGTGGTGCCGTCGCCCAGCTGCCCATGGTCGTTGGCCCCCCAGCTGTAGACGATGCCGTTGCTCCCGATGGCCAGCACGTGGTAGCCGCCTGCCACGGCCTGCGTGTAGGTGAAGCCGGCGGCCACGCCGTCGGGCAGTGGAACCTTGACCGGCGTTTTCTGCGTGCTGCTGTCGGCGGTGCCCTGGCCGAGCTGGCCGTGCTGGTTGCTGCCCCAGGCGTAGGCGTTCCCGTCGCTGGCCACGCCCACGGAGAAGCCGTGGAAGTCACCGGCCTGGTAGCCGCCGGCGCTGACCTGGCTGAAGCGGATGCCCCGGCTTATCTTGGGCGGCGTGACGGTCGCCTGCTGGCCGCCCATCGAGCTGCCCTTGACCGGGCTGATCGACCAACCGCCGGTGTTGGCAGGGCTCCAGTGGGCGACCAGCGTGATGTCTGCGGTGACCGGCTGGCTGAAATCATAAGCCACATTGGAACCGCCTTTGGCATCCTTGAGGAACCAGCCATCAAACAGACAACCGTCTGCTTTTGGATCTGGATAAGGGCGCTTGACCTGATTGCCCTCTGTGACGGACTGGTCTCCTGGCATACCCGAAGCCGCCGGACAGGCAGCATCAACGGACGTGAATCCTACGCTGTATTTGGGGCCGGTGTATGTGTAGGAGAGGTACGCGTCCGGCTGAGGTCCGTTCATGCTCCAGGTGATGGTGACATTCACCCAGCCCTTGCTGTGCGGCGGAGTGGTGACGTTCCAGGTGCCGTCCGGGTTGGCTGTCAATCCTGTGCCGGGTGTCCCGCCGAATTTGATGCTGGTGATCGCGGCATGGTTGGTCAGGGGAATCGTACCTGGCTGATAGGAATCCCTTTTGTTGGTGTCTCGTCCTAATTGGCCATTGGAGTTGCGTCCCCAGCTGTAGAGGTTGCCGTCGGAGCCGATTGCCACAGCATGATCACCGCCTCCGATAACCTGGATGTAGGTAACGTTCTTCGCTGGAGGGTCGATTTTGGTTGGTTGGGGATCTGTCGCACCCCAGTATGGCCGTGCTAGTTGTGCATGGCTGTTGTTTCCCCACGTATATAGGATCCCCTGATCGTCCAAGGCGAAACCATTCCAGTCTCCCGCACTAATTTGGATTATGCGTGTCTTTGTAGGTACGTTAACCTTGCCTCGTGGGTTGATCTTTGTGCTGCCGGTGTATCGACCCAGCTGGCTGAAATTGTTGTATCCCCAGCTGTAGAGCACCCCATTCGAATCCAAGGCCAGGCAGTGCATGCCTTTGGCGATTACTTGTGTGTAGCGGACTCCGGCAGCAGGCGTATCCACTTTCCCTGGACTGCCGGTCGGCGTGGTGCTGGCGTCGCGGCCCAGCTGACCATGACCATTGCCTCCCCAGCTGTATAAGTTTCCATCAGTGTCGAAAGCCATGCAGTAGTCATATCCAGAGGTGATCTGGGTGAAACGGATTCCCGTCGGGGTGTCCACTTTGCCTGGCCTGGTGGTCGGCGTGGTGATGGTCCCGCGTCCCAGTTCGCCGTCGCTGTTGTACCCCCAGCTGTAGATGCTGCCGTCCGAGGCTAATGCTTCTGAGTGGTACTTTCCTGCGCTGACCTGGGTGAAACGAATTCCTGCAGGGGCGTCCACTTTTCCAGGAGTATCGGCTGGTGTGGTGTAGGTGTTACGCCCAAGCTGACCATAACTGCTGCTGCCCCAGCTGTACAGGTTCCCTTCTGAATCAAGGGCTAGGGAGTGATCGTAACCTGCGCTGACCTGGATGAAGCGAAGTCCGGCTGGGGTGTCTTCCCTGCTTGGTTGCCAGTTGTAGTCGGAGCCATACATTTCTCCCCAGTGGTAGATGCTGCCGTCTGATCCCACTGCCACTGAATATTGGTATCCTGCACTGAACTGGCTGAAGCGGATGGTTCGAGCCGGAGGTGCAGTCAGGGTGATTAAAGTGTTGCCAGCTGTGGGTCCTTGAGTGGGGGAGAGGTCCCAGACATCACCGTTTTTGGTCCAACGGGCTTCCAGAGTCATGTCGCTGGCGACAGGCTGGCTGAAGTCGTAAGCGGTCAATGTGCCGCTGATGAACCAGCCATCAAACGAATAGTTGGGTCGGGCTGGGTCGGCAGGCCTCAGCGCTTGGGCGCCTTCATTGACGGTTTGATCAGGCGTGGTGGTCCCGCCCTCTGTATCAGTGAACTTAACGGTGTACTGGGCGGCTGAGCGGGTCTGGGGATTTTCGGTATTCGTGCTTGGTGCGGCGGATGCAGTCGGTTGAATTGGTTCTAGGGGCGATGATGTGTTTAAAGGCGATGGGGTGGCTAGTGGTGATTGGGGTGTTTCTGATGTGGCTGTTGGCGTTGCCTTGCTGGGGAAAATACCGGAATTTCGCTTAGCTACGCGAGGGGTCTGACCGACCCCCCCCCCCCTGTGCCTCCTGATATGGCAGGCTCGCTGGCCTCAGTGCTGGCATCGGCGCTGGTGCCGGCAAGGAGGCCTAAAGGCAGGATGATGGCGAGCAGAAGACTGATGGCCATAGCCGGTCCCATAGATGTGTGCTGATGCTGACGCATGTTAAGCATGATCCCCTTCCCCAGAACCTGCGGCTACATGCCCGGAACTCCCCAGTCCGGATCCCCCGCCGCACACCGGGCACAACCCCGGCCTCATCTGAAATAACTTTATCACCCCGTTGGACATGCCTATCTACACTTCACTTAGGCCAGTAGTGTTCCAGGAGATTGATCTCGCTTCTTTTGAGGATTGCTCGTTCTGTCGGACTTATCAGTCCTTCTGGGCGGGCGGTTGCAAGAGAGAATGGGTGGCTCCGCCGTATTGGGGGAGTGCGGGGCCACCCTGTTTAGCCGGGCTGTCTTGGGATGCGGCCTGGCTGCTTACTCGTGCGAAGTCTTCAGGCTTGCAGACTGCGGGCCTCCCGCCGATGGCGTCCGGCAGCTGCGGCACCCGCAGCTGCGAGCAGTCCTGCGGCCAGCAGGATTATGGCCCCACTGCTGCCGGCATGGGGCAGCATGCCTTCGTAGGTGTAGGGCAAGTGGGCTTGGGTCTGGACGATCCCGCCCAGGGCCCAATCCACGATCACATCGGCCCGCCCCGGATTATGGGCAGGAGTGGCCAGGGTGACGGAGCCGTCGGCGTTCTGCCGCAGGGCGCCGATCACTGTCTGGTCGAACCTGACCCCGGTGATGTTCAGGGGTGTGGGGTCGAACATGGTCTGTATGGGTTTGGGGCTGTTGCCTGTTGTGGGGATGCTGGTGTTGCCGAGCTGGTTGTAGTCGTTCTTGCCCCATGCGTAGACGTTGCCGTCCTGGCCGATGGCCAGGGAGTGGTTGTGGGATGCGCTGACGCAGACGGCCTTGAACCCCTGGCCTGTGCTGCTCGGACCGATCACTTTCGTAGGGGTATCCTGCGAATGGGTGTTGCCGTTGCCGGTCTGCCCGTATTGATTCCAGCCCCATCCCCAGGCGTTGCCGTCCTGGTCGATGGCCAGGGAATGCCATGTGCCGGCACTGATCTGGGTGGCTTTGATGGTTTTGCCGGTGTTGGCGGGGTCGTTCGTGGGTCTTGTGTAGTTGGTGTCGTTGACCTTGCCCCAGGTGTACAGGCTGCCGTCCTTCTTTCCGATGGCGAGGGCGTGCCTGGTGCCTACGCTGATCTGCGTGGCTTTGAAGATCTTGCTGGCATCCTTCGGATCTTGGACCGGCTTCGGGTCGTTGGCGTAGCTGGCGTTGCCGTCTCCTGTGGCTGTTCCGTTGCCGAGCTGGCCGTTGGTGTTGTATCCCCAGGCGTATACGTTGCCGTCCTCGTCCAGGGCCAGGATGAAGCTCCATTTGACGCTGACCTGGACCGCGTGAAGCCCTTGGCTGGAGCCGTTGGGATCCTTGGCCAAGGTCGGCGCTTTCTTATCCGTCCCGTAGTCAGAGTAGCTGTTATGCTCGCATCCCCAGGTGTAGACGCGGCCTTGGTCGTCGATGGCGGCCGAATCGAAGGCTCCCGCACTGATGCGCACGGCCTTAAACGATTGGCCGGTATCTGGGTTGTTGACGGGCTGGGGCTTGTACCGGTCCGTGGTGGTGCCGTCGCCCAGTTGCCCGTGGTCGTTGCGGCCCCAACTGTAGAGGATTCCGTCTGAACCTATGGCCAGGGTGTGGGCGCCGCCTGCGGCAACCTGCGTGTAGGTGAAGCCGGCGGCCACGCCGTCAGGCAAAGGAACTTTAGTAGGCGTGTTCTGCATAGTTGTTTTGGCTGGGTCTTGACCCAGTTGCCCGTATTGGTTGTTGCCCCAGGCGTAGGCGTTCCCGTCGCTGGCCACGCCTACGGAGAAGCCGATGACGCTGGCCTGCTCGCCGCCGGCGCTGACCTGATTGAAGCGGATGCCACGGCTGTGATCAGGAGGGGTTATCGTCGCCTGCTGGCCGCCAAGCACGTTGCCTTGGCTAGGGTTGATCGACCAGTGCGTGTCGACTGGAGACCAGTGCGCGACCAGACTGATGCCGCTGGTGACGGGCTGGCTGAAGTCATAAGCCACATTGGAATCGCCTTTGGTGTCTTTGATGAACCAGCCGTCGAACATGCAGCCGTCTGATTTTGGATCGGGATAGGGACGCTTAGCTTGTTCGCCTTCAATGACCGATTGGTTTCCGGGCATGCCTGAGGGTACCGGGCAGGAGTCGTTCTTGGAAGTGAACCCGACGCTGTATTTGGGGCTGGTATAAGTGTAGAGCAGGTGTGCGTCAGGCTGCTGGCCGTTCATACTCCAGGAGACGGTAACATCTACTTGGCCTTTGCGATGTGACGGAGTAGAGACGCTCCATGTACCGTCTGAATTTCTGGACCGGTTGGTACCGGATATCCCATCAAACTTAATATCGGAGATTTCTGGCTGTTCAGGGAAAGGAATCTTGCTCGCACATATGCTGTTTTTGGTTGATCCAGTGTCGCGCCCCAGCTGGCCGCTGCTGTTATCTCCCCAGCTATATAGGTTGCCGTCTGAGTCCAGGGCCAGTACGTGTTGGTTTCCGGTTCTGACCTGGGTATAGGTGACTCCAACGGGCGTGTATATTTTGGTAGGGTCAGCAACAGTGCTATAGTCATTTGGATCTTTTGCCAGCTGGCCCTTGCTGTTGTCTCCCCAGCCATACAACATGCCATTAGATCCGATCGCGAGTGAGTATTCCCATCCTGCACTGATCTGTTTCCAAGCGAAGTCTTTTGCCGTGTCAGATGGATGAGCAATATTGCACTTGACATGGGTTGTATCGCAACTTGCTGTGCTGTATAGCTGGCCATTTGCAACAAGGCCCAGGGAATGTGCGTATCCTGCCGCGACCTGCTTCCAAGTGCTTCCGGAAGGACCGAATTCGGTTATTTGGGTTGGTATCGTTGCTTCGTAATTGAGACCTGGCATTGAAGGTGCATGAACCCCAGGGAATCCATTCCATCCCCAGCCGTACAGTTTTCCGCTCGTGTCAATAGCCAAAACGTGTTGGAAGCCTGCGCTTACCTGGGTGAAGTGAACTCCTGAAGGCATAGTGACTGGGCTAGGTTTGCTGGACGGTTCACTGCTGGAGGTAGGACGTCCTAGTTCACCGGTGTAGGCGTCTCCCCAACTGTATAGCTTGCCATCAGAGCCGAAGGCCAGAGCAAAGTCAGCTCCAGCAATGACCTTGGTCCAAGTGAAACTTGAATCAGCCTTTGTCGGTTTGTCGACTGGTTTGGGAGTAGGGCCAGCCTTCATGGTGTTTGAATCATCTGTGTCTGTTATGCGCCCTAGCTGGCCGTAATCGTTGTATCCCCAGCTGTAGAGGTTGCCGTCGGAACCAATGGCCAAGGAATAATCTCCTCCAGCCTCCGCTTGAACCCAGGTAAAGCTGGAGGATGCTTCCTTGGGCCTTGCGACCAGATTTGGCTCGCCACTTGGTGTTTCATTGGTAACAGTGCGCCCTAGCTCCCCGCCGCCGTTGCTTCCCCAGCTGTAGAGGTTGCCGTCTGAGGCAATGGCGAGGGAATGAGCCCCTCCTGCACTGATTTGAGTGAAGTGGATGCTGTTTGCTGCCGGCGGGGTTATGGTGATTTTGGTGCTTCCGGCTGTTGGCCCATTATCAGGGTTGATGGACCATGTGCTTGATCCTCTGGTCCATTGGGGAAGCTGCTTGGTCCAATGCGCATTAAGGATGATGCTGCTGGTGACTGGCTGATTGAAATCGTAGGCAAGGTGTGCGCCATCCTTGAACCAGCCTTCGAAAACGTAGCCGTTCCTGGTCGGATCAGCGGGTCGCTCCGCCAGTTCACCAGCCTTGACGTTTTGCCTCATGCTGGTGTGCTGGTCGGGGTCGTTGAAGGTGACGGTGTACTGAGAGTCCGGGGTCTGATCGGTTTTAGTGGATTCTGTCGGCGTGGGGTTTAGGGAAGATGGTGTGGATAAGGGGGATTGTGGTGTACTTGGCGCTGATGTTGGAGTCGCGCTACTGGGGAAAGTGCCGGAATTTTGCTCAGCTACGCGAGGGGTCTGACGACCCCCCCCCCCGGT
>NZ_AWUO01000017.1:0-15843 GCF_000499185.1 Bifidobacterium sp. A11
GCCGTCGCTGCCCAGGGCCAGGGAATGAGAGCCTCCGGCGCTGACCTGCTGGTAGGTGAAGTCCGCTGGCAGGTCCGGGTAGGTCTTCCGGTCGGGCTTCCTCACCATGACCGGCGTAGATTGGCCGCTGGAGCTTGTTGTCCCGTTGCCGAGCTGGCCATAGCCGTTGTATCCCCAGGCGTAGGCGTTCCCGTCGCTGCCCACCGCCAAGGAAAAATAACCGTTTGTTGATCCGCTGACTTGGTTGAATCTGATGCCTCGGCTGGCGCTGTCGGGCGGGGTGATGGTGGCGGGTTCCCTGCCCAGCTGGCTGCCCTTATTGGGGCTGATGCTCCACCTGGTGTTCCGGCTTGCCGGCGTCCAGTGGGCGGTCAGGGTCAGGTCCTTGTCGACGGGCCTGCTGAAATCGTAGGCGACCTCGCCAATGAACCAGCCGTCGAACAGGAAGCCCTCACGCACAGGGTCGGGTGAGGGGCGCTTCACCCTCCCGTACGGGGAGGAGACAGTCTGGTCTGCTGGTTTCGGGCTTCCGCCGCCCGTGTCGAAGCGGACCGTGAACGCGGATCCTGGCTCCTCAGCTCGTGCCGGCGGCTGGTCGACCGTGTACGCAAGGCTCCTGGCGAAAGGCTGCCCGTCCTGCCTGCCAGTGATGAGGATGGCGGCCGGCCCCGGCTTGCGGGCAGGCATGCCCGCCCGCCACGAGTCGTTGTACTTAGTAAATTTGAGCGGCTGGCCGTCCAGACTGACTGATTTCAAGGTGGGGGCGTTGCTGGTGTCGAGCTTGGCTGGCTTGCCGGGCTGGCCCTGCTTATCCATGCTCCAGGTGAACATGCTGCCCTGCCTGCTGATAGTGGTGATCCTGCTGCCGACCTTGACGGCCTGCTCGTACTGCTGGCTTCCGTCGTCCACGCGGGTGGGCTTGCTGCCTGGCTGCCACGCCCAGACGCGGCCGTCCTTGCCGACGATGATGGCCTGATCCTCGTCGGCGGCGATCCGGCTGGCCTTGGCGCCGTCCGGCAAGCCGACTGGGGTCACGCTTGCCTCGCTGTCGGCCAGGTACCAAGGCTGTCCCTTTGAATCCAAGAGCAGGAATCCTTTACTAAAGGCTTGGACTTGGACGGTGCGCATTTCGGTGTCTTGTTTGATGTGTACAGGCTTGGCTTTTCTGGTGTTGCTCGTGTCCCAGGTCCAGGTCTGCCCGTCCGCGTCCACTATGAGAGCCTGGCTGCTGGAGGCGGCGGCGGTGACGGCTTGTGCCTGTCCGGGTAGGTTTAGTGTCGCCTGCTCAGCGGGTTTCGGGTTCAGGTTCTGGCTGTCGTCCTGGCTGGTTTGGAAGACGTGGACCTGTCCCTGCCGGTCCACCGCCAAGAGCCAGTCATCGTTCAGGCTGATGCTGGTGAACCCGGCATCCTTGCCGGTGCCGAGAATCGTGGTTGTGGCCTCTCGGCTGGTCCAGGTGTAGAGGTGCTGGTCGGATCCGAGTGCGGCCTGCCGTCTGCTGCCGGCTGCAACCTGCAGGTAGTGGAACCCGTCGGCGGCCTGGGCGGGGGAGGGAACCTGCTTGGGTGTGCCGTCTTGTGCCCAGACGTAGATACGGCCGTCGCCGGTCAAGCTGACTAGCTGCTCTCCTGCGGCTTGGACACTGACAAATTGAGGTTCTTGAGTTTTGGGCGGGCTGATAGTCAGCCGGGCTCCGGGCGCGGGCCCATGGTCCGGGCTTAGTGTCCAGTCTGTGGGCTTCGTCCACTGGGCTTTCAGGGTCGTGTCCTGGAGGATGGGGGTCTGGAAGTCAAAAGGCTGCCCATCATGAGTCCATCCGTTGAACCGGAAGCCCCCACGCACAGGGTTCTGTTGCGGGGGAGCGGCGAGGGTGCCGGTTTGCACAGTCGCTTCGGTGGGTTTGCTGCCGTCGGCCGGGTCGAAGCGCACTGTTTGCACGGCCTGATCACTGGTATCGGATGGCTTAGTTGGAGCGGGTTCTGTGTTGTCCGGACTGCTTGTCTTCAGTGACAGGGTGTCTGGTCTGGGGCTTAATGGTGTGGTGGTTTGTATCGGTGATGGTGTGGGAAGTGGGGTGCTGGTTGCGCTGCTGGGGAGAATGCCGGAGGTTTTGTCAGCTACGCGAGGGGTCTGACCGACCCCCCCCCCCGGTGAGTATGGGAGCGTCCGCCGCGTTGGCGGATGCGACGCCCAGGCCTGCCAGCAGGCTGATCAGGACGGTCATCATCGTCATGATGCGACGCAGACGGGAAACCAGATGCATGAAACCAAAACCCCTTCACCAAACACCAAGCGGGATAAAAACCGCCTGCCTAATAAAGTTCTTCCTGTCGGAAAGCCGTGCTGTCTGTCAATGCCAGCCCTGCATCGGATTGCAGGAACCATGGCGTAAGCCAGTCGTCTTCTCGACGTCCCCCGCTTTTCACCCTACCACCCGGTCGGCAGACAACACACATACACTAGAGCCAGCCGTCCGAAGACAACGAGTTCGGCAGCTGACGTTACGGAATTATGCCAGGACGGGGAGAACAGGCGTCGGCCAGGCTTGTCCGGGTGGTAAGCCCTGTTGCCTGCCCTGCTGTGTTCATCTCCCTTCCTGGGCGGAAACAAGAGAGGTTTGCCTGTATCCCCACAGGCGGAAGTGTGGTGGGGGCGCGGGAGGGAAGTGTCGGCTCTCTTGGGGTTTGAGCCTTGATTGACACGTTTCCTCCCTGCTCCCCCTTGATGGGCCGGGGGCGGGGGGATTGATACGCCGCCCGGCCGCTCTTACTCGTGCGAAGCATGTGTCAGCCTGTGCTGTTCTCTCCGGTGGCGGCGGGACGCCAGGACGCCGCCCATGCCGGTCATGCCCGTGGCCAGGGCGAGCAGGATGCCTTCCCCGCCTGCCCGGGGGAGCACGCCTGCAGGCAGGTACGTGTAGGTCAGCGACTTATCGGTCAAGGTGCGACCTGCGGCGCCCAGCGTATAGTCCACACTGACTGTGACCATGCCCGGCAGGTGCACAGGTGTGAGCACAGTCACGCTGCTGCCATCGCCGCGAGTCAAGCCTGATACGGCATTCTGGTCGAATCTGACGCCGGTGATCATCGGCTGCAGGTTGAACGACACCGGCACAGGAGTTATCTTGTTGTTGGTGGTGTCGTCACCTAGCTGGCTATTGTTGTTATACCCCCATGCGTATGTTTGTCCGTCGCTGCCCACGGCCAGTGAATGATTGGTTCCGCCGCTGACTTGTGTGGCTTGTAGCCCTTTGCTCGTGTCGGTGGGGCTGGCGGGGTCACGCACGTGCACAGGCACAGACGAATTGCTGTAGCTGGTGCCGTTGCCAAGCTGGCCATACTTGTTGTATCCCCATGCGTATGTTTGTCCGTCGCTGCCCACGGCCAGTGAATGATTGGTTCCGCCGCTGACTTGTGTGGCTTGTAGCCCTTTGCTCGTGTCGGTGGTGCTGGCGGGGTCGCGCACTTTATCAGGAAAAGCCGAATCGGTTGTGGAGTTGTTGCCGAGTTGTCCATCACCGTTTTGTCCCCATGCGTATGTGTACCCGTCGCTTCCCACAGCCAGCGAATGGTATAGCCCTGCGCTCACCTGTGTGGCTTGCAGTCCTTTGCTCGTGTCGGTGGGGCTGGCGGGGTCACGCACATGTATAGGCACAGGATTTGCATTAGAGCCGTTGGGAGTGTTGTTACCGAGCTGACCATACCAGTTGTATCCCCAAGCGTATGCGTACTCGTCGCTACCCACGGCCAATGAATGAGCGTATCCTGCGCTCACCTGTGTGGCTTGCAGTCCTTTGCTCGTGTCGGTGGGGCTGGCGGGGTCACGCACATGTATAGGCACAGGATTAGCGTCATAGTTGCTGGTGTTGTTGCCGAGCTGGCCATACTTGTTCCATCCCCACGCGTACACATATCCGTCGCTGCCCACGGCCAGTGAATGCTGGTATCCTCCGCTGACTTGTGTGGCATGTAGCCCTTTGCTCGTGTCGGTGGGGCTGGCGGGATCTCGCACGCGCACAGGAACGGTCGAATACAAAAAGGTGCCGCTGGTGTTGTTGCCGAGCTGGCCATAGTTGTTGCGTCCCCACGCGTACACGTATCCGTCGCTGCCTAGGGCCACCGAATGGAAGGCTCCAGCGCTGACCTGCACGTATGTGAAATCCGAAGGCAGGTCTGGATACGTCGTGCGTTCAGGCTCCTTCACTATGACCGGTACAGACCGTTGAGTGGTCGTTCCATCGCCGAGCTGACCGTATGTGTTGTTCCCCCAGGCGTAGGCGTTGCCGTCGCTGCCCACAGCCAAGGAAAAACTAGAGCCGTTGCTTTTTGCTCCGCTGATCTGGTTGAATTTGACGCCGCTGATGCTGGATGGCGGGGTGATGGTGGTGGCCTCGTTGCCCAGCTGGCTACCCTTATTGGGATTGATCTTCCACGTGTTGTTGGGGTTTTTGCTCGTCCACTTGGCGGTCAAGGTCAGATCCTTGGTGACGGGCCTGCTGAAATCGTAGGCGACCTCGTTGATGAACCATCCGTCGAACAGATAGCCTTCGCGCGTCGGGTCGGGGGAGGGGCGCTTCACCCTGCTGTTTAGCGTGGAGAAATTCTGACCAGCAGGTTCGGGACTTCCTCCGTCCGCATTGAAAGTGACTGTGTGGGTGGAGCCCGGCTCCGCTTCTCTGGTCAGCGGCTGGTCGACCGTGTAGTTGAGGCTCCTGGTGAAGGGCTGGCCGTCCTGCCTGCCGGTGATGAGGATGGCGGCTGGCCCAGGCTGGCGGGCAGGAATCTCCGTCTGCCAGGAGCCGTTGTTCCTGCTGAGTTTGAATGGCTGTCTGTCCATGCTGGCTGTTTCCAGAGTGGGCGCTTGGGTGGTGTTGAGTCTGGCTGGCTTGCCCGGATTGTTTTGAGGGTTCAGACTCCACGTGAACATGTCACCTTGCCGGTCGATGGCGGTGATCCTGCTGCCGATGCTTGCGGCCTGCATGTACTGCTGGTTCCCGTCGTCCGCCCAGATGGTCTTGCTGCCCGGTTTCCAGGCCCATACGTGGCCTTCCTCGTCAACGATCATGGCCTGGTTCTTGTTGACGGTGAACCGAGTGGCTTTCATGCCTTCCGGCAGGCTGACAGTTGCGATGTCGGTTGTGCTGACGGCCAGGTACCAGGCTTGTCCGTCCGCGTCCAGAAGGAGGAACCCATGGTTGAGGGCTTGGGTTTGGATGATGCGCATGTCTTGTGCTTGCTTGATGCTCGCGGGCTTGGCTTTTCCGGTGTTGTTCGTGTCCCATGTCCAGGCTTGTCCGTCCGCGTCCACGATGAGAGCCTGGCTGCCGGAGGCGACGGCGGTGACGGCCTGAGCCTGCTCGGGCAGGTTTAGCGACGCCTGCTCAGCGGGTTTCGGGTTCAGGTTCTGGCTGTCGTCCTGGCTGGTTTGGAAGATGTGGACTCGGCCTTGCCGGTCAACGGCCAGCAGCCGATCGCCGTTCATGCTGATGCTGATGAACCCGGCATCATGTTCTGAGTCGAGGATGGTGGGTGTTGATTGTCCGTTGTTCCAGGTGTAGATGTGCTGGTTAGATCCGAGTGCGGCCTGCCATCGGCTGCCGGTTGTGGCCTGCAGGTAGCGGAACCCTTCAGGAGCCTGGGCTGGAGCGGGAACCTGTTTGGGTGTGCTGTCCTGCTTCCAGACGTAGATGCGGCCGTCGCCGGTCAGGCCGATAAACTGGTCTCCTGCGGCTTGGATACTAACGTAACAGGGTTCCTGCCTGTCGGGCGGGTTGATGGTCAGCCTGGTGCCGGTGGCTGGCCCGTGGTCCGGGCTCAGCGTCCAGTCCGTGGCCTTCGACCATTGGGCTTTCAGGATAGTGTCCTGGAGGATGGGGGTCTGCAAGTCGAAAGGCTGGCCGTCAAGCGTCCATCCGTCGAATAGGAAGCCTTGACGTTGAGGATTCCGTTGCGGGGGAGCGGCGAGAGTACCGGTTTGCACGGTTGATTGTGTTGGCTTGCTCCCGTCGGCGGGGTCGAAGCGCACTGTGTGTGAAGCTTGATTATTTGCCTGTTCGGCTGATTTAGCAGGAGCGGATTCTGTGTTGTCCGGATTGCTCGTCGTCGATGACGGGGTGTTTGGACTTGGCGTTGTGGAGTTTAGCAGTGTTGTGGTTTGTATTGGTGATGGTGTGGGTAGTGGTGTGCTGGTTGCGTTGCTGGAGGAAATGCCGGGGGTTCCGTCAGCTACGCGAGGGGTCTGAGACCCCCCCCCCCGGTGAGTATGGGAGCGTCCGCCTGGGCGGATGCGACGCCCAGTCCTGCCAGCAGGCTTAGCAGGACGGTCATCATCGCCAGGATGCGACGCAGGCGGGAAACCAGATGCATGAAACCAAAACCCCTTCACCAAACACCAAGCGGAGCAAACACCGCTTGCCTATAGCTTTAACGTTCTCCTGTCGGAAAGTTGCCCAATGCTCAAAGTCAGTCCGTGCAACAGACTGCGCGAATCCTGACGGAAGCCAGTTGTCTTTTCGACGTCCCCCGCTTTTCACCCTACCACCCGACCCACAAACAACACACAAGCTAGTGTCAGCCGTTCGGCGACATTGACCCAGGCGCTTAAATAAGGGCGGCTGCTTACCGAATTATGAAGGTGTAGGGAGCATGAACAGCGGATGGCCTAACTGAGGCTGCAAGATCCCTGTGTCGGCCTATCTGTTTTTCTCTCTTCGTCTGAATGCGAGTGTGCATGCATGTCTTGAACTTCGGCAGGTGGAAGTGTGGTGGGGGCGCGGGAGGGAAGTGTCGGCTCTCTTGGGGTTTGAGCCTTACGTGGCACGTTTCCTCCCTGCTCCCCCTATGTAGGGCCGGGGGCGGGGGGATTGATACGCCGCCCGGCCGCTCTTACTCGAGTGAAGCGTGGGACAGACTATGTGTTTCCCTCCGGTGGCGGCGGGATGCCAGAACCCCGCCCATGCCGGTCACGCCGGTGGCCAGGGCGAGCAGGATGCCTTCCCCGCCGGCTTTGGGGAGCACGCCTGCGGGCAGGTACGTGTACCTGAGGGAGGTGTCTGGCGTTTGGGGTGCGCCGCCCAGCGTGTAATCCACGCTGACGGTGACCGTGCCCGGCTGGTGCGCGGGCGTGGTCACGGTCACGCTGCTGCCATCACCGCGCGTCAGCCCTGATGCGGGGGTCTGGTCGAATCTGACACCGGTGATCACCAGCTGCAGGTTGAACGACACCGGCACAGGAACAAGACTCCGAGCTTGATAGGTGGAACCTGCAGGGATGCTGTTATTGCCGAGTTGGCCATATTGGTTGTCTCCCCATGCTTTGGCGACTCCATCTGTGCCAATCGCCAGTGAATAATACCAACTGCCACTCACTAGTACGGCGTTCAGCCACGGGCCGGTCGAACTCGTGGACTGCATGGAGGCGAATACCTTTACCGGGGAATGTCGGTCACTGGTAGAGTTATTGCCAAGCTGGCCTTTACCGTTCATTCCCCATGCCCAGACGTTCTCATCTTCGTCAATGACCATCGAGAACTTAACTCCTGCGCTGGCCTGCATGGCTGTCACTGTGCCTGCATTCGCGGGGTATTGCACGCGCACGGGGACAGGATTCGCACCTTCTTCTCCGGTGGTGGTGCCGTTGCCGAGCTGGCCATGGCTGTTTTGTCCCCATGCCCAGGTGTTCCCGTCTTCGTCGATGGCCAGTGCATGCCAGCCGCCGGCGCTCACTTGGACGGCTTTCAGCCAGGGGCCCGCAGCAGCCGTGGACTTGCTGGTGGCGAACACGCGGCTGGGCGTGGGGTGGAAGATGTTGGTGCTGGTACCGTCGCTGGTGTTGTTGCCGAGCTGGCCGTTGGTGTTGTATCCCCAGGTGTACACGTACCCGTTCTGGCCGAGGGCCATGTCGAAGGACCAGCTCGTGCTGATCTGCACGGCGTGGAAGACGCCGCTCGCATCCGAAGGATCCTTGACTGTTGCGGGCACGGTCTGCGCGCTTGAGCAGTCATAGCTCCATCCTCTGGATATGCTGCCCCAGGTGTATACGGTGCCGTCGGCGGCCAATGCCATGGAGTTCCAGGCTCCTGCGGTGACCTGGATGGCTTTCAGCCCTTCGCCGGTGTTGCCGGGCCCGTGCACGCGCACGGGTGTTGACGAATTGGACTTGGTGTTGTTGCCGAGCTGCCCGTGGTCGTTGAGCCCCCAGGCGTACACGTACCCGTCGCTGCCGATGGCCAGCGAATGGTAGCCGCCGGCATCAGCCTGCACGTAGGTGAAATCCGCGGGCGCGCCTGCAGGCTTTGGCACCGGGACGGGCGTGTTCCGCTGGGCGGTCGTGCCGATGCCGAGCTGGCCGTACTTGTTGTTGCCCCAGGCGTAGGCGTTCCCGTCGCTGCCTACGGCCAGCGAATACCCCGTCTGATCATCGATGATGTATCCTCCGCCACTGACCTGGCTGAATCTGATGCCTCGGCTGGCGCTGTCTGGCGGGGTGATGGAGGTAGTCTGATTGCCCAGCTGGCTGCCCTTATCGGGGCTGATCCTCCACATGTTGCTTGCGTTTTCTGGCGTCCAGTGGGCGGTGAGGGTGAGATTCTGGGCGACGGGTTTGCTGAAGTCGTAGGCGACTTCGCCGGTGAACCATCCGTCGAACTGGTAGCCTTGGCGCGTTGGGTCGGGGGAGGGGCGCTGGATTCTGCCGTAGACCGGCTGGATGCTCTGGTCCTGGGGGGTCGGGCCTCCTCCGCCCGTGTTGAAACGGACCGTGTAGGTGGAATCCTGCTGGTCGTCTCTGGTCAGCGGCTGGTCGACCGTGTAGTTGAGGTTTCTGGTGAAAGGCTTGCCATCCTGACTGCCAGTGATGAGGATGACGGCTTGCCCGGGCTTATGGGCGGGCATCTCCGTCTGCCAGGAACCGTCTTTCCTGCTGAGCGTCAATGCTTGCCCGTCCATGCTGGCTGATGCCAGGGTGGGGTCGGTGCTGGTGTCGAGTCTGGCTGGCTTGCCAGGCTGACCCTGCCCGTCCAGGCTCCACGCGAGCATGCTGCCCTGCCTGCTGACGGCGGTGATCCTGCCGCCGGCAGCGGCGGCCTGCACGTAGGCTTGGTTCCTGCTTTCTGCGCGTATGGGGGTCTTGCCGGGCTTCCAGGCCCAGACGTGGCCGTCGGTATCAGTGATGACGGCCTGGTCCTTGTTGGCGGTGATCCGGCTGGCCTGCACGCCGTCCGGCAGGCCGGAGGCTGTGGGGCTGGTTGTGCCGTCGACCAGGTACCGGGCCTGTCCCTTTGCATCCAAGAGCAGGAACCCCTGGTTGAGGGCCTGGGATTGGACGATACGGGTTTCCGGCTGTTGCTTGATGCGTTCGGGCTTGGCGCTTCCAGTCTTGCTGGTGTCCCAGGTCCAGGTTTGCCCGGCCGCGTCAACGATGAGGATCCGGCTGCCGGAGGCTGCAGCGGTGACGGCCTGCGCCTTTCCGGGCAGGCTAATTGTTTCCTGCCCGTCGGGCTTCGGGCTCGTGCTCTGGCTGTCTTGGAAGGTGTGGACCTGTCCCTGCCGGTCCACCGCCAGCAGGAGGTCATTGTCCGTGCTGATGCTGGTGAACCTGGCATCCTGGCTGGTGTCGAGGATGGTGGGCGTGGGCTGTTGGCTGTTCCAGCTGTATATCCGCTGGTCGGATCCCAATGCGGCCTGCCGGCGGCTGCCGGCTGCAACCTGCAGGTAGCGGAACCCGTCGGGAGCCTGGGCAGGGAAGGGCACCTGTTTGGTCGGGCTGTCTTGCGTCCAGGTGTAGATGCGCCCGTCGCCGGTCAGGCCGACGGTCTGGTCTCCGGCGGCATCAAGACTGGCGAATTGAGGTTCCTGTCTGCTGGGCGGGCTGATGGTCAGCCGGGCGCCGGAGGCGGGCCCGTGGTCCGGGATCAGCGTCCAGTCCGTGGTCTTCGACCACTGGGCTTTCAGGGTCGTGTTCTGGAGGATGGGGGTCTGCAAGTCGAAGGGCTGGTTGTCGTATGTCCACCCGTCAAACAGGAAACCATCACGCGCAGGATTCTGTTGCGGGGGAGCGGCGAGAGTCCCGGTCTTCACGCTCGTTTGGGTGGGTTTGCTGCCGTCGGCCGGGTCGAAACGCACGGTATGCGAAGCTTGATTATCTGTCTTGTCGGCTAATTTGGAAGGAGCGGCGTCTGCGCTGTCAGGCGTTCCCGTCGTCGATGACGGGGTTCCTGGTGTGGGGCTTAATGGTGTGGCTGGTTGTATCGGCGATGGCGAGGATAGCGGGGTGTCTGGAGTGCTGCTGGGGAGAATGCCGGGGGTTCCGTTAGCTACGCGAGGGGTCTGACGACCCCCCCCCCCGGTGAGGACAGGAGCATCCGCCGCCTGGGCGGATGCGATGCCCAGGCCTGCCAGCAGGCTGATCAGGACGGTCATCATCGCCATGATGCGACGCAGACGGGAAACCAGATGCATGAAACCAAAACCCCTTCACCAGATGCCAAGCGGAGCAAACGCCGCTTGCATAATAAAGTTCGTCTTGTCGGAAAGCCGCCCGTTGCTCAATACCAGTCCGCGCAACAGATTATGCGAATCATGGCTGAGGCCAGTTGTCTTTGCGACATCCCCCACTTTTCACCCTACCACCCAGCCCGTCAACAACACACGAGCCGGGTCAGTCATCGACGACAATGAATTTTTTTGGTTGAGCAAAAGTATTTGTTTACAAATTATCCGGTAGTGGGAACACGGACGAAGACCGAGCGGACTTGGGGTTTTGTGCCGCTTGATCGGTTTGCCCAAGTTTCCTTCTTCTCAGTGCAGAGGCGGGGCGTGCATCTGCTCTCAATTCCTGACCGCGGCAGTCGACAGTAGTGTGGTGGTGGGGGCGCAAGAGGGGTGCCGGCTCTCTTGGGGATGAGCCTTAAGTGGCATTCCTTCGTGCGCCCCCGTTGTAAGCCGGGGGTGGGGGGATTGATCCGCCTCCGGCCTGTCTTACTCGTGCGAAGTATGCAATAGCCTGTGCCGTTCCCTCCTGTGGCGGCGCGAGGCTAGGACACCGCCCATGCCGGTCATGCCGGTGGCCAGCGCGAGCAGGACACCCTCCCCGCCGGCTCGAGGGAGCACGCCTGCAGGCAGATATGTATATCTGAGGGAGGTGTCGGGCTGCTGGGCTGTGCCGCCCAGCGTGTAGTCCACGCTGACCGTGACCGTACCCGGCACGTGTATTGGCGTGAGCACGGTGACGCTGTTGTCTTTGCCATGCGTCAGGCCTGATACGGCAGTCCGGTCGAATTTGACGCCGGTGATCACCAGCTGCAGGTTGAACGTCACCGGCACAGGAACAGTCGATAGGCTGGTGGTGTTGTTGCCGAGCTGACCATAACCGTTGTATCCGCAGGCGTATGTGTATCCGTTTGGGCTCACGGCCAGCGAATGATGGTCTCCGGCAATGAACTGTGTGGCTTTTAGTCCTTTGCTCGAGTCGGTGGGGCTGGCGGGGTCGCGTACATGCACAGGCACAGACGAATTGCTGTAGCTGGTGCCGTTGCCGAGCTGGCCATACTTGTTGTATCCCCAGGCGTAGGCGTATCCGTCGCTGCCCACGGCTAGCGAATGATAGTATCCGCCGCTCACTTGTACGGCTTGCAATCCTTTGCTCGTATCGTAAGGGCTGGCGGGGTCGCGTGCGCGGACAGGAACAGACGAGTCGTTGTAGGTGTTGTTGTTGCCGAGTTGGCCATTGCTGTTGTATCCCCAGGCGTAGGCGTATCCGTCGCTGCCCACGGCTAGCGAATGGTAGGTTCCGGTGCTCACCTGTGTGGCTTTCAGTCCTATGCTTGTGTCAGTGGGGTTGGCGGGGTCGCGCACGCGTACCGGAACAGACGAAGAGTTGCCACGGGTGTTGTTGCCGAGCTGGCCACGGTAGTTGTCTCCCCAGGCGTAGGCGTATCCGTCGCTGCCCACGGCCAGCGAATGCTCGTATCCGGCGCTGACCTGTACGTAGGCCAAATCTGCAGGCACATCTGTAGAAGTTTTGGGATCAGGCTTGCTCACCATGACCGGCGTCGTCCTGCTGGTGGTCGTCCCGTCGCCGAGCTGACCAGAGCTGTTGTATCCCCACGCGTAGGTGTTCCCGTCGGCGCCCACGGCCAGTGAATGATAGGTTCCGCCGCTCACCTGTACGGCTTTCAGTCCTTTGCTTGTGTCTGTGGGGCTGGCGGGGTCACGCACGCGCACCGGAGCATACGAAGAGCTGTGGCTGTTGTTGCCGAGTTGGCCATAGTTGTTCCATCCCCAGGTGTAGACGTATCCGTCGTTGCCCAAGGCCAGCGAATGCAGCCATCCGGCGCTGACCTGCACGTAGGTGAAGTCGGTGGGCGCGCCTTCAGGCTTCTTCACCAAGACCGGCGTAGTCCGGCTGGTTCTCGTCCCGTCGCCGAGCTGGCCATACGTGTTGTTTCCCCAGGCGTAGGCGTTCCCGTCGCTGCCAATGGCCAAGGAGAAACCATAGGAAGTGCTACCGTCGTATTTTGATCCGCTGAGTTGGCTGAATCTGATGCCTCGGCTGGTGTTCGGCGGGGTGATGGTGGTGGTTTCGTTGCCGAGCTGGCTGCCCTTGTCGGGGCTGATGCTCCACTTGTTGTTCTGGCTTTCGGTCCACTTGGCGGTCAGGGTCAGGTCCTTGCTGACGGGCTTGCTGAAGTCGTAGGCGACTTCCCCGATGAACCATCCGTCGAACTGGTAGCCTTCGCGCGCCGGGTCGGGGGTGGGGCGCTTTACCCTGCCGTAGGGGTCTGAGATACTCTGATCAGCGGGTTCAGGGCTTCCTCCGTCCGCATTGAAAGTGACTGTATGGGTTGTGCCCTGCTGGTCGTCTCGTGTCAGCGGCTGGTCGACCGTGTAGTTGAGGCTTCTGGTGAAGGGCCGGCCGTCCTGCCTGCCGGTGATGGTGATGGCGGCTGGACCCGGCTTGCGTGCAGGGATTTCCGCCTGCCAGATGCTGCTGGTCTTGCTGAGTTTGAGCGGTTGGCTGTCCAGGCTGGCTGATTCCAGGGTGGGGTCGGTGCTGGTGTCGAGTCTGGCTGGCTTGCCGGGCTGACCCTGCTCGTCCAGGCTCCATTTGTATATGTCGCCCTGCCTGCTGATAGCAATGATCCTGTTGCCTGCAGCTGTTGCCTGCACAAACTGCTGGTTCCCGTTGTTTGCGCGTTTGGGCGCTTCGCCGGGCTTCCAGGCCCAGAGGCGGCCGCCTTTGCCGACGATCATGGCCTGGTCATTGTTGGTGGCGGCCGAGCCGGCTTTCATGCCTTCTGGCAGGTTGACGGCTGTGGAATCGGCTGCGGTGTTGGCCAGGTACCGGGCTTGCCCGTCCGCGTTCAGAAGGAGAAACCCCTGGTTGAGGGCTTGGGCTTGGACGGTGCGCATGCCGGGCTGCTGTTTGATGAGTGCGGGTTCGGCTTTTCCGGTGTTGTCCTTGTCCCAGGTCCAGGCTTGCCCGTCTGCGTCCAGGGCGAGGATCCGGCTGGCGGAGGCTGCGGCGAGGACGGCCTGCGCCTGCCCCGGCAGCCTGGTTGTGGTTTGCTCGACGGGCTTCTGGTGCGGATTCTGGCTGCCGGTCTGGCTGTCTTGGAAGGCGTGGACCTGTCCCTGCCGGTCCACGGCCAGGAGCCGGTCGTCGCTCAGGCTGATACTGGTGAACCTGCTGCTCTGGCTGGTGTCGAGGATCACGGGTGTCGCTTGTTGGCTGTTCCAGGTGTAGATGTGCTGGTCGGATCCTAATGCGGCCTGCGATCGGCTGCCGGCTGTGGCCTGCAGGTAGTGGAACCCGGCAGGAGTCTGCGCGGGGGAGGGAACCTGTTTGGGTGTGCCACCTTGCATCCATGCGTAGATGCGGCCGTCGCCGGTCAGGCCGACAATCTGGTCTCCTGCGGTTTGGACGCTGACATAGTAGGGTTCCTGCGGGCTGGGCGGGTTGATGGTCAGCCGGGCGCCGGCGGCGGGCCCATGGTCCGGGCTCAGCGTCCAGTCCGTGGTCTTCGACCACTGGGCTTTCAGGGTCGTGTCCTGGAGGATGGAGGTCTGGAAGTCGAAGGGCTGGCCGTCAAGCGTCCACCCGTCGAACCGGAAGCCCTCGCGCACTGGGTTCTGTTGCGGGGGAGCGGCGAGAGTGCCGGTTTTCACGGTTGATTGAGTAGGCGCGTTCCCGCCAGCTGGGTCGAAGCGCACTATGTGTGAAGTGTAATCATCGGTATCGGATGGCTTGGTTGAAGCGGATCCTGTGTTGTCCGGACTGCTTGTTGACGATTGCGGGGTATTTGGGCTTGGCGTCGTGGAGCTCAGTGGCGAGGAAGGTGTCAGCGGTGATGGCGAGGGCAGTGGAGTGTTTTTTGCGTTGCTGGGGAGAGTGCCGGGGGTTTGCTTAGTTACGCGAGGGGTCTGACGACCCCCCCCCCCGGTGAGTACAGGAGCGTCCGCCGCATTGGCGGACGCGACGCCCAGGCCTGCCAGCAGGCCCAGCAGGACGGTCATCATCGCCAACGCGCGACGCAGACGGGAAACCAGATGCATGACTCGTAAACCCCTTCACCAACACCAAGCGGAGCCAGCGGCTCGCTTAAAAGCGTCTTGTTTGCCGGAAAGCCGTCCTGTCTTTCAACGCCAACCCTGCACCGGATTGCAGGAACTGTGGCGGAAACCAGCCGTCTTCCCGTTACCCCTGTTTTTCACCATACCACCGGTTTGACAAGCAACACACAAGCCGGATCCAAACGCCCGACGGCTGTGATTGCAGTAATTGGGCATAGTCGGCTGCTTAGGGCAATTATGAAATTGTATGAAAGGGGCTGGCTGGAATCAGGTGGGGATGGCCGCCATGGCGGGGTGGTTGCATGCCCGTATCCCGCCATGGCGGTTGCCCCCTCTCCTGATGTGCCGTCCAGACTTTGCAGGCTGGACGGAGTGTGGTGGGGGCGCGGGAGGGAAGTGTCGGGCTCTCTTGGGGCTTGAGCCTTGATTGACACGTTTCCTCCCTGCTCCCCTTTGATGGGCCGGGGGCGGGGGGATTGATACGCCGCCCGGCCGCTCTTACTCGTGCGAAGCGTGCAATAGTTGGCGTGTTTCCTTCCGGTGGCGGCGGGATGCCAGGACCCCGCCCATGCCGGTCATACCCGTAGTGAGGGCGAGCAGGATGCCTTCCCCTCCTGCCTGGGGGAGCACGCCTGCAGGCAGGTACGTGTATCGGAGGGAGGTGTCCGGTGTTTGGGGTGCGCCGCCCAGCGTGTAGTCCACGCTGACGGTGACCGTGCCCGGCTGGTGTGCGGGCGTGGTCACGGTGACGCTGCTGCCGTCGCCGCGCGTCAGGCCTGATACAGCGGTCTGGTCGAACCTGACGCCGGTGATCACCAGAGCCAGGTTGAACGACACCGGCACAGGAACCGACTTGTCGTTTGTGCTGCCGTCGCCGAGCTGGCCATACAAGTTCTGTCCCCAGGCGTAGGCGTTCCCGTCGCTGCCCACGGCCAGCGAAAGATGGGATCCGGCGCTGACTTGTGCGGCTTGCAGTCCTTTGCTCTTATCAGTGGGGCTGGCGGGGTCACGCACGCGCACAGGAACAGGATTCGTGTCACCGTACCAGCTGGCGGTGTTGTTGCCGAGCGGGCCATACAAATTGCATCCCCAGGCGTAGGCGTATCCGTCGCTGCCCAGGGCCAGGGAATGATCGTATCCGGCGCTGACCTGCAGGTAGGTGAAGTCCGCTGGCAGGTCCGGGTACGTGTTGCGGTCGGGTGTCTTCACCCTGACCGGCGCATGCTGGTAGGTGGTGTATGTCCCGTCGCCGAGTTGGCCGTGGTCGTTCCTT
>NZ_AWUO01000018.1:0-9424 GCF_000499185.1 Bifidobacterium sp. A11
AAGGCCGAGCTGTCAATTCCATAGTGGACGTCGTAAATGCCACTTGGGCCCGCGGATACCACCTCGGCGTCAATTCCCCTGCGTCCCATGGCCGAGCGAAGCGCACGTACTCCTGCTTCTGATGCATAATCTTTGGCACCACTGCTGGAGGCGGTCGAGGTGGGCAGAGTTCTCCAGTGATAGAGCACCTTTGCTATGTGCTGGATCCTTGAAGACTCGGTCTGCTCAATGAACCGCAGAAGCATGTCGTAATCCTGGGAACCTTCATATCCCGTCCGAAAACCACCGATTTTATTGACAATAGACCTTCGGTAAACACCCAAATGACTGATGTAGTTTGTGCTCAGGAGAAGATCAGGCTCGTAGTCAGGCTTAAAATGCGGATCAAACCGATGACCCTGCTCGTCCACCTTGTCCTCATCGCTATAGACCAAGTCCGTTTCAGGTTTTGCATTGAGTCGCTTAACCACCTCAAAAAGGGCCTGAGGAGGCAGTTCATCATCATTGTCGACTAGAGCTATGAATTCTCCGGTTGCAACATCGAGGGCTGAGTTAGTTGCCCGCGATATGTGCCCGTTCTCTGTTCTGAACACAACCTTGATACGCTCGTCCTCTGTGCTCAGTTGTTTGAGAACTTCAGCCACACGTGGATCCGTGGAACAATCATCAGCCAGGCAGAGCTCCCAGTTGGAGTAATACTGGTTGCGGACGGAATCCACACAGGCACGCAACCACTTTGGCTCGACGTTATAGACAGGTACCAGGATAGAGATCAGAGGCTTGTATGCGAACCCTTCGATATTGGACTCAACAACCGCTCTATCGTAATGCTCTGTGCGAGCGATGAGCTTTCTGTAAGCTTTCTTCTGTCGGCGAGGTGCCAAGAAGCGATCAGAAATGCGCCGGGCAAGACGACGCGGATGCCTTATAGCAGCAGCCCGTCTGAGCAGATCCTCGAACCTTGACATGGCCCGTGAGTGAGGCACTTTCAAAGCCATTGAAACCTGACCGGAAGGGCCTGAAAAGACCAGCGCGGGGCGCTCAGAGCGAAAGGCCGCCAGCCCGTCTGGCAAACCGATCCTTACCTTGAACCCAAGCTCTGAATCGATGGGCATGGCCATGGCCATATTCACGTCTGGACGAAGTACCCGCTCCATTTTTTCCAGACGGACATTCTCATCGGGTGATATGTCGATCAACGCCGGCTCATGCGCTTCTAAGTCAGCAGCCCAACCTGTAACCGTAATAGCGGAGGAATCCGAAGAAATCAGAATCTGGTCAATGGATCCCTCGACGGGGGCGTGGCCTGGCTCCAGGGAGGGGAAGAAAGCCGAGGCGAAAGGATCAACCAAGTCCTGATGGGCAGCCAGATATCTATCCAAGTCGTCGCGGGATATTTCCATCAGATTTTCTGTTTTGTCGACAAAGAGGGAATAAGGCTGCCAGAGAGTGGTAAGCCCATGTTCCTGCCGCAGTCTCGCACAGTAGTCAATGCCCTGAAGACCTGCAGGAAGAGACTCATCGAACCCTCTCATTCTCTCGAAATCCTGCCGTCTAGTGACCATGCAGTCCTCCGTAACGGCGAACATATCTCGAGGTAGAAGGTCACGGAAGTAGTAACCGATGCCCTGATCCCAATCTCCTCGCATTTCAAAAGGCCGACCTGCTTTCATTGCGCGAAGAGTGACCCCCACATTGGCAACACGGCCTTGATCATCCATGATTTTTCCACCGACTACGCCAACCTTATTGTCGCGGATATAGTTGACCATCTCGATCAGCCAGTCGGCCCTCTTGGGACTTTTCCTATCCAAGAAAACCAAGAGGTCCTCGTCGCATCCGCGCGCAACTTCGTCACAACTTTTCCCGCCAGTCGGCACAAACTTCACTCGGGGATAGTCCGTTCTGTCCTCAAGTTCATGGAGCTTCTCTTTCGAATATCCTGAAGCAACAACAGCCACAGAGGGTGTTTCGCCACGGTAGTCGATCTTGTAAGTGCCCAGGTTATCGAGCATACTGACATTGCCGTCTATCCCCCGACGCTCAAGGGCATTTTCGAGCGCAGACTTGCCGGCCTTATAAGCATACATCTTGCTACGGGGGTCCCCCGCCACGGAGCTGGAAAGGGTCCTCCAGTGATACATAATTTGTGGAATGTGGTGAACCTTCTTCGCCTGCTCGGTCGCTCTGAGAACGAAGTCGTAGTCCTGGCTCCCGTCGAAGGCTGGGTTCAAGCCTCCGACTTTCTGCAGTAAGGCTCTAGAAACGGTCACGAAGTGGGTAATGTAGTTATGGCTCAGCAAGAGGTGTGGAGAAAAATCCGGCTTGAAGAAGGGATCAAATCTGATTCCTTTCTCTGTGATCTTATCCTCATCCGTGTAGATAAAATCAATGGTGGGATCTGAATTGATCGCCACGACCACTTCGTAGAGGGCATTGGGGGCAAGCTCATCGTCATTGTCCATGAAGCCGATATATTGCCCCTTGGCTAGCTCGATTGCAGAGTTCGTGGCAGCAGCTATGCCACCATTCTTCTCCCTGAACACTGCGTGGATTCGAGGATCACTGGCGGATATGTCTTTCAGCAGTGTCCGCACTGACCCATTAGAAGAGTGGTCGTCAGCCAAGCACAGTTCCCAGTTTGAGTACCATTGGTCTCTCATGGAGTCCACGCACTTGCGCAGCCATTGCTCATCCACGTTGTACACGGGAATCACTATCGAAATTAGTGGTTTCTCGGCAAACCCCTCTATGGCACGCTTCGCCGTCTCGGGATTTTCTACCTCGTGGGTCCGTATCCACTCGTCATAGAACTTCTGCCGCTTGGTAACCTTTCTCTTCAAATGCTTCAACAAAGCCCTCACATTGGCCGAGAAGGAATCTCGAATAAGACGGTAGGCAATCTGCTTCAGGCGTTGCCTCTTCCTATCTTTTCTGAGTCTCTGTTCCAAGCGGGACAGGTCGATCTGAATCGGTCGCTCAGCACCATTAATCATGAAGAAAAGACTGAATGACTTCTTGTCAGCGGGAACTACAGCAGCAAATCCTGGTTGAGCCGACGATTCCAGCTCAAAAGTCGTAGTGATGTCCGGTCTGGCCTGCCGTTCAACGGTTACATCCTTATCTTTTGATCGCATGCCCAACTCGATCTTGCGATAGGTATCCACAGCCCAACCGGACACCGTTACGGTGCCAGCCGTGGGGTTTCTCACCAGATCCTCAATGGAAATCTCATAATTTGTGGCGCTATGAACGATCATCCTTTTTCTTCCTCGTCTTCGCACTTCTGAGAGCCCTACGGATTTTGATCAATAAGGCCACAAGCGGCTGATTCCTGAATCGTTGCCACCGCTCAAGATCAGCACGGTCGCTGTCCTGATGCCTTCGGATCCTTTCGGTCAATATGGCCAGAGGCTGAGGAGGGACATGGTCAAGAGGATATACGCGAGCAGTCAGTGATACCTCCCTGCCCGGCGGATCTGTTTCAATATAAAGTTGAGGATCAGCAGAGAGAAAGAATAGAGTACCCGCATTCTCAAAAGAGGCATTTGAGCTAACTTTCACCTTGGCTGCAGCAGCTGCATGGACAGTTAGATCGGTAATCAGGCATGGCAGTTCGCCAAAATCGATTCGAAAGATGCTATGATCCCCCGCTGGTATTTCAAGATGGTTCTCCTCATGCATGGATTCACAAAGTGTCGTCTGGTCATCAATAGAAAAAGCTCTATTCTTACCTCGGAACAGTTGGATCTGTTGCCGGTAAAAAGCCAATCTGGGGTTGTTGGCTAATTGGTTGGAGCGGACATAATCCTCGACCATTTGGCTGTTCCGAAATAGATAATCGACATAACCCTTATCTATGCCTGTTAAAGACTCTGGTCTGGCAGACATATCGCCAACTACCCGGTCCACGGCCCCGTCAATGGCAAAGCGACGAATGAACTCATCGTGCCGAGCTGTCTGAAAATCGCAGGCGGCAGTATATCCCTCAAGAATCTGAGCCGCTAAGGTCGGGCCATCGATTATGCTCCCGGCATGGCGATTGATTTCATCAACCAAGGATGGGCAGGACCCCTCCATTCTGCCAGAGAAATTGAACCGAGCAGCCTGCTCATAGTTTTCCGCCGTCAAATAGCCTGGTCCGCCAAATCTGTCATAGATGAAGACTGGTATGCCCTGAACCAGGCAGTATTGCACGGTCTTACCGATGGTTACGACACAATCATATCTGTCCAGCAGATCCGGCGTCGTCAAAGAGTTGGCTTGCTCGGTCACATCGCCCAGCCGGTCCACCATTAGGCCCCGCGCTTTGAGGGAGTCAACTGCTCGGAGAAGTTCGGACGGTGTATGGTTTGAGACAATGAGAATTCTGCCCAAGTCAGGTCGAATGGTATGACGCTTCTCGACGAAGCTCATCGGTGCAGGGTTGGGATATATGGCAAGGCGTGAATCGTCCTTGGAAAAGTATCCCTGCTGAGCCTCGAGAGTTCCCGAGGAATTGAATACGATCCGATCCGCAATCCGGTTCTCCAAATCATATGTATAGGGCTGCTCCAGATGGACTTCACGATAAGGAGACATATGAGAGAAGACCACGCACGGACGCGGACCGGAACCCAGTCCTTCGAGCTGTTGGAAAAAGGTCTTAGGCAGGACCTCATGCTGTACCCAGATGAGGTCAAAATCCGTCATGTGCAAGTCCGCGGAATCCACCATATTGCTGGTAATGATCCGAACACCGGACTGAGCGAATAGGGAACCGACAAGATCATCGACAATCCAGGCATAGACCGTAACGATACATCCGACACTCTGAAGATATCGGGCCAGCTCTAGAGCTTGGACCTCACTACCTCCTATGCGATCCAAAGAGCTCTGGGTAATGAGTACACGTTTGCCCTGCATTCGCCTCGATGTCATCATCAAATCAGCTTTACACTGATCCTAGGGTGAGTCAAGCTTTGGTCATAGAGCTTAGCCTTGCGAACCTGGAACTGATACACAGTCGATTGCTTGAGTAGAAGGTCGTTTCCTGAGGCGGCTGCGATATTGACGTGATAATCTCCAGAAGCCAACACATTCTCGATTTCGAATACAATTTCATGACGTCCCTTAGTGAAGGTGTCTTTATCCGAATTGACCTTGTTCGAGGTGGCCAGAGCCACCCTGCCCTGCTGATCAATTAGGTTGATGGCGAAGACTCCACGAGGTATATCCCGATCACACTCGAACACGATCTTTATAGTGAAGTTCTGGTTTATATCGAGGAGCTGTGTGCTCCTCCCGTTGGTTGTGACCTGTACATCAACCATCCGGATTCCGTTACCATGCTCCAGGCGAACAGCCTCATTGTCTTTCTGCACGGCTTTCTGCTGCTGCTCTAGGAAGTAGTCGGAATATGCGCTGGCCACGTCATCCGGCATGCCGAACTTGGAGATTACTCCATCTTGTATCAGCATGGCTTTATTGCAGAACTTGCGCACATCGCTCATAGAGTGGGTGACCAGGATTATGGTTTTCTTCTCACGCTTGGCCTCGAAGAAATAATCCTGACATTTCTTTTGGAAAGCCTCATCTCCTACAGCCAGTACCTCATCCAAAACAAGGATGTCACCTTGCGATTTGATTGCTACAGAGAAAGCAAGACGCACCTGCATACCACTGGAGTAGTTCTTCAGCTTCTGCTCCATGAAGTCACCCAACTCAGCAAAGTCAACGATATCATCATACATATCGTCGATTTCTTCCCGGGTAAACCCTAGCATGGCCCCATTCAAATATACGTTCTCCCTGCCCGTAAGTTCAGGGTTGAATCCCACGCCCAGCTCGATGAAAGGCACCAATTTTCCATTGACCTGGACCTTACCACTGTTAGGAGAGTAAATTCGAGAAATGATTTTCAAAAGCGTGGACTTACCGGAACCGTTCTTGCCGACGATACCGAAAAAGTCGCCTTTCTTTATCTCGAAGGAAATGTCCTTGAGCACGTGCTGAATGGTGTATCCATTCTGACGACGAATTGTGTTGAAGACAACACCTTTAAGGCTGTTGGTCTTCTCATAGGGCAGTTTAAAGTCTTTGGACACATGGGAAACCCTCAGAGCCACATCATCAGGCAAGCTGTCGGTTTTATTTGAAAACTTCATTTATACCAGCTCCGCGAAGTACTTAGATTTAACGGTGAAGAACCTCAGTCCTAACAGGAAGATCAGCAGGGAAAAACAACAGGCCAGCAGGCAATGAAAAAGTTGCTTTCCCATTCCCATAAGGTGGGATTGGCCGGAGAAATCAGCACATGTCGGGCATCCTGCACTATCTGAGCCATAGGGTTGAGCAAGAGGTCCAGCTTGGCAAAAATAGGGCCATAGATGCCAGCCTTGGAGGAAATCATACTAATCGGATAGATGATTGGCGTGGCATAAAACCCAGCCTGAGTCACGACCTCCCAAATAGGGTTCAGGTCGCGCAAATTAACGTAGAGCGCACTAAGAAAGAAAGCGATGCCCAAGGCCAAGAGATACAGTTCAAATACAATTGGCACAATGAGCAGGTTAGACCACGATGGTTTGACACCATTGATCAAGGCGAAGACGATGACAACGATAAAGTTGAACCCGAAATTAATCAGGGCACTCATAGATGATGCCACAACAACCACATACTTGGAGAAGTAGATCTTACGCAGAAGATCTCCATGCCCTACAATCGAGAGCATACCTCCTGTCGTTGTTTCATTGAAGAGGTTCCATAGTATGATGCCAAGTAAGAGAGCCACAGCGAAGTGCGGGACATCTGCTCCGAAACGCATGAAGCGCACAAAGACAACATACATAATGGCAAAGAGCATAAGAGGCTTGAGAACCGACCACAGGTACCCCAAGACAGATTCCTGATACCGCAACTTGAAGTCTGTGGAGACCATGGCCTTGAGCAACAGTCGATTCTTTTTGTTGAAAATTTCTGTAATCTTCAATGCTATCTCCCCAGTGGTTCCTGAGCACAGAATCTGCACCTCTCGATGCAGGTTCCTGAATCGTCAGGCTTGATCCACATGTTTCTTGAAGATGATCTTGTTGTTGGCAACATCCAACAGATGCTGCCCGTATGGAGACTTGCCATACCTCTGGCCTGCTTCAACCAATTCTTCACGGGTGATCCAGCCATTCTCATAGGCCACCTCCTCCACAACAGCGATAGGCAGGCCTTGAGCCTTTTGAACAGTCCTGACGAATTCGCCGGCTTCATAGAGGGAATCCATGGTCCCTGTGTCCAGCCATGCATAGCCGCGTCCCAGTGTCTGAACACATAGCGATCCATCTTGAAGGTAAAGACGATTCAGATCAGTGATTTCCAACTCACCGCGTGCCGAGGGCCTAACCTGCTTAGCGAACTCAGTGACCCTCTCGTCATAAAAGTACAGTCCGGTCACCGCATAGTTGCTGGCCGGATGCTCTGGTTTCTCCTCAATGCTGACGACCTTGTTGTCTTTGTCGAACTCGACCACGCCGTACCGCTCCGGATCGTCCACGTAATAGCCGAACACCGTTGCCCCGTGCTGATTGCCGGCTGCACTCCTCAAAGTGCGACCAAGGCCGTTCCCGTAGAAGATGTTGTCGCCCAGAACCAAGGCACAGGGTTCGCCATCAATGAAGTCCTCACCCAGGATGAATGCCTGAGCCAGACCGTCCGGGCTGGGTTGGATCTTGTAGGAGAGTCTAATGCCATACCGGCTCCCATCGCCTAGGAGTCGCTGGAAATTACCGATGTCCATCGGGGTGGAAATGATCAGTATCTCGTTTATTCCCGCCATCATGAGAACACTCAGAGGGTAATAGATCATAGGCTTGTCATACACCGGAAGCAGCTGCTTGGAAGTGACGGTGGTCAACGGATACAGCCGCGTGCCCGAACCGCCTGCAAGAATGATGCCTCTCATCACGTGACGCCTTTCTTATGACTCATGCACTAATGACTGCATACATCTATATCAAACCGAAAATAGCTTACTACCAACCGCTGGCAGGAATCGATGAGCTGTAAAATCTCTGCCGTTCCCCCGCATAAGGTCAGCGGGCAGTAAAAAAGGCTCGACACAGTCGGACAATGGTGCAATCTTTTTGCTCAGTTCCAGTGACATCTGCATAGCTGCCCTCAGACGATAATGGCTTCACTTGCCAAAGTTGCCATTGCGTGAGCGAAGAACCAGCTTGCTGTTTCATCCCGGCAAGAAACAAACGATAAGATTCAAATTGGTCGATATAAGAAAACTGCGTTACCTGCAAATCCAAGAGAAGGAAAACGGCAACACAAGCATCTTAGGTGAAAGTCATCCTGCCGAACCAAGTCAAGACCATTATGCGAATTTATCATCAGTGGAAAAATCATCATCTTGACAAAAGCATGTCCTGAACCACTCACCCAACTGATTCGAAACATGTAATGTCTGAACAGACCTATTATTATACTATTTTTAATTTGTTATGTTCTCTCTACTGCTCATCGAAGATGTAAATCGCTGAAGACTTCTGCCGCTTTGGCGATCTTGACCGACCCTTTGCCCTAGATTTCCGTTCACTCTGATAGCCATAGTTCGTCTCTACTCCGCAACCATAAGATAGACCCAAGCATTGATAACGCTGTACATACTCTTGTCGAGCTGGTAGGCCTTAGAGGTTGAGGAAATTAATACACTTGATGTTCGAAATTTGTGCTCACTGAAGATCACAACCTAATATGCACATAAGAATGGTCTGCCGCAGCCGGCCACCAGTACCATTCACCATAAAGCAGGACCTCGAGTTTAGACCTAAACCAGCGTAGGATGACTCGAATCAACTTCGTTCAGCTCGCATTGGTCAAGTGACATGGACCACTCGACATGTAGCTGAGAGACGGCAAGGCTGACAAACAGATAAGTTCCCCCTGTTCCAAGGACCAGCGGCGATTCGCTGGAAGAACACAGCTCGCGTTATCCGTCTGGAAGATGTTGCCTGTTCTTCTTGATGTATGGATAATCTCGAAGATGTCCAGGCAAGTGACGAGAGGCTGGCCGAAGCCTTTGCCCGAGCCGAGTACACCCGACACTGAAGATTCTCTACTGCCGATGGAAATGAACTTGCACCATGGCACAATATGAATGACCCAGATGACGCCCAAGTAGGTGTTAAAGCTAATATAATTGTGCACCGCGTAAAAATCTTCATTATCTTGCCCTACTGTCAGCACTACTCGAACTATCCGTGCCTACCGCCATATATTGGCAGAATAAAACAAGAAATTCTGTAACATTAGTTTTGCTGGCCATCATCTCTTTCTCCAAAATACAAGATACGGGTTGCTCTTCAGTCAACTTCTGAGGTGTAAGCAAGTAACAGTTGATTGAAGCTCGCAATCTAACCAACGACGCTGCTCATGATCTTGTTCT
>NZ_AWUO01000019.1:0-8975 GCF_000499185.1 Bifidobacterium sp. A11
TTACACTTGAATATGGGAGGCATCCTCAGGAGAACATTCCTGAGGATGCCTCCCATATTCATATTCGGCTCAGACCAATGCTTTATTGTTCCTGTCTTCCTGCACAAAGCCGTGAGGGAAACAATCAAACGCAGTTCGGCTGAATACCAAAGGTCGCCTCGCACTTGCGCAGTCTGCGATTTGAACCCAGAGAGCACTGATGTCAAAACCGTCGCCCACTTCGCCGCCTGTCGTTTCTGGTCCAGGACATCTAGAATGAAAGGCAGCCAAATCAGGCGAACAAACACGGATACGAAGAAAGCGGATGAGCATGGGCAAAAGAATCATTCTTGTAGGGGCCACGGGCAGAGTAGGCGCATTGACTTGCGAGGACCTGGTCAAAGCCGGCCATGAAGTGGTCGCTTGCGCACGAGGGGCCTCGAAGATTCACGACAGCCAGCAGGTGGAACCCGTGACCTTGGATCTGCATGACCCGCTCTCCCAGGTAACCGACGCATTCCGCAAGACGCATGCGGATGCCGTTGTCTTCACTGCAGGCTCACGCGGCAAGGACATCAACCAGATCGACGCCTTGGGAGCCATGAAGACCATAGAGGCCGCCAAAGAGGTTGGCATCACCAGGTACGTCATGCTGGGAGCCATGTATGCAGCAGACTGGCTGCGCTGGGAGCAGCCCCAGGTCAAACCTGCCATCGACGCCCTGGCTGACTATTACGTGACCAAGAACATGGCCGACCAGTACCTGATCAGCTCCGGACTGGATTACACCATCATCGAGCCAGGCAGCCTGACCGAACAGACCGGCACAGGAGCCATCCAGGTAGAACCAGACGGCCCCGGGCCCATACCGATCCCCGACGTGGCACAATGCCTGGCCGACTGCGTCGACCTTCCCCAGACCTCAGGCAAGATCTACAACATCATCGGGGGAGGCACACCAATCAAACAGGCCCTGACCGCAGAGCAGTGACAACACCAACCAACCAAGCCCTCACAAGAAACTTCTGCCGCGAGACTATGGCGTGTCTGCACAGCAACGGTGATGGTACCTTGGTTGCATTGCTTGTTGGTTCTTGCTGTTGATTGCGCGCTGGCGCACTGCGTCCCAGTGACCTTTATAAAGGCGGGATTGGCGTGGGGACTGGGCGCAGCCTAAGGAGGTCGTTAATGAACATCACCAATTTTCGTGATCTGGGGGGCATTCGGACCATCCACGGCCGCCGGGTTCGTCCCTACAAGTTCATCCGATCAGGACAGCTGGTGGGTCTGGACGAAGATACGAAGAGGGAACTGGTCGACCGCTACCGGGTGACGCAGGTCGTGGACTTTCGCCGGCCCTTTGAGAGACAGGAAAGTCCTGACGACAGGATCGATGGTGTGACCTTTACCAACATTGATCTGCTGGAGCAAAGTGGTACCAACGGCGCCAGCCTGGACGATTTCGCCTCGCTGGGTTTAGCGGATCAGGTCAACGGCCACATGTTGAATGTCTACCATGACCTGGTCATGAGCCCTGCGGCCCAGCAGGGGTATGGGAAGTTCCTGCGAATCGTCGTGGACAACATCCAGGGGGCTACGCTCTTCCACTGCTTTGCCGGCAAGGACCGGACCGGGTTCGCCGCGGCCCTGGTGCTCTGGCTGCTGGAAGTGGACGACACCCATGTATTTGCGGACTATCTGAAGACCAACCAAGAGAGGGTCGTGGCCAACAATCAACTGCTGGACCAATTTCGAGCCAAAGGCTTCGACCAGGATTCACTGGATGCACTACAGATTGCGCTCTGCGTCAAGAAAGAATACCTGGCCCATGCCCAACAAACCATGGTCGAGGCCTACGGGGATGTCTTCACCTATGCCCAGCAGGCTCTAGGGTTCGGACCGGACCATGTGGAGGCACTGCGCAGCAACCTGCTGGAGTAGCCGCACAAGGCTGGAGGTAGCCGGTACGGGTAGACTCGAGCCTAGACGTCAATTGCGAGGAGGACATTGTGCGATACATGAACTTAGGACGGTCAGGGTTCCGGGCCTCCCGTGTGGCCCTGGGGGTCATGCGGATCGATCAGAAGAGCCGCGAGGAAGCGCGGACCATTGTGGAGACTGCCATGAATGCGGGCGTGGACTTCTTCGACACAGCAGACTGCTACCATGCCGGAGCCAGCAGCCGAGCCCTGGGACAGGCTCTGAAAGATCTGAGCGTAGACCGGGACAGCGTGGGCATCCAGACCAAGTTCGGCATTTTCCGCAACCCGGATAGCGATCAGATCACCCGCTACGACTTCTCCAAGGATCACCTGCTGAAGGCCCTGGATGAAGAGCTGGTCAACCTGCAGACCGACCATGTCGACTTCGTACTGCTGCATCGCCCCGACACCCTGGTCGACTTGGACGATCTGGCCGAAGCCTTCAATGAACTGCAATCCAGTGGAAAGGTTCGGCACTTCGGCGTCAGCAACGTCAACCCCATGCAGGTGGAGCTGTTGCAGAGCGCTGTAAGCCAGCGCCTAGAGGTCAACCAGCTGCAATTCGGTCTGGGGCACACCGGCATGGTCGACCAGGAGATTCATGTCAATATGGGCGACGATCCCAGCCTGGACCATGATGGTGGTCTTCTGGCCTATTCGCGGCTGAAGTCCATGACCATTCAGGCCTGGAGCCCCTTCCAGACTGGATACTTCGATGGTGTCTTCCTGGACAATCCCCGCTATCCCGAGCTCAATGCAGAGTTGGACAAGTTGGCTCAACAGCATGAGGTAGCCAAGAGCGCTATTGCTGTGGCTTGGATTCTGCGGCATCCCGCGGGCATACAGGTGCTTCTGGGATCCATGAACCCCGAGCGCATCACGCAGATGGCCGCCGGCGCGGATGTGGATCTGACCGCTCAGGAATGGTACGACCTCTACCTGAGCGCCGGTCACGACCTGCCCTGATCCGTGCTCTAGAGTCGCTCGCGTCCGCCCGTCTTTAACTGCTTCTGGTTATGAAGGATTGCGCCCTGCCAGTCTGATCTTGCATCATTCGGATGTGTCATCTGGCAGGGCCTGCCCGATCGGGCATTGGGCGCTATGAGTGCAAAAGTGTACAGAAGGATAGTCAGATCGGTTTCGAGGTAGTCGTACGCTGTCATGCATTATTTCACCCCACGACGTTGCGCTGCTACGTCCAAGATCATGTATCACGATCGGGCCAAGGCCCAGCAGGCCGCCGACCGCAGCATGGTCGAACGCAACGTTCTTCTGTGGGTCTACCGTTGTGATTACTGTGGAAACTGGCATCTGACCAGCCATGAGCCGGGCTCCTACCAGCGTATGAGGACGGGCTCGCGAACTCTGAAACCGCATAGTCGCAAACGTGGGTATAAACCCCGCCGTCGGTAGGGGCAGTCATTGCCTCTGCAGCTCTAGCGTTCGACTTGGCATTCTTGATGATCGCAGAGGTGATCCATACGGCCCCAGGCAGCAAGATCGGATTCCGCTGATCTCACTGCTTGGGGCCGATTGGGTTTTGTCTGCTCGCCTAGGGCCGGTGAACTGGACTGGTGAACTTCTCAGGTGAGCCTTACAGTTGTCTGGCCAGCAGGGACTTCGTTGCCTAGCAGGCTGGGTCAAAGCCCTGTCGGCGGATCGAATCCAGCATGGGTTCATGGCCGGAGGCAGGGTTGCGAACCTTGTCAGTCATCATGGCGCTGAATGAACGGTGGGGATCATCCAGGTGCCGTATGTCGCGATAGTAGCGGGTGACCGTCTGATCGAAGTCAGCCAGGGCGTCCTTCATGTCTGCATCATCGTCGGCCCGCTGATAGGTGTTGGTGAAGATTTGCGCTTGACGGGGCATCCTGGGCTTGGGATCCGGATCCTGGGCCGGATGGCCAATGGCAAGACCCAGCACCGGGTAGACCAGCTTGGGCAATTTCAGCAGATCGATTAGTCTGTTCGTATCATTGATGACACTGCCCAGAATGACTCCGCCCAGGCCCAGGGCGTTGGCTGCGGTCTCCATGGCGTGCAGGGCCAGAACCGCATCGTTCTGCGACTGCAGGAAGACATAACCGGAGTTGAGCAGAGTGGTATCCGGTTCCAGATCATCGGCGAATCGTCGGACCAGATCGGCATTGCGGCGCTGGTCGGCGAGGAAGATGTAGAGCAACGGGGCTTCGGCCACGTAGCGCTGATGGGCCATATCCGCGATAGCCAGCGCCTCATCATGATCCGTGACCCTGATGGCCGACCATTCATGGAAATACCGGCTGGTCGCTGCATGCTGGGCCGCCTGCTCCAGCAGGGCGACGGTCTGGTCGTCTACCGGTTCGTCAGTGAATCCGCGGATGGAGCGTCGTTCAAGCAAGGTCCGTATGGTGGGATTGTCGGCCGGATTCGCGGCCGGGGTTTTCTGTGAATTTGATAAGGTCATTTTGACATTCTGGCCGTCAACGCCTGCCAATGCAAGACCTTGTCGTCAAAATCACGCAATCAGCGTTATCTGGACCGGTCTGGTTATCAGTCAGCGTCCCTTGCTCTCAGCGCTGGTGACGACGGTCGATCAGAGCCTGGGAACCCCGCTCGGACAGACCTGAGACCAAGGCGATAACGGCTGCCGACAGAACGCCGAAGAGAAGACCGTCAGTAGCACTCTCCTGATCCTCTTCAGGGCTGTCCACGCCTCCATTGCGTTTGCGGACCAGTTCGTTCCAAAAGGCCTGGAAGAGCTTACCCGCCAACAGCGCGGCGATGCTGGGAAGTGCAAGCTTGACCAGCTTGTCTGTCAGCGATTCCGGGTCAGATTCGATCGAGTTGCGCATGTCATTCACCTTGCTATCCACCTGATGAAGCATGCCGACCACTTGGTCGGCCATCCTGCCAGGTTCCCGTCCTGAGTCCGTCATAGGTTCATTATCCCACATGCATGGTGCTTAGGGCGTGACCGTACCTGGGGTTAAACTGCCATCCATGGACATTGCGAAGAATACGTCGGGCAAAGATGCCTCGAACGAGAGCGAAGGCTATGCTGTGCTGCTGCGGCATGGTCAGACAGTTTGGAGCGAAACCGGGCAATATACGGGGCGTACTGACATCCCTCTGACTGACCAAGGGCGTGAACAGGCCAAAGAGGCGGGTCAAAGACTGGCTAAGGCCTTTCCCGATGGATTTGACCCTGACTGCATTTTTTCCAGCCCCCTGCAACGAGCCAGGCAGACAGCCGAACTGGCCGGTTTCTCTGATCCGGCGCCGATGGATGGGATTCTGGAGTGGGATTACGGTCCGGCCGAGGGGCACCGTCCTCAAGACGTGGTGGCCAGCCTTGGCCGTGACTGGAAACTGTGGATCGACGGTCCGCATGCTTTGGGCATCGATGAGCTGGCTGGCGACCGGATGGTCGATCTGCCTTCGGGCAGCCCCGTTTCCGTACATGTGACTCAGGGCGAAAGTCTGGATCAGGTAGCTGCCCGTGCGCGTGGGATTGTCGAATGGCTCGAGCCTCTGGTGTGTTCGGGGCGGCATGTGCTTCTGGTGGCGCACGCCCACATCCTGCGCATCCTGACGACGCAGTGGCTTGACTTGGATCCCCATAAGGCCCAGCTGTTCAGAATGAATACGGCGCATTATGGTGTTCTTGGCATCTACCAGGGCAAGCGTGTGCTCAGGCAGTGGAACGTGTGATCGGGCTGAATATTATTTGTATTAGTCGCGACTTGCTGCCTGCGCCCCAACGTGGCTCTTTCCCCCGGTACGAACGTAAGCAATACTGCCATGCCATACTCCTGACTCCTGGCAGGCTATAGCCGTGGGAAAGGACTCAATGCTGAATATTTGGTCTATCTGGCTTTGTGCCATCTTGACGGCGGTGCGCTCCGCCTGGCTGGCTCGGCAAGCACAGGTATCAAAAGCATTGACCAGTTTTGCGCGCTGAGGATGGCATACAGAAGCGTGTATCTCAGTAATTGCGAGGGCAATGTTTCCAAGCCTCAAAGAGATGATATTACGTTATCGATTTGAGGAAAGAGTGGCCTTGTCATAGCTCGTGGGCATGTTTCGCGGATCCTGACTGCATCGGATCTGCATGTTGACGTGCCGTTTTTGCAGTCGATGATGACTGGGCGAGTCCTCCGTCAAGATAACGTACCGATCTAGAGAGTTCTTCTAGATATTATGCAAACGTTTGTATAAGAGAACACATTTTTCTTTGCAAAATAATGGAAATGAATCATTAAGGGCAATTAATAAGCCTAATTGAGAGACGATATAAAATGCTAGCGTTTGCAATTCGATCGGAAAAGTGGGAAATTATGAGTACAGGCGGTTGATGAAGCTTAGCTTGATCTGTGCCGCCGCGTAAGTGATTGCGGGACACCTCGCGATCTAGAGGAAAGGTTCAAAGATGAATAATACGGTCAAGACGGCCATAACTGCGGCGGTGGCTACAGTCATGACTCTTGGAGCCGTTGCCGGGTGCGGGGCCTCCGGAACTGCTGCCAAAAGTGATCAAGGGAAGGTGTATTTCCTCAATTCCAAGCCTGAAGTTTCGGACAGTTGGAAGAAGATTGCCGATGAGTATACCAAGCAGACAGGTGTTCAGGTCACGGTGGAAACCGCGGCTTCGGGAACTTATCAGCAGTCACTGAAATCCGAGTTTGCCAAGTCTGAACCGCCTACACTCTTTCAGCTCTCTGGGCCGGTGGACATGGAGACTTGGAAGGATTACACGGCTGATCTGACTGATACGGCAATCTACAAGCAGATGAAGGATCAGACCCTCGCCTTGAAATCTGCAGAAACCGGTAAGCCAGTAGGCGTGCCCTTCGTTATAGAAAGCTATGGCTTGATTTATAACAAGGACATCCTGGACAAGTACACCAAGACCAGCGGTGCAGCGGTCAAATCCGTCAAAGACATTAACTCATTCGACAAGCTCAAGGCTGTTGCTGATGGGATGCAGAAGCACAAGGACGAACTGGGTATCAAGGGAGCATTTACTTCAGCCGGTTTTGACTCGAGCTCCATCTGGCGGTATGACACTCACCTGGCCAACATGGCGCTTGATAGAGAATTCAAAGATGATGGAATCACGCAGGAGCCGGCCAGCATCAAAGGCACCTACCTGCCTCAGTTCAAGAACATTTTTGACCTGTATCTAACGGATTCGACCACTCCGCGCACGCAGCTCAGCAGCAAGACGAATGATGATGCGAACTCTGAATTTGCCTTGGGGGACGCTGCATTCTATCAAAACGGCACTTGGGCCTGGACTGATCTGCAGAACGCTGGGATGGATGCCGACAAGGTCGGTATGATACCCATCTACATGGGTTTGCCCAACGAGCATGAGCAGGGATTGGCGACCGGTTCTGCGCAGTACTGGTGCTTGAATAAAAAAGCCGATGCCAAGAACATCAAGGCTACCGAGAAGTTCCTTGACTGGATGATTACTTCAGAACAGGGCAAGAATGCCATAGCCAAGGATATGGGTTTCACCACCCCGTTTAAGACTTTCAACAAGGTGAAGACCGATAACCCTCTGGTCGCCGCTATGCAGAAAGACTCTGATTCCAAGCATGAGCGTGTGGGCTGGAGCTTCACGGTTGCGCCTTCGGAGCGTTGGAAGGATGATCTCGGAAGCGCCATGCTTGAATATGCCCAGGGCACTGCCGGCTGGGATGGTGTCCAGAAGGCCTTCGTAGACAATTGGGCGAAGGAGTATCAGGCCAACAAACACTGATTCGTTGTAAGGAATGGTCTCAGCGCTGGAGCGGAGCGGTGGACGACCGGAGAATCAATGTGGGAGGGATCAGCTCATGCGGATTCTCCGGCTTCTTTCCCTCGATAAGCTGCAGGGTCTTCTTGGCAAGCGAAACAGCCATTTCATAAGGCTTCTGCCGAATGGTGGTCAGGCCGATATCCTCTGCGAATTTGCTGTCGTCATATCCTATGACGGACATGTCTGAGGGAACGGCGATGCCGAACCGTTGCAGCTGGAAGATGAGTGGTATGGCCAACGAATCTTCCTGACCCGCTATTGCGGTGGGTCTGGTTTTCAGGCTTTCCAGCTGTGCCAGCACAGCACTGGTGGGATTTTCGGTTGCCGGGGCTGCCAGGACCGTTGGTTTGATGTTGGCAGCTCTGCAGGCGCTCAGGAACCCTTCCAATCTGGCTTGAACGCTGAAACGAAGCGAAGCAACAGGAGTTGATCGTACATATGCAATATGAGTGTGACCTAGAGCTATCAGATGATTGGCCGACAGCATGCCACCATTGAAATCGTCAATGCGGACCGAGGCCATGAAACCCTTCTCCTCCGTAACGTTGAGACTGAGGATCGGCACGTTGATGCTCGCAAGACGAGAAACCTCTGAGGCTTCAATGTCGAAGGAGGTGACGATGACGGCGTCGACGTTGCGCTTCACTGGTAATGCTTCAAAGAATTCTCTTCGTGCATGGCCACTGGTGATCTGGCAGATGGAGATGTCATACCCATTGCGAGAAAAGACCGCGTTGAACCCTTCCATGATGGTCGAGTTGAACCAGGTGCTCAAGTGGTCGTTGATGAGCACAGCCACCCGTAGGGACTGGCCTGATTTGAGCGCGGTCGCGGAACGGGAAATCGAAAAGTTCAATTTTCGTGCAGTTGACAGCACCCTGGAACGCGTGCGCTCGGAGACCAGTTCCGGCCGAGTGAATGATCGAGAGACTGTGGAAACGGAGACATTTGCTTGTTTGGCCACGTCCTGGATTGTGGATTCCATGGATAACTCCTCGTCAAAGCTGAGCCAAGACCAGCTCCTGCAATTGAATGCCGTTGCGGTGTTCAGATATCTGATGATAGCGCGCTCGATTGAAATACTGTCTGTTGCGCTTATGTCGTCTTTGGTTGTTGCAAGGAGCTATCGATGTGTTGAAAACGATACTGGAGCTGTCAATTTGCAAAGGAGCAAGCGTATGTGTGCATCAATGGACGTGTCGTCCCGAATGAGAGGGCGGGAATGA
>NZ_AWUO01000020.1:0-7157 GCF_000499185.1 Bifidobacterium sp. A11
TCCGGGTACGTGTTGCGGTCGGGCATCTTCACCCTGACCGGCGCATACCGGGTGGTGGTCGTCCCGTCGCCGAGCCGGCCACTGCTGTTGTCTCCCCATGCGTAGGCGTTGCCGTCGCTGCCCAGGGCCAGCGAATGACCCCATCCGGCGCTGACCTGCACGTAGGTGTAATCCTTGGGCAGGTCCGGATACGTGCTGCGGTCGGGCGTCCTCACCATGACCGGCGTATTCCGCTTGGTGGACGTCCCTCCGTCGCCGAGCTGGCCGTAGCCGTTGTCTCCCCAGGCGTAGGCGTTCCCGTCGCTCCCCACCGCCAAGGAAAAACCATGGTCGGCGTCTTTTGGTCCGCTGATCTGGCTGAACCTGATGCCTCGGCTGGCGCTGTCAGGCGGGGTGATGGTCGTGGATTCCCTGCCCAGCTGGCTGCCCTTATCAGGGCTGATGCTCCAGGTGTTGTTCCGGCCTGCGGGCGACCAGTGGGCGGTCAGGGTGAGATCCTTGTCGACGGGCCTGCTGAAATCATAGGCGACCTGCCCGATGAACCACCCGTCGAACAGGAAACCGTCACGAGACGGGTCGGGGGAGGGGCGCTTCACCCTGCCGTTCGTGGTGGGGAAACTCTGGTCTGCTGGTTCGGGTTTTCCACCGTCCGTGTCGAAGCGGACCGTGAGCGTGGATCGTGGTTCGGTGTCTCGTGTCAGCGTCTGGCCGACTGTGTATTTGAAGTTTCTGGTGAAGGGCCGGCCGTCCTGCCTGCCAGCGATGAGGATGACGGCTTCTCCCGGCTTGCGGGCGGGCATGTCCGTCTGCCATGAGTCGTTGTTCCTGCTGAGCGTCAATGCTTGGCCGTCCATGCTGGCTGTTTCCAGGATGGGCGCCTGTGTGGTGTTGAGCCTGGCTGGCCTGCCGGGCTGGCCCTGCTTATCCAGGCTCCAGGTGAACATGTCGCCCTTCGTGCTGAAGGCGGTGATCCTACTGCCGGTGCTTGAAGCTTGCACGTATGACTGATTCCCGTTGTCCGCGCGCTTGGGCGCTTCGCCCGGCTTCCAGGACCATACGTGGCCGTCCTTGCCGACGATCATGGCCTGGTTCTTGTTGGCGGTGATCCTGCTGGCTTTCATGCCTTCGGGCAGGTTGACCTGGATCATGGCGGTGGTGCTGTCGGCCAGGTAATAGGTGTGCCCGTTCGTGTCCAGGAGGACGGACCCTTGGTTGAGGGCTTGGGCTTGGACGGTGCGCATGCTCGGGTCCTGTTTGATGCGTGCGGGTTTGATGTTGCCGCTGTTGTTCGCATCCCAGGTCCAGGCCTGCCCGTCCGCGTCCACGATGAGGGCCCGGCTGTCGGAGGCGACGGCGGTGACGGCCTGCGCCTTTTCGGGCAGAGTGGTCGTGGTCTGCTTTGTGAATTTCGGGTTCAGATCCTGGCTGTCAGCATCGGTCGCCTGGTAGGCGTGGGCCTGTCTCTGCCGGTCCACGGCCAGGAGTCGGTCATTGTTTAGGCTGATGCTGGTGAACCCGGCATCCTGGCCGGTGTTGAGAATCGTGGGTGTGTCCTCTTGGCTGTTCCATGTGTAGATGTGCTGGTCGGATCCTAAAGCTGCGTGCCGTCGGCTGCCGGCTGCAACCTGCAGGTAGCGGAACCCGTCGGCGGCCTGGGCGGGGGAGGGAACCTGCTTGGTCGTGCCGTCTTGTGCCCAGACGTAGATACGGCCGTCGCCGGTCAAACCGACGGTCTGCTCTCCTGCGGCTTGGACGCTGACAAATTGAGGTTCCTGAGTTTTGGGCGGGCTGATAGTCAGCCGGGCTCCGGACGCGGGCCCATGGTCCGGGCTTAGTGTCCAGTCTGTGGTCTTGGTCCACAGGGCTTTCAGAGTCGTGTCTTGGAGGATTGGGGTCTGGAAGTCGAAAGGCTGGTTGTCGAGTGTCCACCCGTCGAATCGGAAGCCTTCACGCACTGGGTTCTGTTGTGGGGGAGTGGCGAGGGTGCCGGTTTTCACACTCGCTTGGGTGGGTTTGCTGCCGTCGGCCGGTTCGAAGCGAACTGTATGCGAAGTCTTATCATCTGTCTTTTCGGCTGATTTAGCAGGAGCGGAGTCTGTACTGCCGGTTGTTCCTGTCGTCGATGACGGGGTGTCTGGACTTGGTGTTGCGGAACTTAATGGTGTGGTGGTTTGTATTGGTGAGGGTGTGGGTAGTGGTGTGCTGGTTGCGTTGCTGGAGGAAATGCCGTGGGTTCCGTCAGCTACGCGAGGGGTCTGACCGACCCCCCCCCCGGTGAGGATAGGAGCGTCCGCCTGGGCGGATGCGACGCCCAGGCCTGCCAGCAGACTGATCAGGACGGTCATCATCGCCAGTGTGCGACGCAGACGGGAAACCGGATGCATGAAACCAAAACCCCTTCACCAAACACCAAGCGGAATCAACACCGCCTGCCTAATAAAGTTCTGTCTATCGGAAAGCCGTGCTGCCTGCCAACGCCAGCCCTGCATCGGATTACAGGAGCCATGGCGCAAGCCAGTCGTCTTCTCGACATCCCCCGCTTTTCACCCTACCACCCAGTCCGCAGACAACACACAAGCCAGAACCAATCGTCCGGCGACAATGAGCGTGGCAATTGGGGAAAAGCGATTGTTTACGAAATTATGAGGTTGTAGGGAATGAACGGCGACTTGCCTGACTGAGTGCTGTAAGCTTCATATGTCGGCCTGTCTGTGTTTCTCTGTTTCTCTCCTTTTCCCGAATGTGGGTGTGCAGCCTGCCCTGAACTCCAGCAGATAAAAGTGTGGTGGGGGTGCGGGAGGGGGTGTCGGCTCTCTTGAGGTTTAAGCCTTGATGGACACGTTCCTCCCTGTCCCCTCCCCCTGTGTAGGCCGGGGGCGGGGGGATTGATACACCGCCCCCGGCCTCTCTTACTCGTGCGAAGCTTGTGACAGTTGGCGTGTTTCCCTCCGGTGGCGGCGGGATGCCAGCACCCCACCCATGCCGGTCATGCCGGTGGCCAGGGCCAGCAGAATGCCCTCACCGCCGGCCTGAGGGAGCACGCCTGCAGGTGTGTACGTGTATCTGAGGGACGTGTCGGTCAGTGTGTTTCCCGCGCCGCCCATCGTGTAGTCGACGCTGACCGTGACCGTGCCTGGCAGATGTGCAGGCGTGAGCACTGTGGCGCTGTTGCTGTTGCTGACAGGAGTCAGATGTGTGCCAGGGCTGGTGTCGAACTTGGCTGCGGCGATCACCGGCTGCGGGTTGAACATCACCGACACGGGAACTAACTTGCCGTTGGTGGTACCGTCGCCGAGCCGACCGTTTCCGTTGTTTCCCCAGGCGTACACGTATCCGTCACTGCCCACGGCCAGCGAATGCCAGTATCCAGCACTGATCTGTGTGGCTTTTAATCCTTTGCTCGTATCAGTAGGGTTGGCGGGGTCACGCACGGGCACAGGAACATACGAATCCGTTTTTGTGTTGTTGCCGAGTTGGCCATACCAGTTGTATCCCCAGGCGTATGCGTATCCGTCGCTGCCCAGGGCTATCGAATGCCGGCCTCCGGCGCTGACCTGTACGTAGGTGAAATTCGTTGGCAGGTCTGGATACGTCTTGCGATCAGGTTTCTGAACCATGACCGGCGTATATCTGGAGTTTTGGCCGTCCCGTCGCCAAGCTGGCCATACGTGTTGTCTCCCCAGGCGTACGCGTTCCCGTCGCTGCCCACAACCAGGGAGAATGAACCAGTGTTTGAGCTGCTGATCTGGTTGAACTTGATACCGTTTGTATTGGTTGGTGGGGTAATGGTGGTCCTTTCACCGCCGATTTGGCTGCCCGTATCAGGGCTTATTGTCCACTTGCTTGACGACCAATGGGCAGTAAGTCTGAGGTCCTTGGTTACAGGCTTGCTGAAGTCGTAGGCGACGTTGTCGATGAACCATCCGTAGAACTGGTAACCATTGCGCGTCGGGTCGGGGGAGGGCCGCTTCACCCTACCGTAGGGGTAGCCGACTTGCTGGGGTTGGGGTGCCCGGCTTCCTCCTGCTGTATCAAAGGTGATCGTGGGGGTGGAATCCTGTTGAGCATCCCTTAACAGCGGCTGGTCGACGGTGTAATTGAGGCTCTTGGTGAAGGGCTTATCGTCCTGCATGCCGGTGATGGTGATGATGGCCGGCCCGGGATCGCGGGCGGGGACATCTGCCTGCCAGGCATCGCCGGTTTTGCTGAGTGTCAAGTCTTGGCCATCCAGGCTGGCTGATTCCAGGGTGGGCGCTGTGGTGGAGTCGATTTTTGCCGGCTTGCCGGGCTGGCCGTGGGTGTCGATGCTCCACTGGTATAGGCTGCCCTGCCTGTCTAGGGCGGCGATTCTGTTGCCGATGCGGACTGCTTGCATGTAGTGCTGGTTCCCGCTGTCTGCGCGCATGGGCGCCTCGCCTGGCTTCCATAACCATAGGTGCCCGTCTTTGTCTGTGATTATGGCTTGGTCATTGCTGGCGCTGATCCGGCTGGCTCTCGCGCTTTCTGGCAGGTTGACGGCTTTGGCGCTGGTCGTGCTGTCGGCCAGGTACCGGGTCTGCCCGTCAGCGTTCAGCAGGAGCAGCCCCTGGTTAAGGGCTGCAGTCTGGATGATGCGCACACCCTGATCCTGCATGATGGGTGATGGCTTCGTGTTTCCTGCCTGGCCTGGCTTCCATGACCATGCCTGCCCGTCCGCGTCCACGATGAGTGTCCGGCTGGGGGAGGCGACGGGCAGTGTCGCCTGAGCTTGCCCGGGCAGGCTGATCGCGGATTGCTCAGTGGGTTTCATGTTCCGGCTGTCGGCCTGGCTGGCCTGGAAATTGTGGACACGGCCCTGCTGGTCCACTGCCAGCAGCCGGTTGCTGCTTGTGCTGATGCTGGTGAACCTGATGTTCAGGTCAGTGTCGAGGATGGTGGGCGTGGGCTGTTGGCTGGTCCAGGTGTAGATGTGCTGGTCGGATCCGAGGGCCGCCTGCCATTGGCTGCCGGCTGTGGCCTGCAGGTAGTGGAATCCGTCGGGAGCTTGGGCAGGGAGAGGAACCTGTTTTGGTGTGCCGTCTTGTGTCCAAATGTAGATGTTGCCGTCGCCGGTCAGGCCGACAAACTGGCTGTTTGCCGTGTGGATGCTCGTGTAATAGGGTTTTTCCTTGTCGGGCGGACTGACGGTCAGCTGTGTATCTGAGGAGGGTCCGTGGTCCGGGCTCAGAGTCCAGTCCGTGGCCTTGGTCCAACGGGCGGTCAGCGTCGTGTCTTGCAGGATGGGGGTCTGGAAATCAAAGGGAAAGCCGTCACGCGTCCACCCGTCGAACCGGGAGCCCTCACGTTGCGGATTGTTCTTCGGAGGTGAGGCAAGGTTCCCGGTTTTCACTGTCGCTTGGGTGGGATTGCTCCCGTCGGCTGGGTCGAAGCGCACCGTGTGCGCGGCCTGATCATCTGTCTGCCGGGATGGCCTGGTTGAAGCGGAGTCTGCACTGCTTGGACTGTCTATCGGCGATGACGGGGTGTTTGGGCTTGATGTCGTGGGGCTCAGGGGCGAGGCAGTTGTCAGAGGCGAGGGCGAGGGAAGCGGCGTGTCGGTTGTGCTGCTGGGAAGAGTGGCGGGGGTTTGCTTAGCTACGCGAGGGGTCTGACGACCCCCCCCCCCCGACTAAACATAGATTCAGTACCAGCGTCGGTTTCAGCTTCGGCTTCGACCATGCCCAAGCCTGACAGGAGCAGCAGAAGAATAATCACGAACGTCAGTGAACCCGCTCGGGAGCCTATACGCATGACTTACAAACCTCTTCCCCAACAACAGGCTTGCCTGCCATCTGTTATTCCCCAACGGCTGGCCAACACCACTGCTACGTCTTACTTTCAGAAGAGTCTCTCGGCCATTCAAGGCTGATCTGGCGCCAATTGCGCTGATGCAGTCAGAAGACGAAAGACCCCTCAACATCCCCAAAAAAATCATACCATCTGAACCTATAGGCATCGGCCAAATCCCCGTCCAGGCGGTTGGGAAAGAGCGACTGCTTATAGTAATTATTTGGGATAGAGAAACAAACAGCGGCCGGGCTGGCTGGGGGCTGTCAGGCCTTTTGGCTGGCCTGGCCGTGTTTCCTCCTCTCCCAAGCAGAGGCGGGGGCGTGCATGCCTGCCCTCGGCTTCTGCCTGCAGGAGTGTGGTGGGGGCGCGGGAGGGAAGTGTCGGCTCTCTTGGGGTTTGAGCCTTGATTGACACGTTTCCTCCCTGCTCCCCCTTGATGGGCCGGGGGCGGGGGGATTGATACGCCGCCCGGCCGCTCTTACTCGTGCGAAGCGTGCAATAGTCGGCGTGTTTCCTGCCGGTGGCGGCGTGAGGCGAGGACCCCGCCCATGCCGGTCATGCCGGTGGCCAGGGCGAGCAGGATGCCTTCCCCGCCGGCCTTGGGGAGCACGCCTGCGGGCAGGTACGTGTATCGAAGGGAGGTGTCGGGCGTTTGGGGTGCGCCGCCCAGCGTGTAGTCCACGCTGACGGTGACCGTGCCCGGCTGGTGTGCGGGCGTGGTCACGGTCACGCTGCCGCCATCGCCGCGCGTCAGCCCTGACACGGGGGTCTGGTCGAACCTGACGCCGGTGATCACCAGAGCCAGGTTGAACGACACCGGCACAGGAACAGTCGAGTCTCTGGTGGTGCCGTTGCCGAGCTGGCCATTGTCGTTGTTTCCCCATGCCCAGGCGTTCCCATCGCTGCCCACGGCAAGCGAATCATGGTATCCGGCGCTGACCTGTGCGGCTTGCAGTCCTTTGCTCTTGTCGGCGGGACTGGCGGGGTCGCGCACGCGCACAGGAACAGGATTAATAGCGGAGCCGCTGCTGTTGTTGCCGAGCTGGCCAGACAAATTGCATCCCCATGCCCAGGCGTATCCGTCGCTGCCCACGGCCAGGGAATGGTCCAATCCGGCGCTGACCTGCAGGTAGGTGAAGTCCGCTGGCAGGTCCGGGTAGGTCTTCCGGTCGGGCGTCTTCACCCTGACCGGCGTATACCGTGTGGTGCTTGTCCCGTCGCCGAGCTGGCCATTGCTGTTGGATCCCCAGGCGTAAACGTTGCCGTCGCTGCCCATGGCCAGGGAATGATAGTATCCGGCGCTGACCTGCAGGTAGGTGAAGTCCGCTGGCAGGTCCGGGTAGGTCTTC
>NZ_AWUO01000021.1:0-6463 GCF_000499185.1 Bifidobacterium sp. A11
CTGAAACCTCCAAACCTGGAATCATGCAGTCTGCACTAGAACCTTGAAACCGGCCCAGCTTTGAAACGCAGGGCCGGCCGTATCAGTTCATCACTTATGTGTGGTCTTGTACTCAGAAGCCCAACCGTTGACAAAGGCCGACTCAACGCCGGACCAAGGCCCGGTGCCCTGGGCATACTCCAACATGGCATTGCCCAGACTCAGCGACCATTGCTGGGTGGGCAGAGGACGGATGATTATGTCATAGCAGCCACGCTTGGCGTAAGCATCATTGGCGCGGAGGATTGGGTTCTTTGTCTTGTACCCGGCCTTCGCGTATGACTTGAATGGGGTTTCGAATCCCATGGTGTCCGTGACGATTTTCCTGGCACTGTCCTTATCCAGCATCCATGACATGAACTTCTCCGTGGCTCGCCGGTCCTCCGGAGATATCTTTGAATTGATGGCAAAGTAGTTAGAGCTTATGGTCAGTCCTGCTTTGTCCTCTCCCGGCACACCCATATATATGGGCAGAACCCCCATATCCTTGTCGGCAACCTCCTGATTTTTTAATTGCGGATATGCCCAGGATCCCGTTTGAATGAAAACTGCGTCGCCAAGACCGAACTCGGAAACAGCATCGTCGAATGTCGCACTGGAAAGTTGGGTCGGCGCAACGGTCTCGTCTTTCACATACAAATCAAAGATCTTCTTGAGATTGGGCATATATTTATCAGATACAGTTGCCGGCAACTCTGTGACGTTCTTATCTCGATACTCGTAGTAGACCGGTATATGAGCCAGCTGGTCACCATATCGTCGGATAGAGCTTGATTCGAATCCGGCGGACGTGAAGGCTCCTTTGACTCCAAGCTCGTCTTTGTGACTTTGAATTTCGTCGGCCACGGTTTTCAAGCTGTCGAATCCTCTGATGGCATCCACTGAGCGGATGCTGGCCCACGACGCTTTAAAGTATTTATTTAAAATAGCTTTGTTATAGATGATGCCATAGCGGTCCAGAACGAACGGAATGGCGCCCACTTTTTTCCCGGTCTTGAGTACGTAATTCGGATCCGTAAGGTCTTTGTACATGCGTGTTTTGGACAGATCCGCGCAATAATCCGACCAGTTGGGATAGTCGTTGTTGTCGAGGCCGATGATAGTCGGAGCTTTGCTCTTGGCCAGCTCACTCTTCAAAGTCTGCTCATAGCTGTCGGCAGAGGGGGAAATCAAATCAAACGGTATGCCTGTATCTTTGGTGAATTGCTTTCCGAGTTGGAGGAACTGATCGTTGTTTTCCACTTTCTGGCTGATCATGTACACTCGGCCCTTTGCTTCTGAGGCTGAGGTACCGCCGCACGCGGCGGATGCCATGACCATTGCGCATGCAAGACCTATGGCAAACGCAGATTTTGTTTTTACACCCATGACCCATCTCATTTCATACAGTTCCGCACCAGATTGGTTGCGGAAAATCAAGCCCCCGCTGGATTGGAGCCAAGAACGCTATCTCAGCATCCTGGGCCGGAGAGGACATCCCACCAGATTCCGGTGGGATGTCCAACATGGTCAACTGATGGTTATCCCATTGGTTTCAGTGAGTGGTCTTGTACTCCTTTGCCCAACCGTCTACAAAGGCGGAGGTGACTTTTGACCAACTTCCGGTGCCCTGGGCGTATTCAAGCATGGCATCACTAAGCGAAGCCACCCACTGTGCACTGGGAAGAGGATGAATAACGGTGTCGTAGTCACCGGCTTTGGCATATGCGTCATTGGCCCTTTGCACGGGGTTCTTCGACTTGAATCCTGCCTTTTCATAGGACTTGAATGGCGTCTCGAAGCCCATATCATCAGTGAAGATCTTGCGGGCCTTGTCGTTCTCCAAAATGTAATTCAGGAATTGCTCGGTAGCCTTTCGATCCTTGTCCGAAGCATTTTTGTTGGTGGCAAAGTACATGAAGCTGACTGTCAGCCCAGACTTTTCTTCGCCCGGCACGCCAATGTAGATGGGCAGGACTCCGATATCCTTGTCAGCCACATCCTGATCCTTGATCTGAGGATAGCCCCAGGAACCATTCTGCAGAAACACAGACTGCTTGGTCGCAAATTCGCTGTTGGAGTCGTCCATCGTGGCGCTCGAAAGCTGCGATGCCGGAGTTGTGGAATCCTTCAGATACAAATCAAAGATGTTCTTGAAGTTATCCATGTATTTTCCGGTAAGTGTCGGAGGCTCTTCCTCGGTATTCTGGTCCCGGTACTCGTAGTAGACCGGAATGTGGGCGAGCTGATCTCCAAACCTCTTGTTGGAGCTGCTGTCGAACCCTGCTGAGCTGAAGGCGCCCTTCACTCCGAGGTCGTCCTTGTGCTCTTGGATTTCATCAGCAACAGTCTTCAACGCCTTGAAGTTGTTGACCTTGTCTATGGACTTTATGCTGGACCATTTAGCATCGAAGTACTTCTTCATCAGTGCTTTGTTATAGATAATGCCATAGCGTTCCATGACGAAGGGAACGGCTACAACCTTGTCCTTGAGCTTAAGGGCATAGTCCTGATTCTTCAGATCCTTGTAGATCTTCGTCCCGGACATGTCGCGATAGTAATCTCCCCAGTTCTGGAAATCATTGTTATCAACGTCGAACATAGTGGGCGCGTTGGATTTGGCCAGCTCGCTCTTCAAGGACTGCTCATACGTACCGGAAGAGGCAACAGACACATCAACGGGTACACCGGTATCCTTGGTGAACTGCTTGGCCAAATCCTTGAACTCATCCTGTTGCTCGGGTTTGGCGCTTAAATAATAGACGTGTCCCTTGTCGGCGCTGGCCTGAGAGCCTCCGCATGCGCTTAATCCGCCTAGGGACATAGCGAGCGCTCCTGCCAGAGCCACTGCTTTAGTGATTTTCCTCATCATTACTCCATTACTCTTTGACCGACTACTTTATCGGGCGCTTATTCGTGCCTTTCGGCAATCGGATAAACGCTTAAGCTCAATGGTTCATTGCTTGGCTCGCCGACACCTGTGGCAACGTCGCCAGGCGTCGGCGATCAAATCTCAACAGCTAAGGAAGTCACCCCTCTTTCAACGTGTTGGAAAATGTCATGTTGGTGGTCTGCAACGACCCCTCTGTCACAAAGATTCCCAGATGGTCGCCAGGCCTCTTGTACATCCTGGAATTCAAAGCCACGCCATTTACATATAGGGTGGCAATAGTGTCGTCAACTACAAGCTGCAGGTGGTACTTCTGCCCTGCAACCAATTCAAGCGGCCTTTCCAAACCTATGTTCATATTGGCGAACCAGGGATAGTTGGGGTTGTTTTCAAATAGGAACCTGTTCTCGCCCACCTTGAAGATGAACTGGTAGGACTCACCAGTCTCTTCGTTTTCATTCAGCCGCAGACCAAATGAACGAGTTCCTGGAGAGAAAGTCAGGTCCGCCTCGAACGAATACAGATCACCGCTGTCTTGGACAACGGTCTTCTCTGTTCGTCCAGCCGAAGCATCTAAGTTGAGGTCTGTGATCCTGCGACGGTGATCGAAAGCACTCCAGAGGGTGTCAGCCGGCCGCACGCCAAGTGAGCCATCCTCACGCTGATAGACCTGATGAGGAACGAAAGTCCCGCCCCATTCATAATTGGATCTGTCATCTTCGTTTTCCTTGGTGCCGACCCAGCCGAACATTATCCGCTTGCCGTTCAGTTCAAAGGTGCGGCCGGCGTAGTAGGCGCTGCCATCAAATGCATCGTCGGTAGGAGCAGTCCAGGGCCCCTCGAGCGAGTGGGCCATTCTGTAGACCATTCCATGCTTGTCGCTGTATTCAGTGATGATGTGATACCACCAATCGCCCATTTTGAAAAGATCAGGCATCTCATGCATGGTGTAAAGGTTGGGCGCCCAGAAATCACCTTCAAAACTCCAGTGCTCTAGGTCTTTTGACGAGAATGCCACGGTTCGTCCCGACTGTACGGTTTTGGGACCCTGCTTACGCGCGCCAAGGATCAATAGATAGCGGTCATGCTCATCGTCGCGGATAACCCAAGGGTCTCGCCAATCATCAGGATCGTAGCCTTCCTGGGGCGAGAAGGTCAGGGCATCTTGAGTCTTCGTCCAATGGTAGAGGTCATGACTCACTGCATGCATGAGGACCTGCGCCGGCTTTCCCTGCGCAGAGTAATCCCTGTTATAGGCGGTGTAGAAGGCATGATAAGCGCCTTCACCCTCACAGACACTTCCAGCATATATAAATTGATCCTGATCTTCGTCTCCACCTCGCGGAATGGCAACGCCACAATCCCGATAATGAACAAAGTCCTTAGTCGTCGCCAAGTCCCACCCAAACGGTTTACCGAATGGTTCAGGGTCCCGGTTATCGCGCTGATGGAAGAGGAAGAACTCATCTCCCTTGCCGAAGGGCATGCAGTCTCCGAACCAGGTGCCCGGGAATTGATAATACAGCTTGGTCATTGCAACCTTTCCGTCGAGGATCGTATATGTCGGATCCTTAGCTACATCATTGTTTAAGCGATTAAGCACTCATTATATTCGACTCGCGTTAAAAGTCAAAAAGGGTCATGAACCGAAGGGCATCGACTTTAAAGGAAGGACTTCGTAGGCCAACACAGATACCTCGTATCCCAGTGATCCATAAATCAAGAAGCCGCGAGGATACGTATGGAGTCACGAGGCACTGAAGGGCAGGCCACCCTGATGGGCGAATAGGGGCCGTTCTGGCCAGCAGCATCAGCACTGCCGCCCTCGCCCTTCTCGCCGACATCCTCGCGATGCAGCAGCGTGCGAATTCCAAGCACCCCGAGGTCATACTGCGGCAGACCGACTGTGGATAGCGCTGGATGAAGATGGGCGGAAATTAATTTCTGATTGTCGAATCCCACCACTGAAATATCGTCTGGTACATGCATTCCTCGTTCTCGAAGTGCATCAAACAGACCCATGGCAGTGCGGTCGTTATGGCAGAACACCGCTGTAGCACCGGTCTGCATGACCTGAGACATGATGCCGTACCCGCCTTCCTGATCCACCGTGCATGTCATCACCATGTCCGGGTCGTACTTCAATCCAGCTGCAGCCAGAGCCTCCTTATACCCTTGCAGTCTGCCCTGCGATGCTGGCGTCTGTTCGGTGGCATTGACGAACGCTATGCGCTTATGACCCGCATTTGTCAGCATTTCCGTAGCCGTGCGGCCTCCCTGGACTTCATCCGGTACCACTGCCGGGAATCGACCCAGGCGGTCAAAGCAATTCACAAGGACGGAATTCACCCGAGCCAAGTCCGCGGGAGGACGAACCTCATGGTGAACCCAAGACGAATACACGATTCCCTCTACTTGCCGTTCCAGCATGAAAGCACAAGCTCTGCGCTCAATATCAGGGTCTCCATGCGTATCGACAATCAGCAGGATCTTCCCGTTGCGCCAAGCTTCATCCTGAGCGCCCTGTATGACCTGTCCGGCAAAGGGAGAAGTAGCCACTCCATCGCTAATAAACCCGATCAGGTCGGATCGCCCTCTGGCGAGGCTGCGGGCCATGGCATTCTGCCTGTAGCCCAGATCCGCCGCAACCTTCCGGACCTTCCTCATGGTGGACTCGGGAATCCTGACGTTTTTATTGTTATTGATTGCCCAGGACGCCGTGGCAATCGAAACACCTGCCGCTCGAGCGACATCCTGAAGTGTAACCATGGACCCTCATTGTAATATTGCGAGCCAACCTCAGTCAGCGGTCTTCTTATGACCTGCTTCAACGGCAGTGGGTCGTGCCATCGGGGCATTTGCAACAAAATGTTTAAAAGCACCATTAAGCAAAGGCGTATGCACCATGATCAAAGTCCCATAGCCGAGAAGTAGCAACAAGAAGAGCCCCTGCGGCATGTAGAACCATGACAGGACCAGCAGAACAAGATATGCAGCGTCAAAAAGCACCATGATCAAAGTTCTCCCAAGATTAGCCAAGGCAAATACCCATGCATTAAACAAGGTACGACCAACGGTGTTCTCAAAACGGGACTGCAAGGCCCATACCCACTCGAACCCCAGCACCCACAAAATACTGAAAGCAAACTTGACGATCAACAAGGGTGTGATTTGGAGAACTACCCAAGCGTAGATCAACAGCAACAGCAATGGCCCGAAAACAAGCCAGATCATGGTTGCCTTGATGAAGTTTGAACGGAAGGCACGAAAATAGTTTGCTGTTACATGTCCTCGCCCTTCAAGGCTTCTTCTGGCGGCGTCATGACCGGCGGTCAGAGCGGCTCCGATGGATATCAGGGGGATTGACGTGACCACCATGAGGATGTTGATCCATATGGCATCAATAAGATCGGCAAGACCTCTCATGAAGCCTGAATCAGGAGAAAGAAAACTCAACGGAACCCCCAAGACGGGAAAGGGCAGGAAACCGGCAACGGCACTTGCTCTATATCGTGTTGCCGGTTTCCATGATAGCCCACTGCAAACTGGTGTAGC
>NZ_AWUO01000022.1:0-6424 GCF_000499185.1 Bifidobacterium sp. A11
AGTCCAGGAAGCCCCCGAACTGGGTGCCACCGCCGGTCAGAGCGGCCACGGAACCATCCAGGGAGTCGAAGGCCACCAGGATGGCCAGGACGATGGCCCCGGGCAGGAGCCAGCCGGTGAACCCGGTCACGATGGCAACCAGGGTGGTGCCTACGGCTCCGCTGATGGTGACACCGTTGGCGCTCACGCCCAGACGAACCAGGCCGCGGGCGATGGGGGCGATGATGCGCTTCCAGGGGCGCCGTAGATGCTCGAACATTGGTCAGTCCTGACTGCAGGAGGTGTTCGCTCGGAAGTCGTCAGCCGAGTTGATCTGGGCGCGGACCTTGATGGCCTCGTTGATCCAGGCGCGAGCCTGCTCCACGGGCACCCCATTGAGCTGGCTGCCATCGCGGAAGCGGAAGGAGACCGCGTTCTTGGAGACGTCCTCCTCGCCGGCGATCAGGATGAAGGGGGCCTTGGACTTGGCCGCGTTGCGGATCTTCTTGCCGAAGCGGTCATCGGAGCGGTCGATCTCGCAGCGGATCATGTCGTCGCGCAGCTGGTCCAGCAGGTGCTCCAGATGGGGGGCGAACTCGTCGGCCACGGGCACGGCCTGCACCTGGACCGGGGCGAGCCAGGCCGGGAAGGCCCCGGCGTAATGCTCCAGCAGGATGGCGAAGAAGCGCTCAATGGAGCCGAAGAGGGCCCGGTGGATCATGACCGGCCGCTGGTGGGAGCCGTCGGCGGCGATGTACTCCAGCTGGAAGCGCTCAGGCAGGTTGAAGTCCAGCTGAATGGTGGAGACCTGCCAGGTGCGCCCGATGGCGTCCCGGGCCTGCACGGAGATCTTGGGTCCGTAGAAGGCGGCGCCCTCGGGGTCGTCAACCAGTTCCAGGCCGGAGTCCTTGGCCACCTCAGCCAGGGTGTTGGTGGCCTCCTCCCAGACCTCGTCGGAGCCGACGAACTTGTTGGGATCCTTGGTGGACAACTCCAGGTAGAAGTCGTTGAGGCCGAAGTCCTTGAGCACCTTGAGCACGAACTGGAGCAGGTTGGTCAGCTCACCCTTCATCTGGTCCCGGGTGCAGTAGATGTGGGAGTCGTCCTGGGTCAGACCGCGCACGCGGGTCAGGCCGTGGACCTCGCCGGACTTCTCGTAGCGGTAGACGGTGCCGAACTCGAACAGCCGCAGGGGCAGCTCCTTGTAGGAGCGCTGGCGGGACTTGAAGATCAGGTTGTGCATGGGGCAGTTCATGGGCTTCAGGTAGTAGTCGAAGCCCTGGCGGGTCACCTTGCCGTTGGCATCCTTCTCCTCGTCCAGGTGCATGGGCGGGTACATGCCGTCCTTGTACCACTGCAGGTGGCCCGAAATCTCGTAAAGGTGGCCCTTGGTGATGTGTGGGGTCTGCACGAAGGAGTAGCCGTTGCGCCGGTGCATCTGCCGGGAGTAGTCCTCCATGGCGTTGATGATGGCCGCGCCCTTGGGGTGGAAGACGGGCAGGCCGGGGCCGATCTCGTCCGGGAAGGAGAAGAGGTCCATCTCGGCGCCCAGCTTGCGGTGGTCGCGGCGGGCGGCCTCCTCCAGACGGGCGGTGTAGGCCTTCATGTCGTCCTTGTTGGCCCAGGCGGTGCCGTAGATGCGCTGGAGCATAGGGTTCTTCTCGTCCCCACGCCAGTAGGCGGCAGCCGTGCGCATGAGCTTGAAGCAGCGGATGTAGCGGGTGTTGGGCAGGTGTGGGCCCCGGCAGAGGTCCTTCCAGACCGTGTTGCCCTCACGGTCCAGGTTGTCATACATGGTCAGCTCGCCGCCGGTGGCCACCTCGGTGGCCTCCTCGCTGTTGATCTCGGCCTCCTTGGCCCCGATCAACTCCAGCTTGTAGGGCTGGTCGGCCTCCTCCTTGCGGGCCTCCTCCTCGGTGACCACGCGCCGGCGGAAGCTCTGGGAGGACTTGATGATCCGCTTCATCCGCTGCTCAATCTGCTTGAGGTCGTCGGGGGTGAAGGGCTTGTCCACGTCGAAGTCGTAGTAGAAGCCGTCCTTGATGACCGGGCCGATGCCCAACTTGGCGTCCGGACGGATCTCCTGGACGGCCTGGGCCATGACGTGGGTGGCCGAGTGCCGCATGATGGCCAGTCCCTGGTCGCTCTCCAGCGTGATGGGCTCGACCTTGTCGCCCTCGTGCAGGGGTGTGTAGAGGTCGCGTGGCTGCCCGTTGAGGTCGACGGCGATGATGTCCTTGTCGTCAGCAAAAAGCTGGACGCCAGTCTGATCCGCCGCCACCTCCTTCCGTTCGCCCTTGACGATGATGGAGATGCTCGACTGTGTCATGAATGCCGTCCTTGCTATCGGAGCCCGCGTTACAGGGTGCAGGCTGGACATGGTTATCGTGCCACAGCCTAGGTCGTCACTCAGACAAGGAGGGGCCTTTGTTGCCCATGGAGCGCAGATAATCCTCGGCCTCACGGACCAGCTCTTCGGCGGCTGGCTCGTCCACCTGGGCCTGGTCGACATCCATCTCCAGACGGTGGACGTAGTTGGCCAGGTCGTCGTTGCAGCGCAGCAGCATGCCGGCCTGGGCCTTCCACTCGGCGGCCTTGCGGGGCAGCTCCCCCTCGTCAAGGTGAACGCCAAGCATGGCCGAGAGCCTCTGCAGCAGCTGCAGGGTGCCCTGGGCGCACTCGTCGCTGCCCAGGTACTGGGGCACGGAGACCCAGATGGACTCGGTGCTGTAGCCGTCCTGGGTGGCCAGGGCATCCAGAACGGTGGGGATGCCTATGGGGCCGGAATGGCCGTCGGTGTCGGTCTTGGGCTGGTCGCCGGCCAGGTCGTCGATGGGCAGGGGCCTGGTGTGGGGGCAGTCGGCGAACATGGCGCCCAGGGTGATGATGGCCTCGGCCTCGTCGTCTTCGGCCCAGTGGATGCTGCGCCGGCAGAAGTCGCTCCAGTGGTAGTTGGGCTCCGGGCCCATCTCCAGCAGCAGGGTGTGGGTGTCATCAATCTGCACCCGGTAGATCTTGGTGGAGGGCCAGATGATCCGCCGCCTACCCTGCACATGGCAGAGCATGGGCCGTGACATCTGGTAGTCATAGAACCCATCGCCCGGAATGCTGCCGATCTCGTGGGACTCGTAGACGTTCAACAGGTGGCGGATGACGTTGGTCGAGGCTGAGCACGCATCGTTCCAGCCATCGAAGGCGGCCACCATGGTGCAGTGCTGCCTGGCTTCTTCACTCATACCTCTCACCCTACCGGTAGGAAGCCTTGTATTTGGCGGCTTTGCCATCAGCGGAGGGTGGCTCTATGACGCGGCGACACGCGCTTTTTGCCAAGTGCGGGGGTCTACGCTACAGTAGTGCAACGTGCTTCGGCAGTCACCACCACGGTGAAAGTTGAAAGTGCGGGCATAGCTTAGTTGGTAAAGCGCGACCTTGCCAAGGTCGAGACCGCGGGTCCGAGTCCCGTTGCCCGCTCGAGGTTTCGAGCAGTTTAACCAATACGGTGGGTTAGCCAAGCGGTTAGGCAGCGGCCTGCAAAGCCGTATAGACGAGTTCGACTCTCGTACCCACCTCTCTCTCGAAACGAGAATGACCCGGGCGGTTGGCGCAGAGGTAGCGCACTTCCCTGACACGGAAGGGGTCACTGGTTCGAATCCAGTATCGCCCACGAGGATCACTTCGGTGGTCTTTCCCAATCCGGGCGATTGGCGCAGCGGCTAGCGCACTTCGTTCACACCGAAGGGGTCGCAGGTTCGATTCCTGCATCGCCCACCTGGATCTTCTACCTCTCCCCTATCTTCCATCTAGAGACAGTTTTCAGTCAGTAATTGATGACTACAAATCTTCTCAATTATCAGTGATCGTATTCCCTCGTGATCCCCGACTAATGATTCCTTCTGCAGGAATTTAGGTAATAAATTATTGTTACCAATACAAACGAGGTTTGCTCTTCATGCTCACTTACAGTGCCCGTATCCGCTGAATTGCGCACCAGCTGACGCTTGCCATGCCGGTTGTCATGGCGGATAGCGAACAGGGTGTTGAGCATGTCCGGGACCTTGTGATAATTTGCTCTTAGCAACAGGTCGGGGGACCTGCCAGAAACGGGAGTACCTGATGCATCCTTGAAGAGGTGATAGCATGAAGAAAGGCCTAGGCCAATGAGGGCACGTAACTAGCCTGGCTGAATCTGCAATGCACCGCAGCTTGAGGAAACTGTGGTCTCCCCGTTTTACCTATGAAATACTTGCGTGGTCTGTGTGTGTGGCCACGTTCCGGTTGTCGCCAGTGGCGGCGGCCGTGCTGTAAAGCTCCTCCGGCGGCACAGAAATATACCCCCCTCTCCTGCCGCCGGAGGTTTTACTTTTCCGGCCCTATTTGAGGGCCTGCAGGTACCGGTAAAGGGTGGGAATCGAAATCTTGAGCTCGGGGGCTACGATGCCTACCGCGCCCTTGATGAGGAAGATGCCCCGGTCCTTGATGTTGCGGATGATGTCCAGCCTGTCCTGCTTGGTCAGCTTGTCCATGGGGATGTTGAACTGGCGGACCTCATCCCTGGTGATCCTACGGATGTTCTCCGCGGGCTCCTCGCTCATGTGGCTGCGCGAGGTCTCCGTGGAGATCTGCACATCGTCGGAGTCGATCGAGGACAGGGTCTGCAGCACATGGGCGGCCTGTTGCAGCTCGGTGATGTTGATGCTGATGCAGAGCAGACCAATGACGGTCTGCTCCTGGTTGCGGATCAGGTAGGAGGAGACGCGGAACTCGTGCTTGTTCAGGCGGCGCCCACGGTAGTCGGAGACGAAGTCGGCCCCGTCCTGGTCGGCCCGTGTGGCCAGCTGGAGCGTCTGGTCCGTAATCCCGTCGCCCAGGGAGCGTCCGGAGAGCTGTCCGTTGCGGATGAAGACGATGGAATTCTCCGGGCGGGTGATGTCATGCACAACAATCTCGGCCATAGGACCGAAGGAATCGGCTATGAATTCTGACAGGGGAAATACCTGTTCAAGGTTGTCTACTGTGAAATGCATGGCTGATCCTCAACATCCTAACAGGGCGGCTTGTAGCCACCGGTTGGTGCTGCGGGAAGCGAAAGGTATTGGATGGCGTGATATGGTCCATCACCTCCATACCAGCCAATCGGCCTCCTCTAATCCCGTATATTAGACCTTCTTTTGCGCACTTCCGTCCTTTACATACGGCCTATTGAGACCGCAGGAGTGCCGAAGTGCCGAAGGGGTTTTCATGGTAACGCAAGAAGGCGGCTGAATCTTGCTTTTCGCAAACCCGGCCAGTCGTAATGGACTCGGCGTCGTAACGGAGCTGATTTTTACCAATCCTGCAGGACAGAAAGAGGCAAGATGATCGGTAATCATAGGAAACCAAGTAATTCAGAAGCGGGGCATCAGTACCTGTATGGTTCCTAGGACAAGACGCAAGAACAATGTGAGTCTGGTCACGTGTTTTGGTATCAGCTTGATCTGAAAGCGACTTTGCCAAAGATATCGAACTGGCTTACGTGGGGGCACATAATGGAATGAGTGAACAGCGGCCAGGCTGGCTGGAGGCTGCTGAGTCTCTTGGCCGGCCTGGCCGTGTTTCCTCCTCTCCCGGGCGGAGGCGGGGGCGTGCATGCCTGCCCTCGGCTTCCGCCTGCAGAAGTGTGGTGGGGGCGCGGGAGGGAAGTGTCGGCTCTCTTGGGGTTTGAACCTTCAGTGACACGTTCCTCCCTGCTCCCCCTATGTGGGCCGGGGGCGGGGGGATTGATACGCCGCCCGGCCGCTCTTACTCGTGCGAAGCGTGAAGCAGTTGGTGTTGTTCCCTGCGGTGACGGCGTGAGGCCAGCACCCCGCCCATGCCGGTCATGCCCGTGGTGAGGGCGAGCAGGATGCCCTCCCCTCCGGCCTTGGGGAGCACGCCTGCGGGCAGGTACGTGTATCGGAGGGAGGTGTCCGGCGTTTGGGGTGCGCCGCCCAGCGTGTAGTCCACGCTGACCGTGACCGTGCCCGGCTGGTGCGCGGGCGTGAGCACAGTCACGCTGTTGCCGTCGCCGCGCGTCAGGTTCGTGCCGGCATTGCTGTCGAATCTGACGCCGGTGATCACCAGCTGCAGGTTGAACGACACCGGCACAGGAACAGTCGATGGGCTGGTGGTGCCGTTGCCGAGCTGGCCGTAGCGGTTGTATCCCCATGCGTAGGCGTTCCCGTCGCTGTCCAGGGCCAGCGAATGAGAGTATCCGGCGCTTACCTGTGTGGCTTGCAGTCCTTTGCTCGCATCGGTGGGGCTGGCGGGGTCACGCACGTGCACAGGAACAGACAAATTGCTGGTGGTGTTGTTGCCGAGCTGGCCATAGTAGTTGTTTCCCCAGGCGTAGGCGTTGCCGTCGCTGCCCACGGCCAGCGAATTATCGCCTCCGGCGCTGATCTGCACGTAGGTGAAATCCTTGGGCAGG
>NZ_AWUO01000023.1:0-5495 GCF_000499185.1 Bifidobacterium sp. A11
TGGCGGCGGTGTGCTACTCTCCCACACTCTTCCGGGTGCAGTACCATTGCCGTGCTGGGTCTTAGCTTCCGGGTTCGGAATGGGACCGGGCGTCTCCCCCAGGCCATGACCGCCGCGAATCTTCAATTCTTCCGACCCGTTGCCGGGTCGGGGTTTCCTGGTGGTTTGGGGACCGGATGGTGGACGCGTGTTCCGATTGTCTGATCGCCTGTGCGTGTTCGTGTTCATTGCCGCAGGCATGTGTTCCGCAGCCGGGTTGATGCCGCCACCCCCCGCAAGGGGGTGGATGGTGTGTTGTCTTCGACCATTAGTGCCGGTCGGCTCCGCCCCTTGCGGGGTGTCCACGTCCGGTCTATCGACCATGTGTTCTGCATGGGGTCTTCAGAAGCCCTGAGGCTTCATGGAATCCTTATCTTGGAGGGGGCTTCCCGCTTAGATGCTTTCAGCGGTTATCCCATCCGAACGTAGCCAACCGGCCGTGCCGCTGGCGCGACAACCGGCATACCAGAGGTTCGTCCACCCAGGTCCTCTCGTACTATGGGCAGGGCTCCTCAAGATTCCAACGAGCGCAGAGGATAGAGACCAAACTGTCTCACGACGTTCTGAACCCAGCTCGCGTGCCGCTTTAATCGGCGAACGGCCGAACCCTTGGGACCTGCTCCAGCCCCAGGATGCGACGAGCCGACATCGAGGTGCCAAACCATCCCGTCGATATGGACTCTTGGGGATGATCAGCCTGTTATCCCCGGGGTACCTTTTATCCGTTGAGCGATGCCGCGTCCGTACGCCGGCACCGGATCACTATCTCCGACTTTCGTCCCTGCTCGACCCGTCGGTCTCGCAGTCAAGCTCCCTTGTGCGATTGCACTCAACACCCGATTGCCAACCGGGCTGAGGGAACCCTTGGGCGCCTCCGTTACTCTTTGGGAGGCAACCGCCCCAGTTAAACTACCCGCCAGGCACTGTCCCTGGCCGGGATGACCGGCCGAGGTTAGAGGCCAGATGAGGACAGAGCGGTATTTCACATTCCGGCTCCACGGATGCTGGCGCACCCGCTTCGAAGCCTCCCGCCTATGCTACACAGTCCGCACCTAACGCCAATACCAAGGTATAGTAAAGGTCCCGGGGTCTTTTCGTCCTTCTGCGCTTAACGAGCATCTTTACTCGTACTGCAATTTCGCCGAGCTCCTGGTCGAGACAGTGGGGAAGTCGTTACGCCATTCGTGCAGGTCGGAACTTACCCGACAAGGAATTTCGCTACCTTAGGATGGTTATAGTTACCACCGCCGTTTACCGGGGCTTGAATTCACCGCTGCCCCCTCCGAAGAGGGATGACGGATCCTCTTAACCTTCCGGCACCGGGCAGGCGTCAGTGCATATACAGCGACTTACGTCTTCGCATGCACCTGTGTTTTTGGTAAACAGTCGCTACCCCCTGGTCTGTGCCGCCCCCACCGGCTCCGCGCGCAAGGCGCCTCACCGGCAGGGGCCTCCCTTATACCGAAGGCACGGGAGTGATTTGCCGAGTTCCTTGACCAGGATTCGCTCGATCGCTTTGGTATACTCTACCTGACCACCAGTGTCGGTTTAGGGTACGGGCGGCGCCACTCCTCACGCCGAAGCTTTTCTCGACGGAACGGCACACCGGATTCGGGGCACAAGACCCCCCATCATCACACCTCGCGCTCATGCCGGGCGGATTTGCCTGCCCGACGCGCCGCATGCTTGACCACGGATAACCACCACCGCGGCCCGGCTCCCGTTCCGTGTCACTCCCGCGCTACCCGCCACGCATCCACACGCCGGTCCCATGCCATCGGACGGTCCGAAGACCGCCACCCGACACGGGTAAGGGCACGCTTCCACGTCTTGGATTGGACGGCTTGACGCCGGTAGGAGAATATCGACTCCTTCATCCATTCGACTACGCCTGTCGGCCTCGCCTTAGGACCCGACTCACCCGGGGACGACGAACGTGGCCCCGGAACCCTTGGTCATCCAGCGGACGGGATTCTCACCCGCCTCTCGCTACTCATGTCTGCATTCTCACTTCCACGCGGTCCACGGCCGGCTCACGCCGCCGCTTCGCCCCACGCGGAACGCTCTCCTACCCAGCACAGCAAACTGCGCTGCCGCGTCTTCGGTGGCGTGCTTGAGCCCCGCTACATTATCGGCGCGGAACCACTAGACCAGTGAGCTGTTACGCACTCTTTCAAGGATGGCTGCTTCTGAGCCAACCTCCTGGCTGTCTATGCGACTCCACATCCTTTCCCACTTAGCACGCGCTTAGGGACCTTAGACGACGATCTGGGCTGTCTCCCTCTCGACGACGGAGCTTATCCCCCGCCGACTCACTGCCGCGATACACCTCGCACGTATTCGGAGTTTGGCTGCTGTCGGTACCCGATACGGGCCCTCAAGCATCCAGTAGCTCTACCCCATGGAGGCACTCACGCGACGCTGCACCGAAATGCATTTCGGAGAGAACCAGCTATCACGGAATTTGATTGGCCTTTCACCCCTAGCCCCAGGTCATCGGCCCGGTTTTCAACCCAGGTCCGTTCGGTCCTCCACGCGGTCTTACCCGCGCTTCAACCTGCCCAGGGCTAGATCATCCCGCTTCGGGTCCAGGACACGCGACTCAAAACGCCCTTATCGGACTCGCTTTCGCTACGGCTGCCCCACACGGGTTAGCCTCGCCACGCACCACTGACTCGCAGACTCATTTTTCGATAGGCACGCCGTCACCCCGAAAGGCTCCGACGGATTGTAGGCACACGGTTTCAGAAACTCTTTCACTCCCCTCCCGGGGTGCTTTTCACCTTTCCCTCACGGTACTCGTACGCTATCGGTCAGACAGGAATATTCAGGCTTACCCCACGGTCGGGGCCGATTCACACGGGATTCCACGAGTCCCGCGCTACTTGGGAACAAGAACCGGCAGGCGGCGCGCCTTCGGCTACGGGGCCATCACCCTCTACGGCCGGGAATTCAATCCCGTTCGCCTCACACGCCGCTTTATCACTGCCGCCGGGCCCGTCGGAGCCCGGACGCCAAGTCCCACAACACCCATGCCGCAACCCCCGACGGGTCTCACACGGCACCGGTTTGGCCATCATCCGCTTTCGCTCGCCACTACTCACGGAATATCCTTTCCTGCAGGTACTGAGATGTTTCACTTCCCTGCGTACCCCCCGCACGAATGCGGTGCCGGCCCATAACAGCCGGCGGGTTACCCCATTCGGACACCCTCGGATCAAAGCCCTGTCGGCGGCTCCCCGAGGCCTATCGCGGCCCCACGCGTCCTTCATCGGTCCTGTCTGCCAAGGCATCCACCATGCGCCCTTGCCGACAACACGACCACAGGCCATGCCACGACAACAACAACTGCGAACTGCCAGACGACAAATCATCACACTAAACGATCACAAAACGATCGACCCGAACCCACTCAAAAATAGGCTCGGACGAAACAATACAGCAGACAGCCAGCACAACAGCCGGCCATCCGCTCGCGTCCACTATCCAGTTCTCAAACCACCAGCGCACCGACGACACCCGACACGGGGCAACACCCCACACGGGAACCGACGGGCGGCGGGAACACCACCAACAAGGGTGGCGGTCCGGGAACCCAACAGCGCATCCATGCCACAGCCTTCCGACCGTTCCACGCCAGCACGCCCACGCCAACCGGCCGACCGGCCGGACCCGCAGGCACGACCCCCACGCAGACCGCGCAGAGGAATTTCATAATCTCCGTAGAAAGGAGGTGATCCAGCCGCACCTTCCGGTACGGCTACCTTGTTACGACTTAGTCCCAATCGCGGACCTCACCTTAGACGGCTCCCCCCCTTGCGGGTTGGGCCACCGGCTTCGGGTGCTGCCCACTTTCATGACTTGACGGGCGGTGTGTACAAGGCCCGGGAACGCATTCACCGCGGCGTTGCTGATCCGCGATTACTAGCGACTCCGCCTTCACGGAGCCGGGTTGCAGGCTCCGATCCGAACTGAGACCGGTTTTCAGGGATCCGCTCCATGTCACCATGTCGCATCCCGTTGTACCGGCCATTGTAGCATGCGTGAAGCCCTGGACGTAAGGGGCATGATGATCTGACGTCATCCCCACCTTCCTCCGGGTTAACCCCGGCGGTCCCCCGTGAGTTCCCACCATAACGTGCTGGCAACACGAGGCGAGGGTTGCGCTCGTTGCGGGACTTGACCCAACATCTCACGACACGAGCTGACGACGACCATGCACCACCTGTGAACCGGCCCCGAAGGGAAACCGCGTCTCCGCGGCCGTCCGGCACATGTCAAGCCCAGGTAAGGTTCTTCGCGTTGCATCGAATTAATCCGCATGCTCCGCCGCTTGTGCGGGCCCCCGTCAATTTCTTTGAGTTTTAGCCTTGCGGCCGTACTCCCCAGGCGGGATGCTTAACGCGTTAGCTCCGACACGGAACCCGTGGAACGGGCCCCACATCCAGCATCCACCGTTTACGGCGTGGACTACCAGGGTATCTAATCCTGTTCGCTCCCCACGCTTTCGCTCCTCAGCGTCAGTGACGGCCCAGAGACCTGCCTTCGCCATCGGTGTTCTTCCCGATATCTACACATTCCACCGTTACACCGGGAATTCCAGTCTCCCCTACCGCACTCCAGTCCGCCCGTACCCGGCGCCGATCCACCGTTAAGCGATGGACTTTCACACCAGACGCGACGAACCGCCTACGAGCTCTTTACGCCCAATAAATCCGGATAACGCTTGCACCCTACGTATTACCGCGGCTGCTGGCACGTAGTTAGCCGGTGCTTATTCGAAAGGTACACTCACTCTCGCTTGCTCCCAATCAAAAGCGGTTTACAACCCGAAGGCCGTCATCCCGCACGCGGCGTCGCTGCATCAGGCTTTCGCCCATTGTGCAATATTCCCCACTGCTGCCTCCCGTAGGAGTCTGGGCCGTATCTCAGTCCCAATGTGGCCGGTCGCCCTCTCAGGCCGGCTACCCGTCGAAGCCTTGGCAGGCCATCACCCCGCCAACAAGCTGATAGGACGCGACCCCATCCCATGCCGGTAAACCCTTTCCCACACCATCATGCGACAGTGCGGAGCATCCGGCATTACCACCCGTTTCCAGGAGCTATTCCGAAGCATGGGGCAGGTTGGTCACGCATTACTCACCCGTTCGCCACTCTCACCGCCAAGCAAGCTTGACGGATCCCGTTCGACTTGCATGTGTTAAGCACGCCGCCAGCGTTCATCCTGAGCCAGAATCAAACCCTCCACAAAAAACCATGAAGAAGCCGAAACGACTCTCATAATAAATTGACGGATCCGCTTCCATAAGGAGGAAACAGACCCACGAAAAACCCCGACACCCCTCACAACGCTCCCACGTACCCGACAACAGCCGGGCGGGCATCGGACTGGCAATCAAAAAGCTATAAGTAGCACAAACACGCTCTTGAGTTCTCAAACCACCACCACACCAACA
>NZ_AWUO01000024.1:0-3649 GCF_000499185.1 Bifidobacterium sp. A11
CCGCATATATCTTGTTTTTTCCGGGTCGATAGAGTTATAGGCTTCAAGTGTTCTCATGGAAGCGGCGGCTTCCTGCACAGTCGAGGTCATGTCCATTGTTGCATTCTGCAGATTGTTCTGCAGTTTTTTTACCGGCTTAGTTGCAATAAGCATAAGTGATATTGAAAAACCTGCAGGAATGAGAACTATCACAAAGAAAATGGGGTCAAGCCACACAAGGCACACCCCTGAACCTACAATCAGGATTATTCCTTGCACCAGTGAGAGGAATTGCGATGGAACCGACTTTATCAAAGCGGCATCATTGGAAACTCTTTGCGAATACCAGGCCGGAGGTTTCTGTTCCCTATCAAGCAAACTCATCCGGAAAAACTTGTCGACCATGCTGTTGCGAATGGAATATAATGATTTCTCCCCTATTGTGCCTAGTATGGCTTGCTGGATTGCTGTCAATACAGCGCCAAGAATGAACAGTATTCCCAATTGCACCGCGATTAATACGATTGCTTTGTGTTGTTGCACGCCGTCTATGAGGGCTCCGCTGAGCTGTGGTTGCAGCAGGACGACCGCTTGTGCGAGGATTCCCAGCAGAAGGCTTGCCGTGTATGCAAGAATGTGCCCCGGCATGTATTTCCTGACGACGTGGATAAAGTTCATGGTTGGCCTGGCCTCTAGTGTTTTGTGGGTTGGTTCTTGTGGGTGAGGCGTGTGCAGAGGATGGTGGTGGCTATGGCGACGGCCAGGAGCAGGAGGGACATGGGTAGGAAGATGTCTGCGATGATGGGTGTGTGTTGTATGCCGACCCCGTCCCGGACGAAGCTTATCGCCACGGATGCCTCGGTGATGGCCACGGCGACGAGGGAGAGGATGATGCCGGCGGTGACGTCGAGTGTGGTCTCGATGGCCGCTGACCAGGCGAGGGCGCCGCGGGTGACGCCCATCTGGTTGAGGCGCCGGTTCTGCATGCGTCGTTCGCTGATTCCTATGGCTATAGATTGGACGAGGAATATCAGGGCCAGGATGGTGCCGCCGGCTATCATGAGCGGTGTTCCCTGCTGCTCCTTGATGCTGGTCTTGATGTAGTCGTCGATGAAGTCCTGCCTGTTCAAGGCGGTGATCTTGTGGGTGGTGTCCCTTATCTGTTGGGCTATGTCGTCGGCCTGGGTGTGGTCGCGGGCGGTGATGAAGGCGTACAGTCGGCCGTTCTCGCCCTCCCTGGGCAGGCCATCCTCGGTCGTGAGCATGTCCATGTTCACGTGGGGGGTGGTCTTGGGCGGCTCGATGACGGCCACGACCTGGACCTGGTGTCTTTTGTCGTGGCGGTCGATGAGGGTGATCGTGTCGCCCGGCTTGCGCTGGTTGTCGTATGCTCTGCTTATGGCCACCTTGCCGGCGCCCAGGTCGGCCAGGCTGCCCTGGAGCACCTTGGGGGCGGTGTCCTTGTGGCTGGGGTCGGCCAGGTCACGGGCCTGGGCCCAGGTGACCTGGAGGAAGGTGTCCATCTGGATGTTTCCGTGCTTGTCGGTCAGGACCCATTGCTGGGTCTGGTAGATGTCGGCTGTGCCGACCTCCCGTCCGAGCCCCTGCAGCGTGCGCGAGATCCTGCCGGCCTGGGACAGGTCGTCCGAGGAGGCCACCACGTCGGCCTTCATGGGCTCGATGCTGAGCACCACCGAGCTCATGCGGCCCGCCTGCATGATGAGGATGAAGGAGACCAGAATGGTCAGCGCCATCATGGCCGGCAACGCTATGGCCGTGGCGCCTGCCCTGCCCCTGCGGACCCGTTGCCGGGCCAGCAGGCCCGGTCCGGCCGCGGTTTTTTCGGCCAGCAGGCCCAGCAGGGATGCTACCGGGGGGACCAGCAGGGGGGCGGCCACGTACACGGTGATTATCAGTAGGACGATCAAGCCCAGCAGCCGGTCGTAGAACTCCGAGCGGTCGACCGGCATGAAGGCGACCGTGATAGAGGCTAGGAACAGGGCCAGGGAGCATACGATCCGCAACCGGCTGGCCTTTTTGTCCTTGACGGCCGGTTGTGTCATCAGCTTCAGGGGGGTCTCGGCCCCGAACCTGCGCGTGGCCAGCCACACGCCCAGCAGGCAGACCGCCATCATCAGGGCGAAGGCCACGGCCGCCACCCACAGGCGGGCCCTGGGGTGGAAGAGCAGGTCGATGTCCGTGGTGCCCATGGCCCTTATGAAGGCCATGCCCACAGGAACGGTCAGCAGGGATCCGGCCAGGCATCCCGCGGCGTCGGCCAGGGCCAGGGGCAGGGAGAACTCTCGCAGGGCCATGGCCACGACCTGTTTGCCCGAGGCGCCGTTGAGCCGCATCAGGCCGTATTCCCGGCGCCTTTCCTGGACCAGGAAGGACACCGATGACAGGACCAGGAACACCGTCACCAGCAGGCAGAACACCAGCGCGATCAGCGACACAGTGTTCAATGCCAGGTCGTAGTAGGCCTTGGTCAGAATGCGGTGGTAGGCGTTCAGGCCCTCCAGGCCGTGCAGGCCGTCGTAGGCCAGGCCCGCCTGACGTGCCTGCAGGGTCGCGCAGGACAGGGTCGTGGTGGCGAACACGGCCAGGCACATGATCCAGTAGGAGGAGCGGTGGGCCCTGACCAGGGAGAAGGACAGGCTGGCCCTTGTTGGCCGCTTGCGCCAGGGTCGGCTCGCCTGCTGGGCCGGGGAGGCCATGCCCGCGCTCACCGGTCGGCCCCGCTCAACGTGGTCTCGGCCAGGTGCATGGCCAGCTGCTCGGCCGTGCAGCCCGACCACACCGAGTGGATGCGGCCGTCGACCAGGAACACGGTGCTGCCAGCACGGGCCGCCACATCCGGGTCGTGGGTCACCATCAGCACCGTGGACCCCCGCGCCGCCACCTGGCCGAAGGCGTCCAGCACCAGCTGGGAGCCGGCGGTGTCCAGGGCGCCCGTCGGCTCGTCGGCAAAGACGACCGAGGGCCTCGAGGCCAAAGCCCTGGCCACCGCCACACGCTGCCGCTGCCCGCCCGACATGTCCGAGGGATAGACGTCGGCGAAACCATCCAGACCCACCGCCTGCAGGGCCCGCACGGCGTCGTCGACCTCGATGCGCGGCCCGCCGAAGAGGAAGGACAGCATCACGTTCTGCAGGCATGTGAACGCTTCGACGAGGTTGTAGTCCTGAAACACGAACCCGATCAGGTCACGCCTGACACGTGTCAGGTCGGCCTCTCCCATCCGGGCCAGGTCATGCTGCCCGATGTGCACCAAGCCCTGGTCGACCGGCAGCAGGCCCGAGGCGCAATTCAGCAGGGTCGACTTGCCCGCGCCCGAGGGCCCCATGATCGCCGTCCACGACCCAGGCGGGCATTGCAGGGACACGTCGGTGATGCCGGCCCCGCCCGAACCGTAATGATAGGAGACACCCTCAAGGGACAGAAACTCACCAGCCATACCCAACCCCAATCCACAGCCCGACGAAACCCCGAGCACCATACGAATCCACAACGCGAAAAGCTACAGCGAACTTTACACTGAGACGCAATACAAGTATTGCTTGCGTGACGGTTAAAAGTCTTCCATAAATTATTGACAAAAAGATGCAATAAGTCAAAAATTATTGTAAAGTATGATTCGTATGCGCTAAGGGCATACCTAATTTAGGGG
>NZ_AWUO01000025.1:0-3028 GCF_000499185.1 Bifidobacterium sp. A11
AGTCCCTTTGGTCTCGGGAACCTTCCTATTCCCGTCCACATACTTATAGGCTTTGCCCGCCACTTGGAAAACGTCATACCGCTCCAAGGTCAACGCCGTGGGCGTCATGTCGACCTTCCGCTCGATGGATGCCGGCCTTGAACGAACATTCATCGGGTTGATCATCTCAACTTGGAAAGTATAGGTCTGCGTCTCGTCACTGCCGTCGTAACCAGTGAACTTACCGGCAGGGATATTCAGCGTCCAGGACCATGTGGATGCCGTTGTCTTGTTCAGGCCCAGCGTGAGGCCTGTTGCAGAATCTTCCACGGAAGACGTGGTGCCGGCCGCCGCATCCCTCTGGAAAGTGTTGGCCGGAGTGGTCAGCAGGCTGGTCCAATCGGAGACAGCATTCTGCTTCATGGAAATGGCCATCTTCGAATCAGTCATCCCCAATTTCCCCGACGACCAGGCCGTGTACACAGGAGATGCGACACCCTTGAACGTGACCACCGAACCCGCCGGCAGGCTCCCGTTGACCGTATGAGGCACCGTGACCGAGAACTTGCTCGCATCCGGAACGTTCTCGCCCGAGACAAAATAGGCCGTCCCGATATTCGAGAAGAACGAGGTCAGGCCGAACCCGGATGTGGACTCGATCACCCAGGCATGATACCGTCGGTACCCGTCGTACTTGTTGCCTGGATCCGGCGACGGATACTGCTTATTGGTGTCCTGTATCTGCCAGGATCCTCCCTGTTTGCTCTTGGGATCGACCTTGCACTCAACTTCACCAAGCCTGAACCCCCACGTGTCCGCGGTCTTCACCAAGTCTCCGCCGTTCTGGCTCTGTGCGTCACTGATGGGATTGGCGGGATCCTCCCCGTAAAGAACAACTTTGTTTGGATGCGCGGCATCCTTGGAGGGCGTGCACTCACCACTGATTACTGGATCAAGCTTCGACGTATACACACTGCCCGAAGCATCCAAGCTGCCGTCTGCATCATTCTGGATGTTGGTGATCGTCGGATCCTTGGGGCGAGGCACATCATACTTATAGAAGGCACTATTGATCGTCCAACCCGCAGCAATATTCCGTTCTACATCCGAGCTGTTCATGCCGTCACGTATCCCGACGAGACCTTTCCGCTCAGGGTTGTACACTTCCGGGCTGACGGTGCAAGCGCTGCCGTCCCGATTGGTCGTAACAGGCCAGGTGACCATCTTGAAATAGCCATCAAGACCCTGCTTGGCCTTGGCCTCCTTGAAATTGATGGAGCCATCCGAATTCTGGGCAGGCATAGGCTGGCCATTCTTGTCAGTGGCAAACATCTCATTGGGATTTGTCGGTTGTTTGGGCAAGTTGAAAGCCGAATACCTACTAGCTTGGACTTCCGCGCCTACCGTGGTAGTCAACGAATTGGGAGACGGCTGCTGGCCTGTCACCAGGACCGGCTCAGGGGTCAACTCATCAACAGGCACCCACTGGCCATCCTTCAGTGCCACCCACTGGTAATAATAGGAATTGGTCTCAGAACATATGCCATCAGGATTATAGATAGTGCTGCCACGCACATTCAGCCAGTACGCAAAGAAAGAGCGGGGCGGAGCTACGCCCGCATCAGAGCCCGGCATTCTCCCAAGAGTAAGGCTATTGTAATCAGGAAAACCATAGTCGGTTACCATGCCCCAGTTGGACTGACTGCCTCCATAGAGTAACGGATTGCCATCCCAGCCTACCCAAGAATACGGGCCGCTGCACTGAAGATCAGCGCCTTTCCCTTGGCATGTCTGCATATACAGGGTGAAGTTCTTGCCATTTGCCGTTAAAGTTGAGGTAATGTTGGATACCCTGTCCGGCGCATTAATCATGGTGTCAGGGTTAAAAATGCCACAGTCATCGATTCCGGCGACCCAATTCCATGGAGTACCAGGAGCAAGGCAGGATAGTGCCCCTTTCTGCTGTCCGACAACTGCGTAGATATTCACCGGCTCGTTGGCTCCACCAGGCTGATAATATGACGCATCAGCAGAATTCTTAAGCGCCAGATCACCCTCGATGGAAACGGTCAAATAGTCGTATAAACCTGAGTTTATTATGGTGTGCACGGTGAAGTACTCATCCCTATTCTGCGCCCACTTGTAGGCTCCGGACCAGGGCTGATCCGAGGATGACGCTGAAGCTATGGTGTTCAGATACTTTATTCTGCGATAATATGCTGGGGTTTCTGAACCCCTGTACTGATAGACGAAAGCCAGATTACAACTGCCCGTGGTGTCGGCGCCACGGGTACCATTGGCGCAAGAAGGGTCGAACTCGTTGTGTTTCACGCGCAGGATGAAGTCCATGCGCAGCTCATCCTGATAGGCATCAATCTTATTGTTGTAGCCCAACATCCGATAAAGCAGAGGCTTCCTGCTGGCCGTCTCATCCTGTCCATCAACGGCATTGGCCTGACTGGCCGAAAGCGCGCTCAGTCCAAGCGGAACAACCATGGCCAGCGTCGCCAGCAGGGTTACCAGAACGACGATGATCGAACGGCGCACGTGCAGTGATCCCTCAGCGTCCCGTTCCTGCAAACGCTTCAATACAATACCCCCCAAACCACAATGAAATCATGCTCCAGTGCAGATCAACTCTGCTTTTGACTCATCCCCAATTAAGCCAATTGAATGTAGAGCACAACAATGCATCTTCATTTTCATTACGACTCAAAAGCGTACTGAGATAAGAGGCGTGATCCGGGATTCAGGTGGGGTGTTTTGCGGCTGTTCAAGTCTTGCCCCTGGCAGGCCCGGCACACGGCTGGCGAGAAGTAAAATATTGTCTTCTTCCGACCGGTCTGGATTAGGAGCAAATGTTGCTTTGACAACGGCAGCGGCAGGGGGATTTAAGAAACAGGGCCCGCGCTCATCTCCATGGAATTGGAAGGATGAGAACGGGCCCTGGCTTATGCTTTCGGGATCAGTGGCGGCTTTCCTGCCTGTTCCTCAGGCAGGCCACGAAGCCCACCAGGCCAAGGGCTATCAGCAGCAGGATCCTGAGCAT
>NZ_AWUO01000026.1:0-2288 GCF_000499185.1 Bifidobacterium sp. A11
GCATGGAAAAAGGGACCCCGTTGAGGGGTCCCTTGATGATGTTGCCCTGATGGGTCAGGCCATCTGGCTTCGGAGTCCTGGGTAGTGGTGTGCCAGGTATTCGGCGGTGGCTTGGCGGATCAGTGCCGATAGGTTGGTGCCTTCTGTTTTGACGGCGGCTTCGGCCCATTGGTCCAGGGCCGGGGTGGTGCGTACCTGCCAGGTTTTGCTGGTGGGTTGTTTGAGTTCGTCGCGGGGGCGGCCGGCGAAGATGGAGAGCAGGTCGTCGTCGGTCAGGGGGCCGGCGTCGTAGCCCCGGTATACCCGGGTGCCTTCGATGGGTGTGAATTGGCCGGCGTCGGCCATGCGGTCGAGTGCTTCGGCGTGTGCTGCCCTGTCGGCGGGTGTCTGTGTGTTGGTCATGGTCTGGCTCCTTGTTGGTTGTGTCTATTGGTATCTGAGATGTTGCCACCGGCTGGTCAGCGGCATGGCGTGGAAGGCGTGGAGCTGGCCGTCCTGCCATTTGCTGACGATGACTTCGAGCAGGTTGTCGGGTAGGGCCCCGGGGTGTGGCTGGCCGACGAAGACCACCGTCATCTCGTCGCCGTAGCCCTCGATTTGTTCGTGGCCTATGGAGTGGAGGACCGCGTGCCTGATTTCGTCGTCGGCGCAGCCGTGCTTGCGGGCTGATTGCTCTATCTCGATCTCCATGACCATGAGTGTAGTACAAATTGCACATACAAACCAGTCGTGCGTTCCTCGCGTTGCGGTCTGGCTGTCCGAACGCGGGGCGTTCGACGATGCCGATTCCACCCCGTGGGGTGGCGCGAGGCATCGCTGCGCCGCCGCCGGCAGCCGGCCCCGCTTGGTGGCGGGGCCGGCTGCGGGGTTCATTCACTCTTTGGTGTCCTCCTCCTGGTCGCCGTCGTCTGTTTCATCTTCGTTCCCTTCGTTGTCTTCCTCTTCAGGTCGGGGCACCAGGTCGCCGTCGAGACCGGATTGCTCTTCGTCGCTGATGGCGTAGCCTGCGGTTTGGAGGGCACGGTAGAGGGGTTTGAGCAGGCCGTCTATGTCGTCTTGGCTGCGCCAGGTCTCGTGGTTGATCTGTGTCTCCATGATGGCGTGGCACAGGGCGAAGGCCGTCTGGGTGCGGCGACTCTCGTCAAGGTCGGCCTTTTGCGCCAGCTCGGCTTCCTGGTCCTGGACGATGGCGCGCCATGTGTCCCGCACCTGGTCCCGGCTGACCCACCAGGTGCGTTGGCTCGCTTGGGCGATGACCAGCATGGACAGGGCCTGGGACTGGTTTTTGGCGGGGCGTTTGAGGGACATGAGCCGTTGCGTGTAGGCCAGCCGCAGGTCGTGGCTTGCCGTGTCCAGTTGCTTGGCCGGTGCGATTTCGGCTTCTTGTTCGGCTTGCCACCTGGCCAGGTCATCCTCTCTTTGCCGGCGTTCGTCCTCCTGGTCCTGTTGGGTGTATGGCTCCAGCAGGGTGATTTTGACGCGCCACTGTCCGCCACGGTCGAGCAGTCCGGCGGCCGTGGGTTTGTCGCCTTCCCATTCCTCCAGCCATGTGTCGAGGGCCTGCTTGGGGTCGGGGTCGGTATCCGGGGAGAATCGGGCGATGGTGCGCCAACCTTCCGGGTCAGACCAGGATTGTGATGGTGTCAGCGGCACGATGGGCAGCCCGGCCTGCTTGATGGCTTCCTGGGCCTGTTCGATCCACTTGTCCAGCGACCGTTTGGCCTGGACCTGGTGCAGTGTCATGTTCCAGTTGTTGGTGCCTGCGGCTTTGATGAGCTGGTCTTGCAGGCCTTCGTCGTCGCGGAAGTCGGCTATCGTCTCCAATTCCTCGAAGCTCAGCTGGGATGGCAGCGCGAGTATTTTCTCGTCGTCGATGGACGATATTTTGAGCCGTCGCTGCACGGTGCTGCGGCTGCGGCCAGTGGCTTTGGCCATCTGGTCCACGTCTTCGCCAAGGTCCAGGAGGTGGGCGTATCCGCGTGCCTCGTCCAGGGCGGTGAGCTGGTCACGGTGTATGTTCTCTACCAGCATCACCTCCGCCTGGGTCTGCTCGTCCATGTCGGTGATGATACAGGGCACGGTTGCAAGGCCGGCCTGCTCGGCGGCCGCCAGCCGCCGGTGTCCGATGACCAGGGTGTGCCGCCCCTCCTGGTTCGCCGGTGTGACGACCAGGGCCTGCTGTATGCCTTGGGACGCGATGCTCATGGCCAGCTCCGACACGTCTCCTATCTCGCTTCGGGGGTTGGCGTCGTTGGGCCTGATGGCGTCGATGGGCAGCATGGTCACTG
>NZ_AWUO01000027.1:0-1845 GCF_000499185.1 Bifidobacterium sp. A11
GCCTCCAGGACGACGTCAAGCAACTGAGCCAGGACCCCCAACTCATGCTCACCGCAGGCCGACAGGCCCTCGACAGCATCATGCGCATACTCGACGGCACCCACCAGCCCGAAGCCATAGGACACGACCGGCTCACCCGCATGGCCGCGCTGATAGAAACCTCACTGCCGCACCGCGACGCGCTCCTGGTCGCCGCCATCAACCCCGACACCACCCGAGACGACCTGACCACCATCACCGAACAACCCCACGACCCCGCCGCCGTCAAACTCATCTTCACCAGCCTCACCACCTGCTTCGAAGGCCGGACCCCCGTCAACCAGGAACGCGCCGACAGAGCCTACAACCTCTTCGACCAGCTCACCGCCGCCGTCGGCCCCACCCCACACCTCAGCGCCTCCAGAGCCTACCTGGCCTGGGCCGCCCGCGACCCCGACCAAGCCAGCTCATACATGGTCCAAGCCCTCACCCTCGACCGAACCAACAACCTCGCAGCGCTCATCGCCCTGGCCCTCAGTAAGAACATCAACCCCACCGACGACTAACACCACACACAACCAAACCGAAGAGGTCTCCTCCCAAACCAAGGAGGAGACCTCTCCGCGTCCGATGCGTTTCTCCCGCCCCATAAAAGGGGCACTCGAATCCGCTTCATTCCCTAGGAATGATCGTTGTTTAGATTAATCATGCTTGTCTGCAGCATCAACGGCATGAATGACGAGTAGGGAGATGAGAATGGTGAGAACCTCAGTTATCAAAGATGAGAGCGCCATGGCTTCCCACCTGCTGAAGGCCAAGGCCATCAACCCCATGAGAAACACAAAACTCACAACTTCGCTAACAAGCTTCTTCAAGACCTTGTGACTGCTCATGCTAAACAACACATCCACCAACGCATCAGTTATGTAGGTACCAAAGAACCACAACAGAAAGATAACGATGGTACCCAAAACCCCACGCCACCCATGCACCCAGGAACGAACGCCACCGAAAGGGAGCAAGCGATAAGTGACACCAATGCCGACCGCAAAAGGAAAGACAAAACCCAACAACACAGTTCCGAAAAAACCAACACCGGTAATCGCATCCGAAACCGTTACATGGTCTGATCGTCCACGGTCACTCATCGCTCACCCCTCTCTCCATGAATCAGAGGAACAAATCAACCCATGTCGCCGTGTATTCAGCAATATCGTAAGGGATGCCCAGCTGCATCAAACCTGAGACGATAGCGGCATGAGTCCAGACGCCGGTGGCTTCCAGGAAGTCTGCAATCCGACCGGCCCACGGAGCAATCTTGGCAGGAAGCTTGGAACCTCCCCAGCGCAGAAGCTTAATGACAGCTTTCTTGGCGATCGTCGTAGCCCAATTCCTCGATTGGAAGCCATTACCGGCAGTGCCATCATGCATCGAGAATGCATACTCGGTCAGGATGCCAGCACCTTCATAATCACCGTTTTCCCATGCGGTATCCGCTATCTCCAGCACATCCCTCGGAGTCAGCGAATCGGTGACTTGACTCACGATAGATGTCGAAGCGGTATCCACAGGCTCTGCAGCCATCGCCTAACTGGGAACCATGGCGACTCCCATAGACAGCGCAAGTGGAACAGCAACGCTGGCGAGCAACCTACTTTTGATAGTGTTCAGAGCTTTCATCATAAGCCCCTTTCCGTTTGTTGAGTCAATTCATCCTTGATAACCAATAACGAAGTCAGCGGTGTCAGCCATGGCACCTCTGACAACCCAGCTAAAACTGGAATACTGCACTGATAGATAGGCCTAACTATCATTCTTGAGTTATTACATCAACGGTGACAGTAGCACCACCGTTACACCATTATA
>NZ_AWUO01000028.1:0-1694 GCF_000499185.1 Bifidobacterium sp. A11
TTTTGGTTTATCCTTTGACGGCGCCGGCGAGGACGCCTTTGATGATGTATTTCTGGCAGATCAGGTAGAAGACGATGATGGGGATGATGGCCAGGACCAGGCAGCCCATCATGGCGCCCATGTCCACCGAGCCGTACCCGCCCTTCAGGTACTGGATGGCGATGCTCATGGTCTTGAACCGGCGCATGTCCAGGGTCAGGTAGGGCAGCAGGAAGTCGTTCCAGATCCACATGGCCTCCAGGATCGCCACCGACACGATCGAGGGACGCATGATCGGCACCACGATCCCGAAGAAGGTGCGCGGGATGCTGGCCCCGTCGATCATGGCCGACTCCTCCAGCTCCTGGGGGATGCCCTTGACCACGCCCGTGAAGATGAACACCGCCAGGCCGGCACCGAACCCCAGATACACCACACACAGCCCCCACGGCGTGTTCAGACCCAGCATGTCAGCCATTTTCGACAGGGTGAACATCACCATCTGGAACGGCACGATCATGTTGAACAGGAACAGCAGATACAGGAACTTGGCCACCCGCGTGTTGACCCTGACGATCCACCAGGCGCACATGGACGTGCACACCAGGATCAGCAGGACCGAACCCACGGTCACCACCACCGTCCAGCCGAAGCTGGCCAGCAGGTTCGTCCGCTCCACACCCCTGCGGTAGTTCTCCAGACCCACGAACGTCCTGCCCGTGGGAAGCGAGAACGCGTTGCGCGAGATATACGCCTTGTTCTTGAACGAGTTCACGACCACCAGCGCGATCGGGAACACCCACAACAAGGACACCAGAGCAAAGAACAGGGTCCACAGCCCCGAATGCTTCACCTTGCCGCTCATGCCGACACCTCCCTGCTGGTCGTCAGCCTGTTCTGCACCACCGCGATCACCGCCACGATCACGAAGAACACCACCGCCTTCGCCTGGCCCACGCCCTCGAAGCCCGTACGCCCGTAGAAGGTACGGTAGATGTTCAACGCCAACAGCTCCGACGTGTTCGACGGCGCCCCATTGGTCAACGCCAGATTCTGATCGAACATCTTGAACCCGTTGGTCATCGTCAAAAACGTGCACACCGTGATCGAAGGCATCATCAACGGCAACGTGATCCGGAACAGGATCTGACGGCCGCTGGCCCCGTCAACCGAAGCGGCCTCCACCACATCCCCAGGCAACGCCTGAAGACCGGCAATGTAAATGATCATCATATAGCCGATCTGCTGCCAGCAATACAACAGCACCATCCCCCAGAAGCCATACACCCCCGAATACGTGATCGAACGACCCCAATGCTGCAGCACGCCGTTCAACAACAGCAGCCAGATATACCCCAGGATGATCCCACCGATCAGATTCGGCATGAAGAACACCGAACGGAACACATTCGCCCCACGGATCGCCTTGGTCAGCATATACGCCACCGCGAAACCACACACATTGATGACCACAGTCGTCACCACCGTGAACGCCACCGTATACACCATCGCATGCCAGAACTCTTTATCCGACAACGCCGCCGCATAATTGCCCAACCCCACAAACCGGGCATCCACCACCGTCGTGAACCGGCAAAAACTCAAATACACACCCATCACAAACGGCACCACAAAACCAACCACAAACGCCAACAACGTAGGCAACACAAACAACCCCCACCACCTACGAATCGACCGACCAACCATCGAAATCA
>NZ_AWUO01000029.1:0-1542 GCF_000499185.1 Bifidobacterium sp. A11
CAACCCAAGCGACGAACCCTGTCCGGAAGCCGCCCACTGCGGATACTGCATGTCGCCCACCCGGCCTCTGGTCGGCCGGTGCCACCGGTGCCACACCCCCCTATGCCGCCTGTGCGCCGTCCATTGCGTCGGATGCGGGGAGACCTTCTGCCTCCAATGCTCCACACGGTGCGAGTCATGCGCAGGCCCCCTGTGCGATGATTGCGCGGACTGCCCCCCATACGCGGAGGGCCAGTGGTGCCCGGCCTGCTACGCCCACGAGACGGACAGCCTCGCCCCCGAGTACGAAGACCCCTATCAGGACATCCCCGGCGACGAGCACCTGACCATCGGCCTTGAAATCGAGGTCGACGGCCCGCACGACCACGAAGCCATCACCCGCAACGACCTGATAGCCGGATGGTGCGCGGACGGGAGCCTTGACCGGGACGGGTGGGAATACCAGACCCAGCCGCTGGACACCGACCCGCAGACCCTCTCAAGGCTCCACCGCCTGATAGCCGGAATCAGGCCCCTGAAAAGCCAGGAGCACGCCGGCGGCCACATCCACATCAGCCGCGCCAGCGGCCAGTACGCCGCCGATTGGGCGTGCGCCCTGGACGGGCTGGACGCGAACCGGGCCGCATGGCTGAACATGCGGCACGCTGACCCCGAGCAGAACCGGTGGTGCCGGTTCACCGACTACTACCACGGCAAAGAAGTGGCCGTCAACGACGACCACGACGACACCATCGAGCTCAGGACGTTCGGCCCGTGGAACGCCGACAGCGCCGAACAACTCCTCCCGGCCATCAAGTGGATAAAGACCATGTGGCGGCTGTTCCAACGCCACCCCAACGGCCTGAGCGAGGAGGACATCAAGGCCGCCAGCCGCACCGCCTGGGCCGACGCGGTGCCCGCATCGGCCCGCGGAAAGGCGGTGGTCTGAGCATGTGTGTCATCTGCACCGCCGGGGCCGGCGCCATGCCGAGCAGTCTCCAGCTCGCCCAAATGAGCGACGCCAACCCCGACGGGGCGGGCGTCGCCTGGTTCGACGGCCGCAAGCTCCACAGGTACCGCAATCCCGACAACGACAAGACCCTGGGCTTCATCATCCGCAACCGGGCCGCCCTGGCCCGCATGCCCGTGCTCATGCACTTCCGGCTGGCCACCAACGGCCCCGTCTCCGAGCACAACACCCACCCGTTCGCATGGAGCCGCGACGGCCGGCACGGGTACATGGCCCACAACGGCATAAGCCGCCGGTACAGCCACGGCCCCCACCAATGCGACAGCCGCAACGCCATCGCCGCGTGGGAGCAGGGGGCCGACCTCAGCCAAGGCACGGAAGGCTGTTTCGCCTCCATCGACCAGACCGGCCGCCTCGACTGGCTCACCCCCGGCACCCCCATCCCCGGCGAGCAGGGCACCATCACCGTCAGCAACACGATATGGATGGCCGCCGGGCTTGATTACGGCTACGGCTACCAGCCCTACCCCTACTGGGGCGAGGGCGAGGACGCCATCAGGTAATCCTGCCCCTGCCGGCCAAGGGCCGGCAGG
>NZ_AWUO01000030.1:0-1358 GCF_000499185.1 Bifidobacterium sp. A11
CCTATAGGAACTAAACGCGTTGTTTTAGGTTCTGTGTGTGGGTTTGGTTGTGTGTTGGTCAGAGTGTGGTGTTGGGGTATCTGACTGGTGTGTGGAACTCGTTCCAGTTGATGGCGGTGCCGTAGTGTTCGGGCTCGTCCTGTTCCTGTCTGGTTTCCCGTTTGGGTGCTGGTTGTGGCTGCTGGTGTTCGTCCCTGATCAGGCTGGCGGGGTCGGGGGTTGTCGGTTTTCATGTAGCAGTGCCATTCGCAGGCGCGTCTCATGTGGCTCTCGGGTAGGCCGTGGTGTTGCAGGAGGGTGCGTTTGATGGGTGGGTTGACTCCTCCTTCCAGCCGGTTGGTGGTGCGTTCCACTGGCCCGCCGGCGGTGAGTTCGGGTTCCGGGAAGGCGAAGAGCTGCCTGTCTTGGAAGAGGTGTTCGGGCCTGCGGTAGCAGCGGCGGAGTTCCTGGTGGGTCCACCACCAGGATTGGTGGCTGGCTTTGGGGTTGGCTGGGTCGTCCTTGGCCATGGTGCGTTCGTCGATGAGGGTTTTCCATCTTTCGTGCCAGGCGTTCAAGGCCTCACCCCAACGCACCGCTTCCTCGATGGCATGGACCCGGGTGAGCTGGTCGGAGAGTCGCTTGAGTTCCTTGCCGGCCTGAAGTCGTGGTTTGAGTGTCAGGTCGGTTTTGGTGTTGCGTTGCACGTGCACCAGGCAGCGTTGGATGCGCGTGCCCGGCCAGCAAGGCATGGCAAGGCTTTCTGCACGCCGCGAAGGCCGTCGGTGATGAGCACGTCGGGCCCGGGGATGCGGGAGAACAGGGCCGTGCAGGCCGCCGTGTTCTCCTGATGGCACCACTGCCGGTCGATGACCTGGCCCGTCTGCCCGTCGATCGCTATCAGGAGGCACCAGCCGTGTGCCATATACGTGCCGTCGGCCATGAGCGTGTGATGGACCACCCCGTCCGGTGTGATTGCCGGCTTGATGTTCCAGCACCAGCCGACCCGTTTACGCCAGGCCCTGGCGCCCATGGCCCCCATCTGTTCCCGGGTCCTGCCCGTCAGCAGCCAGTCCGGGAACTCCCTCAACTGCGCGGCGCGGGCCCGGTCCTGCCTGCGCGCGGTGGACGTGATCGAGCAGGACGGACACATCCAGCGCTGCGTGCCTGATCTGTTGCGCCCATGCTTGCGCATCCGCCCATGGCATATGGGGCAATGCCTGGCCCTCTTCGATCTGGTTCTCATTCCCCAATCGAACAGGAACGGGCACCCCTGCAAGACCCCTATTAACAACCCGACCTATTAACAACCACCCAACACGCTTACAGCCACAAGGCCAAACCCCCAACATAAACAACGCGTTTAGTTCCTATAGCCC
>NZ_AWUO01000031.1:0-503 GCF_000499185.1 Bifidobacterium sp. A11
ATTCGCTGGCCCTGGGCAGCGACGGGAACGCCTACGCCTGGGGATACAACTACTATGGACGACTCGGCGACGGGACGACCACCGACCGATATACGCCGGTCAGGGTGAGGACACCCGACCGCAACATGTATCCGGATCTGCCCAAGGATTTCACCTACGTGCAGGTCAGCGCCGGGTGGCAGCATTCGCTGGCCCTGGGCAGCGACGGGAACGCCTACGCATGGGGAGACAACGTCAATGGCAAGCTCGGCGACGGGACAACCACCGACCGGTATACGCCGGTCAGGGTGAGGACACCCGACCGCAACATGTATCCGGATCTGCCCAAGGATTTCACCTACGTGCAGGTCAGCGCCGGATGGTTGTATTCGCTGGCCCTGGGCAGCGACGGGAACGCCTACGCATGGGGATACAACGGCTATGGCGAGCTCGGCGACGGGACGACCACCGAACGGTATACGCCGGTCAGGGTCGAAAATGCCCGACCGCAACACGTACCCGAA
>NZ_AWUO01000032.1:0-501 GCF_000499185.1 Bifidobacterium sp. A11
GGTGTCGGTGATTATTCCCACCAAGGATGGCTATGACAATATCGAGCGGTGCATGGACTCGCTGATCGGGAAGACCCAATACCCCAACTATGAGGTGCTCATTGCCGACAACGGCAGCAGGAACCCGGCCATGAAGAAGCTGTACGCCAGGTACAAGGAGCGCCTGGGCGACCGGTTCAGGGTGCTGGAACTGGACATTCCCTTCAACTTCTCCCGCATCAACAACCTGGCCGCCAGGGAAGCAAGAGGGGAGTACCTTCTCTTCCTGAACGACGACACCCAGGTCATCAGTCCGCTCTGGATGACGCGCATGGTCTCCTTCGCCCAGCTGCAACGGGTGGGGGTTGTCGGCGCCAAGCTCTATTACCCCGTCAACACCATCCAACATGCCGGCATTGTTCTGGGGCTTGGAGGCGTGGCCGGTCATATCATGGTCGGTACGCCGCGGACCCACCTTGGCTATTTCGGCAGACTCGTCGAGAACGTCAACTACTACGCCGT
>NZ_AWUO01000033.1:0-407 GCF_000499185.1 Bifidobacterium sp. A11
CCCGGGGCCGGCCCCAGGCGACGGCTCCCGGCCCCCTGTTGATGGGGGCCACTCGCCGCCGCCCCGCCCGCAGATGATCGGGCGGAGCACAGGAGACGGACGCCGGCCATGGGCCGGCCGGCTGGTTCCCGCCGCCCTGCGCCCGTCCCGGGCTCAGTGCTCGTCGACGTCTCCCGCCTGACCACCTCCAGCATGGCATGGGTCGCTCCGGTCACGGCCCCCGGGCGTCCCGATCCTCGCCGGGCCTGCGGCCCGCATGGCCGAACAGCATGCCATGCGGGCCTCCGGCCTGCCGAGTCCCGGTCCACACGGGGGGCCGCTCCCTCCGCTCAGCCCGTGCCTGGTGGAGGTTGTCAGGCGGGAGGTGCCCGCCACACACAGCAAGGAGCAGACATGACCACCACCAA
>NZ_AWUO01000034.1:0-335 GCF_000499185.1 Bifidobacterium sp. A11
TGGTTGTGGTGTTCATGGGTGTTCCTTTCCTTGGTGCCGGGACTGTTTGTGCCGACGCCTGGAATGGCGGCCCGGGTATAGCGGAGAGTCAAGCCCCCGCGTGGATCCGAACACTCCCCCGGAGGCCGAGGGGGCATGCTGTTCGGCCCCCTCGGCCGGAGCGGGGTGTGGGCGGAGACGCTCGGGGCTTGAGTCGCAGCGGCCCGGGCCAGAATGGAAGGGGGCGGCACAAACACCACATTCCCAACCCCTTCAGCAGCACGCCGCAGGCGTGCGACAGCGGCGGCCAGACATCAAGGCGCAGCCGCCGATGACCACAACCCCGGCCGAGCCGA
>NZ_AWUO01000035.1:0-323 GCF_000499185.1 Bifidobacterium sp. A11
CCCCTGATGCCGGAGAGACCGTTCTGTATCAGCATAGAGGCTAGATTGGCTGAGCTCTGATAAGGATGCGAAGGGTAAGGAATACGAGCGGTGTCCATCTCAGTTACACCCCTTTAGATAAAAAAGTGCCGCCCTAGTGTGCATATCATATAAATATGATAGAGGCAGTGGCGGCTTCTAACAAGCTTTAATATACTCGGGATATCAGTTAGAAAGCTTCATCAAGATAAAGCTTCACAATATAAACACATTTCTTATCGGATGGTCTTTCTTCTATCATGAGCTACTGCAGATCACCCTTCAATCGGCAAACATAAAACTGG
>NZ_AWUO01000036.1:0-263 GCF_000499185.1 Bifidobacterium sp. A11
ATAATTATTGGCCCACGATTAACACTATTTGCTAATCTTTACCACTGTGCAATTCTTAACTGGACACCGAGTTTGCTGTGACCGGTATCAGCTCCGCTGAATTCACTGCACTGGCAAAAATACAGTGACTGCTGCGCCATCGCCACTGGCTGCATTGGCGAGGATTAGGCGGCCTCCTGCACTTTCCACAGTCGACCGCGCTGCAGCCAGGCCGATGCCATGGTGACCGCTGGAGCCGTGCCGACTGCTGTCAGCCTGATAGA
>NZ_AWUO01000037.1:0-252 GCF_000499185.1 Bifidobacterium sp. A11
GTGGTGCATGTGGCCTGGCCCGGCGGCAGCGGCACGGATGCGGTTGTGGGTGACCATGGTTCATGGCAGGCGGTTCCTCCCGAGGGGATCAACCAGGGTAAGTTCTCTGCCCAGGTGCTTTCCGATGATGCTGAGGGTGCTGACGCGCAGGGCAGGTTCCAGGGAGGGAACCAGTCGGCCCCGGTGTCGCATGCGCTGGAGTTCCGGCCTTCGACATCCTCCCTGCCGCTGACCGGCGGCTGGCCGCTGTCC
>NZ_AWUO01000038.1:0-201 GCF_000499185.1 Bifidobacterium sp. A11
GGGCCAGGGAATGATAGGCTCCGGCGCTGACCTGCAGGTAGGTGAAGTCCGCTGGCAGGTCCGGGTACGTGCTGCGGTCGGGCGTCTTCACCCTGACCGGCGCATGCTTGTCGTTTATCGTCCCGTCGCCGAGCTGGCCATAGTAGTTGTCTCCCCAGGCGTAAACGTTGCCGTCGCTGCCCAGGGCCAGCGAATGCTGGT